>JBBQIB010000403.1:0-3826 GCA_038324515.1 Burkholderiales bacterium
GGAAGAAGGCGGCCGCAGCGCGCGGTTGGCGCGTTACACCGACAACTGCCGTGTGCTGGTGGACGGCATGGCCGCGCTGGGCTTCAAGCCGCTGCTGCGGCCCGAGGTGCAGGCACCCATCATCGTCACCTTCCACGCTCCGGCCCACGCCAATTACGACTTCCGCCGCTTCTATGAAGCCGCCAAGTCACGCGGCTTCATCCTGTACCCGGGCAAACTCACGCAGGTGGAAACCTTTCGCGTCGGCTGCATCGGGGCCATCGGCGCCAATGAGATGCGCCAGGCCGTGGCGGCCGTTGCCGACACGCTGCGCGAACTGGGCCTGCCCGACGGCGAACCCGCGCTTTGATCGCTGCACCAGCCCGTGGCCACCTTGAAGCTGGTGCTCTTCGACCTGGACCACACGCTGCTGGCCGGTGACAGTGACGTGCTGTGGTGCAACTTCCTGATGGACCAGGGCGTGCTGGACCGCCAGGGTTTCGGCGCCCGCAACGCTGCGATGGAGCGGGGCTACAAGGCCGGCACCGTCAGCGTGGCTGACTTTGCCGGCTTCTATGTGTCGACGATGGCCGGCCGCACGGCGGCACAGTGGCAGCCGCTGTTGTCGGCCTTCGTGCGAGACGTGGTGTGGCCGCTGGTCGGCAAGCAGGCGCGCGCCCTGGTGCGCGAGCAACTGCACAGCGGTGCGCTGGTGGTGCTGACGACGGCAACCAACAGCACCATCGCCGCTCCCACGGCGCAGCTTCTCGGCATCGATCACCTGATCGGTACCGCGTGCGAGGTCGGCACCGATGGCCGCTTCACTGGTCGCATCAGCGGCCTGCCCAACATGCGCGAAGGTAAGGTCGTGCGCCTGCATGCGTGGCTGGCGGCGCGGGGTCAACAGCTGCAAGACTTCGAGTCCTGGGCTTACAGTGATTCGGCCAACGACCTGCCGCTGCTGCGTGCGGTGCAGCATGCGGTGGCCGTGCATCCCGATGAGCGGCTGGCGGCAGAGGCAGCGCAACAGGGCTGGCCGGTGCTGCGGCTTCACGGGCCGCCTGCTCCTTGAGCACAAGCGCGTTGCCGGGCCGCATCACTGTGCTTGCAGGTATCTAGGATATGAGATCGCCTGCCGTGCGTTGCCGCACGCCAGGCCCACCAATACCGTTCACGAGGTTTCCCCACTGGCCCCGGCTGCGGCGAGTTCGCGCGCCACGGCCACCACGGCCCTGGCCTTCATCACCCGAAGCGCCAGCAGGCGCTTGAACTTGGCGTTCACCCGTAGCTGAGCCTTCCAGGCGACTTCCACCAGCATGCGCCGCGCCACACTGTTGCCGGCCTTGGTGATGCTGCCCTGGCGGCGCTTGGAGCCCGAGGAATGCTCGCCAGGCACCAGGCCGACGTAGGCCAGGATTTGGCGTGGGTTCGCAAAGCGCAGGAAGTCTTGCAGCGCGGCCACCGGCGTCATGGAGGCGATCAACTGCACGCCGCGCATGGCTTGCGGCGCCTGCACCAGCGGCTTCAATGTCCACTCGGCCAGCGTGTCGCGCCTGGCCTGCTCCAGCCGTGTGATGCGGGCGCATGACTCGAGGAACCGAATGCAGGTACTCCTGAAATCCGATCTGCTGCGCGTCGTGCTGCAGCTTGAGCAAGGCCAGCCAGCGCAGGTGAGCTGCCGTCCAGCTGGTCTTGCCGGCGTAGGGTATGCCGTTGCTCAGCAGCATTGCCTTCAGCCGGTGGCGCGCGTTGCGCTGCTCACGCACGGCGTCCTGACGCACGCGCACCGGGTCGCGCACGGCTTCTTCGACAGCACCTGGCACGCGCACGGCGGTGAGGTCTCCTGAGCGCGAGAGTCGGGCCAGAATCATGGCGTCGCGCGGGTCGCTCTCGACGCGGTCCCCGGACGTTTGGGAATCGACGACGGTGCCACGACCTCGCACGTCAGTCCCTGTGCCGCGAGGTGGCGCCAGATCACGAATCCGCAGGGGCCGGCCTCGTACACCACATGCAGCCGGTGGCCCTTGCTGATGAGCATACGCAGCGTCTTGTCCAGGGCCACAAGGTCACCGCCATCTCGACACTGTCTTTGTGAACGTCTAAACCAATGTGCAGCGTGCTGGATTTGTCCATGGCTCGTCTCCTGGCAAGTCTGCAACGACCTGACCGACCATCGGTCCGGTGCATCGGTGTAGCTCGGCACGTCCTCGGCGCGCAACCTACGTTATTGCTCGGGACGGGCCGCCTTGAATTACGAAGCCATCTTGTCTAGGGCTCTCAAGAAAACGAAGGGCTGCTCTCGCCTGAGACGCGTGGGGCACTGAAGTTGGCCAGAAAGTTCGGCGACTCGCTGGTGTGCATCCGCCACAGAAGCGATGAGAAAGGTCCTGAACCTGTTGCCTATCAGCCACCCGTTCCGGCAGAAAAGGTACCGCCCCCCTCTCCACCAACGACCGGGCTTAGAACGTTAGGCGTCGCAATCGGCCGTTCCCACGCTCCACTACCGGACATCAGGGCTGCGCGGGTAAGATGAGCGCCTTTTTCTTTGATCGAGTGAACCATGGACTGGGAGCCCTAAGTGACCGCCGATCCGAGCATCCTGCATGGGGCTATCTGCTTTGCCGGTACCCGCATTCCAGTGACCGTCGTACTGGACAACCTCGCAGATGGTGCCGCGCCCTCCGAGATCCTAAGCCAGTACCCCGGCTTGCGCCCCGAACACGTCTCGGCAGCGCTTGGGTATGCGGCAGAACTGGCGCGCGAGCGTGTGATCCCAACTCCCACATGACGTCCCGGTGAAGTTCAAGCTTGACGAGAATCTTCCTGAACTCGTTCGTGAAGCTCTGCACGAGTTGGGCCACGACGCCCACACCGTTGCTGAAGAAGGGCTGTCGGGTGCTCGAGATGAGAAGGTACTTGGCGCCTGTGTCGCCGAGGACAGAATCTTGATCACGCTGGATCTCGAGTTCTCTGACATTCGAGCCTATCCACCGGGCCCGTATCCGGGCATCTGGGAACTTCGGCCAGCCAAGCAGACTTTCAAGGCCATCGAAGCGCTTGTACGCGCAGGCGTTCGCTTGGCTGCGGTGGAACGTGTCAAAGGTCAACTCTGGGTCATAGATGAGAAGAGAGTCCGCATCCGGGACGGCGACGCCTAATCGGGTAGCCGGGAGTTTCTAACTCCCAGCCCCCATACCACCCACCGTGCGGGTCCGCAGTGGGCGGTTCAACAAGTCGGCTCGCTCGACGAGGCGGTTTCTCATGTCGTGTAACCCTGGGCCTTGCACCACGGGTCTTTGACGCTGACCAAGCCTTGCGCTTTCAACCACGCGTTGGACAGTGCTTGCTGCACCGCTGGGGTTCTCGCCATGTGCCAGTAGCTCTTGCTGCTGACGCCATGCTGGATTGCCGTCTTCAGGCTCACGCCCAAGGCCAGCAGATGCTTGATCTTCGTGAAGTTGGCCAGAGCCTTTGCGGTCCAGCGAATTTTCTTGCCCTTGATCGTGAAGCCCAGGAAGCTGCATTCGCTCAGCGGTGCGACCTTGCTTTTGGCAGGATTGACCATGAGCTTGAGCTGCGTGTGCAGATACCGCGTGATGCTGCGCATGCGCATCACCCATGACCCGCTCCCCCGCGCGTTGGCTTTTGACCAGAATCACCAGGTCATCGGCGTGGCGTGCGAAGAGGTGTCCTCTGCGTTCCAGCTCGCGGTCGAGTGGGTGCAGCAGGATGTTGGCCAGCAATGGCGACAGTGGCCCGCCTTGCGGAGTGCCCACGTCGCTGGGTTCGATGTGCTCACCGACCAGCACGCCAGCGCGCAGGTAGCGTCCGATCAGAGCCAGCAGTC
>JBBQIB010000404.1:0-3822 GCA_038324515.1 Burkholderiales bacterium
GGCCAGGCCTGCGTGATGCGCGCCGAGCCCCCGCTGCGCCCCAGCCAAGTCGACCCCTACCTGCCCTTCATCCGCGACACGCTGGCCAAGTTCCCCACGCTCACCGCCAGCCGGCTGCACGCCATGGTGCGCGAGCGCGGCTACACCGGCGGCGCCGACCACTTCCGTCACCTCGTAGCCTGCCACCGCCCGCGCCCCGCAGCCGAGGCCTACCTGCGCCTGCGCACGCTGCCGGGCGAGCAGGCTCACGTCGACTGGGGCCACTTCGGCCATCTGGTGGTCGGCCGCGCCAAGCGGCCCCTGATGGCCTTCGTGATGGTGCTGAGCCATTCGCGCCGCATCTTCCTGCGCTTCAGCCTGAACGCCCGCATGGACAGCTTCCTGCTTGGCCATGTGCTGGCGTTCGCCGCCTTCGGTGGCGTGGCTCGGGTGCTGCTGTACGACAACCTCAAGAGCGCCGTGCTCGAGCGCGTGGAGCATGCCAGCGGATCGGCCATCCGCTTCAACGCCGACTTGCTGGCCTTCGCCGCCGCCCATCACTACGAGCCGCGCCCGGTGGCCGTGGCGCGCGGCAACGAGAAGGGTCGGGTCGAACGCAGCATCCGCTACATCCGCGACAACTTCTTCGCCGCTCGCCGCTTCACCGATCTGGACGACCTCAACGCGAAGGCGCTGGCCTGGTGCGAGGGGCCCGCCTGTGATCGGCGCTGGCCCGAGGACGATCGGCTGACGGTGCGCCAGGCCTTCGAGCTCGAGCGGCCCAGCCTGATGGCGTTGCCCGAGCACGACTACCCGGTGGCCGAGCGCGTGCAGGTCCACGCCGGCAAGACGCCCTACGTGCGCTTCGACCTCAACGACTACTCCATCCCCCACACCCATGTGCGGCGCACGCTGACGGTGCTGGCCGAGCCTGAGCGACTGCGCGTGCTCGACGGCGCCGCGGTGCTGGCCACCCACCGGCGCAGCTGGGACCGAGGGGCGCAGATCGAGCAGGAAGAACATCTCCAGGCGCTGGTCGAGCACAAGCGCGGCGCGCGAGCCCACCGCGTCACCGATCGGTTGACGCAGGCCGTGCCAGCGGTGGCTGAGTTGCTGCAGCGCGCCGCCGCGCGCGGGCACAACCTGGGCTCGGTCACCTTGGGGCTGACGCGGCTGCTGGACCGCTACGGCGCCATGCCGATGCAACTGGCCGTCCTCGAGGCCCTGGCGCGTGATGTGCCGCATCCCAACGCCGTGCGCCTGGCGCTGGAGCGTGCCCGCCATGCCAGCCAATCACCGCCGCCGGTGAACACCCCGCTGTCCGCGCGGGCGCGCTCGCTGGACGTGACGGTGCAGGCCCACGGGCTGGCGGCCTACGACGCGCTGCGCCCGCCCACCGAGCCGACACGCGAACCCACCACGCCGTCGACGCGCTCGCCGACACACCTCGAGGACGAACCATGACCACTGCTGCCACAACGCCCACCGTGTCGCCGCCTGCCGATCTGCCCCAGTTCAAGGAGCGCGCCCTGGCGCTGCGCCTGATGGGCCTGCTGGCCCACTGGGATGCCGTGCGGGGCGACCCTGCACGCAGCGCATGGACGGGCGAGTTGCTCGGCTGGGAGGAGGCCGAGCGTGCACGGCGCAGCCTGGAGCGGCGTCTGCGCTCGGCGCACATCGGGCGCTTCAAGCCGCTGGCCGACTTCGACTGGGATTGGCCCAAGAGCTGCGATCGCGCGGCGGTGCAGGAGTTGATGACGCTGTCGTTCATGACCGACGCCACCAACGTGGTGCTGGTCGGCCCCAACGGAGTCGGTAAATCGATGCTGGCCTGCAACCTCGGCCACCAAGCGCTCATCGAAGGCAAGACGGTGCTGTTCACCACCGCCGGGCAGTTGCTGGGCGATCTGGCTGCGCTGGACAGCGACTCTCTGCTGCGTCGGCGCATCCGCCACTACGCCGCGCCGGACCTGCTACTCATCGACGAGGTGGGCTATCTGTCGTATTCGAACCGGCATGCCGATTTGTTGTTCGAGCTGATCTCCCGGCGCTACGAACAAAAGAGCACCGTGATCACCACCAACCGCGCCTTCAAGGAGTGGAGCGAAGTGTTCCCGAACGCGGCCTGCACGGTATCGCTGATCGACCGGCTCGTGCACCGCTGCGAGGTGGTGGCCATCGAGGGCGAGTCCTACCGGCTCAAGGAAGCCAAGGCGCGGGCCGCGCTCAAGGCCGAGCAGCGCCGACAGGCCAAGCCCAAGGCGGGCAAGTCGTGACGCGCCGGCGCGCCATGCCGGGGGCCATCCCGCAGCGGGGCAGAGCAGCGACGCCGATGACGTTGCCCACAGACTGGTCGCCTGAGCAGGCCGTCGCGGTCTTCGAGGTCCTCGACGAACTGCGAGAGCGCGTCTGGGTCCACTACGGCTTGCAGATTCAGCAGGTGCTGCGTGGCCAGCAGCGCATCGCTGCGCGTGACGCCGCAGACGACATCGACGAAGCCGACGTGCCGTTCTGATCATCGGGCGTCTCATCAGCACTGCCGGCGCCGGCGGTCACCGCTACAGCGCGACCGGAACAGACTCGCCCGGCTGATCTATCAAAAGCGCGGCCTCACAGCCAGATTTGCGCGCTGGATCACAGCCGCCAACACCCGCAAAGCGCGCGAACTGTCACCGTTGGAAATACGGCGCTTGGCCGCCCCAGGCCGGTGGTCTGTGGGCGGCGTCGACGGCCTCGCGCTGCAAGTGACCGATACAGGGGCCCGAAGCTGGCTGCTTCGAATCTCCATCGCAGGAAAACAGCGCGAGCTGGGTCTAGGCAGCTTTCCGACCGTCAGCCTGGCTGAGGCCAGAGATGCGGCGCGCGACACCAGATTAAAGGTTCGCGGCGGCGAAGACCCCTTGGCCAAACGACAAGCGGCTTTGGCGCACCTTGTCGCAGAACGGCGCTTGCTCAAGACGTTCAGAACAGCAGCTGAGGAATACATCCATCAGCACGAGAAGTCCTGGAAGAACGCCAAGCACGCGAGCCAGTGGACAGCGACGCTCCAAACCTATGCCTACCCCGTACTGGGCGAGATGGTGGTGCGCGACATCGTTCCTGCACACGTCATTCAAGCGCTGGAGCCGATCTGGACCACCAAGACCGAGACGGCATCGCGCGTCCGGTCGCGCATTGAATTGGTGCTCGACTACGCAGGCGCCCGGGGCCTGCGCGAAGGCCCGAACCCGGCGCGCTGGCGCGGCAACCTGGACGCCGCGTTGCCCAAGGCCTCCAGGGTCGCAAAGGTCACGCACCATGCGGCTGTGCCGGTAGCAAACGTGCCTGCATTCTTCGCCAGGCTGCGATCGCAGCCAGGCATGGGCGCAAGGGCTTTGGAGTTTGTCATCCTCACTGCAGCGCGGTCGGGCGAAGTGCGTGGGCTGACCTGGGCATGCCAACGCGCACCTTGCAGCGCCGACGCGGCCAGGCTGGATTGAGCTATTCCAGGCTGCTGGCCGAGGCACGCTGCCGCACCGGCGCTTGGCGGCTGATGCATACCACCGACCCCATTGCCGAGGTCGGCTTTCTGAGCGGGTTCTCCGACCAGGCTCACTTCACCCGCGAGATGCAGCGCCGGGTCGGCATGCCGCCGGCCGCCTACAGGCAGGCGTTTGGCGCTTTGGGGTGAACGCCTGTCGACGGCCGCTGTTGGGAAGCCTAATGATTCAGCCGACTGTCTGCTCCGGGTCGGCAGCGCCAGTTCGTGACCATCGGATGCAGCCGTTCGGCTCCGAATGTGTCGCGATCGTCGGCCGGCACGCGCGAACGACCGCTGTCGCTATCACCAACTTTTTCCGTGGC
>JBBQIB010000405.1:0-3816 GCA_038324515.1 Burkholderiales bacterium
CGTAGGGCAGGGCGTGCTGCGCGAACGCATCCATGCGGTGGGGCCCGGCCGAGAGCACACCACCGGCGATCTCGTCGGCCACCTCGGTGGTGCTGACGTCAATGGCACCCACCAAAAGACCAGAATCAACGAGCTTTTCCATGCTCTGGCCCCCCACGCCCGTGGCGTGAAAGACCAGGCAGTCGTATTCATCCTGCAGCCGCTTGGCCACCGCCTGCACGCAGGGCGTGGTCACCCCGAACATGGTCAAACCCAGCGCGGGTTTGGTGATGGTGCTTTCGGCGACGGGGTGGGTGATCATGCCGGCGAGCGCGTGAGCCGCGTTCGCCAGCACCTTCTCACTAATGCGGTTGATGCCTTGCACATCGGTGACCGAATACATCATGCAGATATCGCTGGGTCCGACATAGGGCCGGGTGTCGCCACTGGCCATGGTGCTCACCATGACCTTGGGTACCCCGATCGCCAGCGCACGCATGGCCGGCGTGGCGAGCGAAGTGCCGCCAGAACCACCGGCCGAGATGATGCCACCGACATCGCGACGAGACCGCAGGTGGTGTTCGAAGGCCAGCGCCATGGCGGCCACAGCACTGCCCCGATCGCCGCTGAATACCGCCCCTTCGCCCTGGGGATGGTGTCGCGCCACCTCTCTGGGATGCACGCTCGCGGGCGAGGGCTTGCCGCTGGTTGACAAGTCGATCGTGATGACCCGCAGCCCCAGCTTTTCCAGGCATTGCCGCAGGTAAAACAGCTCGCGTGCCTTGGTGTCAAAAGTACCGGCGACAATGGCTGCGCGGTCACTGGTGGCGGCAACCGGGAATGCGATCACCTGCGCGGCGCTGTTCTGTACAACAGAGTCGTGGGCACGCTTCGTGAGGCTTTCGGGCGACTCACTTGCCTTGGCTGGATCGCGGCTGATGTCGATGGCGGGCGAGGTCGTCCCACCCGCATTCCACCGGTTGTAGCCACGCACAGTGCGCGATGCCAGATCGATCGGCCCGACGGACTCGCCGCCGTGGTTGCGTTGAACTTGCAACACATGGGTGGGCGCTGGCCCATCAGTCTGGTTCGCGGCAAATGGTGCGGGTTCTCCGTCACCTTCATCACCATGTCCACCGCTTCTCACCCCCAGCAGTTGCTCCTGCAGCTCGCGATCGCCAGCCAGCCGCGCTGCAGGCATCTGATGCGCAATACGGCCGTTGACCATCACACCTATCTGGTCACTGACGTCCAGCGCAACGCCCAGATTCTGTTCAATCAGCAAGATGGCGATGTTGCCCTCGTTGGCCAGATCACGCAGTGCCTGTGCGACCTGTTCTACGATCACCGGGGCCAAGCCCTCGGTGGGCTCGTCCATCACGAGCAAGCGTGGCTCGAGCAACAGTGCTCGGCCAATGGCGAGCATCTGCTGCTCGCCCCCGGAGAGCTGGCCGCCGCCGTTGCCTTTGCGTTCGGCCAAGCGCGGGAACATTGCATACACGCGGTCGATGTCGTGCCGTTGGCGGGCCACCAGGCGCAGCGTTTCATCCACCGACAGCGAGGGCCACACCCGTCGGCCCTGGGGCACGTAAGCGATGCCTCTTTTGGTGATCTGGTTGGGGGCCAGGCCCAAAATCTCTTCGCCAGCCAGACGCACGCTGCCGCGTGCCGCGACCAGCCCGGTGATCGCGTTGCACAAGGTGGTTTTGCCCATGCCGTTTCGACCCACGATACCCAGCACGCCGCGTGGGAGTTGAAGGCTCACGCCCTGTAGCGCGTGCGCCCTGCCGTAGTAAACGTTTAGCCCCTCGACCACCAGCATTGGGGTTTGGGCAGGCGGATCGAGCTTGCGCTTGCTTTGAAACCAGGCCATCAGTGCTTTCCTCCCATGTAGATGGCCTGAACTTCGGCGTCGTTTTCGATTTCGTCGGGTGTGCCGTGTCGCAGGACGCGCCCGTTGTGCATCACGGTCACGCGCTCGACGACGCGCAAGGCAATGTCAAGGTCGTGCTCGATCAGCACATAGCTCATGTGCGCGGGCAGGGCGCGCAGCAAGGCGACCAGTTCGCGCCGCTCGGCAGGCGATAGGCCGGCGGCCGGTTCGTCAAACAGGATCAGACGTGGTGCTCCCGCCAGCGCCATGCCAATTTCAAGCTGGCGCTGCTGGCCGTAGGCCAGGTTGCCGACCAGCTCGTCCGCCAGCGTGTCCAGCCGCACCCGGTGCAGCACGTCTTCGGTGGCCAAGCGCGAGGGGTGCTCGGGGCTTGCGCGCACGAAGCTGTAGCGCCCTTCAGAGACTCCTCGCACGGCCAGAAACAGGTTGTCGCGCACGCTCAGGTCGCGAAACAGGAGCGAGGACTGGTAGGTGCGCCGCAAGCCCTTGCGGATGCGCTCGTAGGGTGGCAGGGCAGTGATGTCTTCACCGAAGAAGCTGATGCGGCCCGAGGTGGGGGGAAAGTCACCGGTGATGGCATTGAACAGTGTGGTCTTGCCTGCGCCGTTGGAGCCGAGCACTGCGTACTTCTGCCCAGCGGCTACGCTGATCGACACTCCATCGACCGCGCGCAAAGCGCCAAAAGCCCGCGTCACGTTGTCCAGCACCAGGGCGTCGTCGGACAGCAGCGGCTTGCCCGATGCGGGCAGCTTCTGTTGATCCCTTGTGGGCTTGCGGTGTCGGATATCGGTGAAAGAGGCCATGGGGTGCGTGGGCGAGAGTTCGGTCAAGCGCCACGGATCGGGCTCAGCCCATCCGTGGCGTGGCGCCCAAAGCCGAGGCGGATCTGCGGCTTTGGGGCAGCCCGTGGTTACGGGCAGGCTGGCACGTCGCGAGTGCCCAACTGGAAGTCTTCTTTCTTCATGCCAAGCATCTGGTTGACGTTGTCCACCTTGGAAAGCACCTTGGTGGTGAGGTCACCCTTGCTGTCCTTCACCACTTCGGTCACGAAAGTGGTGCCAATGGCTTGGCGGTTTTCGTCGAGCTTGATGTCGCCTGTGGGGGTTTTGAGTGTCATGGTCGACAGCGTCTGGCGGAACTTGGCGTGATTTGCGCTGAGGTCCCCGTTGACCGCAGCCAAGCCGTCGAGCGCAGCCTTCATGTTCTGGTAGTAGGTGTAAGCGAAAAGGCTTGGGCTGGGGAAACCACCGGCTGACACCGGGTAGGCCTTGCGGTAGTCCGCCACAAAGGCTTTCCATTCGGCACCATCGAAGGTATCGGCAATGGGACCCGCTGAAATGGTTCCAATCAGCGAGTCACGCCGCTTGCCTTTGTAGTTCAGCACGTCCTGACTCACCGTGATGGAGCCACCCAACATGGGTTTGTCGCCGCCAGCGTTCTCGTACTGGGTGAGGAAGTTGACCGCATCGGCGCCACCCAAGACGACCAACAAGGCGTCTACGTCTTTGGGGATGCGCGCAATCACCGACGAGTAGTCTTTGCCGCCCAGCGGCACCCAAGCTTTGAGTGGAACTTTACCTCCCAGCGCGCAGTACTGCGCCATAAAGCCTTGCACCTGGCTGTAGGGAAAGGAGTAGTCCTCGGCAATCACCATCACCCGCTTGTAGCCCTTGTCCAGGGCCGCTTTGCCCAAGCCGTACATCCACTGAGCGCCGTCCGTGTTGAAGCGAAAAAAGTTGGTGCTGGGGGTGACCAAGGTCGTTCCCTGGGCGCCTGACGAGCCATTGATGAACGTCACTTGTTGCTGCGACTTGGAGTAATCCTTAATGGCAATGCCTTCACCGCCCGACAGGGGGCCAACCAGGATGTCCACCTTGTCTTGCTCGACCAATTTGCGCGCTGCGTTCACCGCCACATCCGGATTGGCGTTGGATGAGGCCTTA
>JBBQIB010000406.1:0-3814 GCA_038324515.1 Burkholderiales bacterium
TCTGCTTCTTCATCTGCGGGCGGATCATGATGAAGTACAGCACCACGAACATCAGCACCAGCGGCAGCAGGCTGAACAGGGTGGACTGGGTGCTGCCGGTGGCGGCAGTTTGGGCGTAGGCGGATGAGATGAACACGGGAGGCAGTCCTTGTTGCGGCCCTGGACAGCCCAGGACAACCAATAATTGTACGAGTGTGCGCTGAAACTTCGGCAGCGCGCGTCGCTGAGAGCCGCCGTTCAGCGGGGAGACCCGCGAAAGGCTCCGCCAGCCAGCCAAAGGCCCAGCCGCAGACCCACCGCACCCCCAGTAGCCCCGAGCAGCGTGTCGGTCAAGTCGGCGACCCGGCCTGGCAACAACAGCTGTCCCGCTTCGACGACACAGGCCACGCCAATCGTCAAGACCACAGTACGCGCCCCCAGGTCGCGATGGGAAACGCCTCTCGCAAACCCAAGCAGCAGACCGCCTGGCAGGTAAAAGAACAGCTTTCTGACGATTTCGTTCAAGGCGCCAAACTCGCTGCGAAACATGTAATTGGTAAAGGGCATGCGGGTCAGTGCGTCGACCCAGGCACCGTCGTTCAGCCGCGAGAGCGAGAAGTCGAACGGGAACCAGAACACCGTCAAGATGGCCAGCAGCCACGTCCACCAGATCAGCTTGACCACGCGCCGGAGCCCATCGGGGTCGAACGACGAAAAGTGGCGGTGGCCACTGGCAGCCAGAACGCCCAGCCCGCCGCCAACCCCGGCCAAGATAATGTCGCTAACGTCGGTCACGCGCGACAGCACCAACAACTGGGTCGACTCGATCGCAGCGGCGGCCAGCAGCACGCGTACCAACACTGCCCGGGGGCTGCGCTGGTGGCCATCGATCGTCCACAGCAGACCCACCGGCACCCAAAGCAACACGTCGACAACCAGGCCGTACAACCACAGCCCGATGTCGGTCATGGGCTCGGAGAACGGGATCAGCAGAATGCGCCCGTCGCGCCACTTGCGGTACAGCTCGACCGGGCTGATCGACAGGTCCAGAGGCATCACGCTGAAGGCCAGCATCAAAGCCAGGTAGGCACCCAGCAGCGTCGAAAGCCGAGAGGGCTGCAGCTTGTGCACACTGAAACGCTGCAGCCAGCGTTCGAAGCGCGCACCGAAACCCATGTGCAGGACCAGACCCACCAGCGTGCCCACGAACTGTGCGGCGACATCGTTGAGTGACGGGTTGCGAGGCGGAAAGAAGGACTGCGCGAACTCGATGGCGACTGAGAAGGCCAGCAATCCGGCGGCGATGGCTGCTGTCCAGGCGATCGCTGTGGCCACTGTGGCCGATGTGGCCGCTGCGGCAGTCCCTCGTCGCCGCAGCAGCACATGTCGCCAGGCAAACGCGATGGGCACCAGCAGCAGAAAGTTCACAGCCCAGTCGCTGCGGTCGCCCATGCCTCTCTCCGGCAGCGGCAAGGCCAGAAAAGCCTGCCACGCGTCCAGCAGGTCGCGCGGCACCAGGCGCAGGGGTACCAAGCTGCCGAAGGTCACGAAGACCATCAGGAATGCCAGACCTACCAGTAGCCAGAAGTGCGCCGGCCTGGCGTCGGGCGGCTCCGGGAATTCACCAGTTCGGATTTGCTGCTTGCCCATCGTCACGCTGTCTGTGGCGCTGCGGGCGCGTGGGCGCGGCCGACCGGCCTGTCCGGCGAAAGCCTGGCACCGGCAGACATGTGCAACGCGGCTGCCCAACCCACGAGCAGATAGGCGAGCTGCAGGTTGTAGCGGCTCAACACCAGCCCGATGCCCAGATAGGCGCACAGCGACGCCTGCACCATGCGGGCGTGGTCGCGGCGCCAGCCGTGGGGCTGTCGTCGAACCAAGAGCTGCAGATGGACCACGCTGCCGATGAAGAGCCCGGCAAACAGCAACATGCCCACCACGCCGGTTTCCAGGCCCGCACTGAGGAAGCTGTTGTGGGCGGGCAGCTTGCCGGCCTGCGGCCACCGGGCCGACAACGCCTGCACCTCGCGCCCCGGGCCAGCGCCCAGCAGCGGGCGATCGGCGATCGCACCCAGGGCGGCGCGCCACAACGACTGGCGCTGCGCGATGGTGGCGCGGTCCAGCGCGGCCGTGGCGTGGCCAGCATCGGCCTTCCACAACACGCTGAAGCGTTCGAGATAAGCCGAAGGCGCCGACAACGCAACCACCACGCCGACCGCCAATGCGCCCGCGGCCCAGGCCCAGCGGTGACGCGCATTGACCCACAACACCAGCAGCAACAGTGCAACGCCCACGGCGGCACCACGGTTCTGTGCCTTCCACACCATCCAGGCCAGGGCCAGCGAGGCGCATACGGCTACGACGCGCATCGCCACCGGGCCGCGGCCAAGCGCGGCCAGCCAGGCAAAGGGCAGCGCCAGGGCACACAGTGCAGCAACGTCGCCGTCCAGATGGATCTCGCCCGTCTGGGTCCAGAGCCGGATCAGCGGCAGCAGGCACAGCAGCAAGGCCAGCGCCAGGGCGCTCCAACGCTCGCCCAGCACGTGGGCCGCCACGACCAGCAGTACCGCGGCCTGCAGCAGTTGCGCGGGGTGATGTCGTGCAAAAAAGGCCGTGTCGGGGTCGCGCATCAAGGCGGCGGCCAACGAAAGCGCCGCCCAGCCCAGGAACAGCGCCATCCAGGGCAGCGACCAGTGCCAGTCGCGCAGCGCAGGCGCTGGCGCGCCCGGTTGCAGGCGCCAGGCGACGTAGCCACTCAAGGTCAGTGCGGCCAGCCAGTTCAGCAAGCCCAAGTCGAGCAAGGCCATGTGCTCAGTGCCGTAACGCGGCAAGACATGCGCCGCAACGAGGAAAACCGCCAAGCCCACGATTGGAAACCGCGGCACCAGCGTCAACAACAGAACGGCGCCGACACATAGCGCCAGGCCCAGCGCGCCGAAGTCGCGTTGCAAGGCGGCATAGCCGATGTACAGAGCCACCACCAGCGTGGCCGCGGTGTGCGCGGCAAGCAAGCGCCCCGGCAGGCGCTGCGCGCCAGGCGTCACGGCAAAGCCTCTGCGCCAGCGTACCGCGCTGGCAGCCCTTGCAGCCTTTGCGTGAAGCGTAGGTTGCGGGGTGGCGAAACGCCGTTGGTTTGAACGAAGATAGCAACGTGCCCAACCCTGTTCGACCAGCCCCCGCACTCGCGGCCATGGCCTCTGACCCCTACCTGCCCGGCCTGACGGGCTTGCGCGCCATCGCTTGCCTCATGGTGTTCGCCGTCCACTTCGGTCAGACCACGCAGCTTGGCGGGCAATGGGGCGTGTTCGACCTGGGGCAGTGGATGGCCAACGGCAACGCCGGCGTGGCGTTGTTCTTCTCGCTCAGCGGTTTCGTGCTGAGCCTGCCGCACTGGCGCGCCGTGCAGGCGGGCCAGCCCACGCCAGCGCTGGGCCCGTACTTGCTGCGCCGCGCCGCGCGCGTGCTGCCTGCTTACTACGTCTGCCTGACCGCGCTGCTGGTGATCCATCAGACCTGGAATAAAGAGGACAAGGCGATGGAAGTGCTGCTGCATTACCTGCTGCTCTTCAACTTCGATGCGCGCACGATATTTGCCATCAACCCGCCGTTCTGGACCCTGGCGGTGGAAGCGCAGTTCTACCTGCTGCTGCCGCTGTTGATGTGGACCGTGCGCAGCCCTCGCCTGGAGCAGTCGATGTTGCGCCTGGCCGGCTTGTGCCTGCTGGCCTACGGGGTTCACTTCGCGGTGATGTGGGCCGATGCAGGCGCCGCTGCCGCTGCAGCGCGTAGCGTTGCGCACAGCCCTTCGCCCGTGCTGACCTACTCGCTGCTGGCG
>JBBQIB010000407.1:0-3808 GCA_038324515.1 Burkholderiales bacterium
GGCGGCAAGAGCGAAGAGGTGATGGGCCAGGCTCTGAAGAAACTCGCCTGGCCGCGTCTGAACTACATCGTCTCGACCAAGTTCTTCTGGGGCCTGGACCGCCAGGGCGAAGCCGCCAACCGCAAAGACACGCTCAACCGCAAGTACCTGATGCAGGCCATGGACGGCTCGCTCAAGCGCATGGGGCTGGATCACATCGACCTCATCTACTGCCACCGCTCCGACCCGCACACCCCGATCGAAGAAACCGTGCGCGCGATGAGCGACCTGATCACGCAGGGAAAGGCGCTGTACTGGGGCACCAGCGAGTGGAGCGCTGCCGACATCCGCGCTGCCTGGGACATCGCCGAGCGCCACCACCTGCACCAGCCGGTGGTCGAGCAACCCCAGTACCACCTCTTCCACCGCAAGCGCGTCGAGCAAGAGTACGCTCGGCTGTACGAGGACATCGGCCTGGGCCTGACCACCTGGAGCCCACTGGCCAGCGGCTTGCTGACCGGAAAGTACAAGGCTGGCATACCGTCTGGCAGCCGCGGCGCGATGGAGAACATGAGTTTCCTGCGCGACAGCCTGCAGGACAAGGCCAAGAACGACGCGGTGGCCCAGCTGGCGCCCATCGCCGAAGAACTGGGCTGCACGCTGGCCCAACTGGCCATCGCCTGGGCTGCGAGCAACCCGCGTGTCAGCAGCGTGATCACGGGTGCTTCCGGGCCGGAGCAACTGCACAGCAACCTGGGGGCGATGGCTGTGGTCGAGAAACTAACGCCTGAAGTGAAAGCCAGGGTGGATGCATTGACGCAGCCTTTGGCGGGCTGAGCATGGGTTGGGTCTCGGGCCAGGGCAACCATCGCCAGAGCCAACCCCAGCTTCGCAGCGGCGTCTGTACAGAGCGCCCAGCGCAGGCGGATTGGCCGATCTGCTTTTGCAGCAGCAACGATGTGCCAGATTGAGCCGCAATGAGTGATGCCTGGCTGCCCGGTGATCTGTCTGTGCAGGCGTTTGATGTTTTGCACGACGACCTGCCCGCCTGGCGCGGTGCCATCACCACCCTGGCCGCCATGCTCGGCAGCAGTGGCGTCGAGCAAGTCAGCGAAGGCACCGTCCTGGTCGCACTGCTGGACGCCGACCGGGTGCTCAAGCTGTATCCGCCGTTTCTGCGCGATCACTGTCTGTTCGAGCGCGCCGCGCTGCGCCACCTGCAAGGCCGCCTGGGCTTGCCCACACCCCTGCTGCTGGGCAGTGGGGAACACCGGGACTGGCCTTACACGCTGATGTCACGTCTGCCCGGTGAGGTGCTGACGCCCCTGTGGCCTGGCTGGCCTGAGCCATCGCGGCTGACGCTGTTGCGCTCGCTGGGTGAGCTGACAGTGCAAGTGCAGGCGCTCACGGGCCCGGGTCTGCCGGAACTCGTCAGCCTGGCACCTGCGTGGCCCGACTTTCTGGCACAGCAACGACAGCGCTGCCTGGCCCGTCAACAGCGCACTGGCTTGCCACCGCATTTGTTGCAGCAGGTCGAAGCGTTCTTGCCAGCCGAATCCGTCGCTGAACTCTCGGCCGGCCCCTGGGTCATGCTGACCGGCGAATACACGCCGATGAACCTGCTGGTGCAAAACGAGCGCCTGAGTGGCATGTTCGACTTTGGCGATGGCCTGGTGGGCCCGCGTGAATACGACTGGCTGGGGCCGCTGTGCTTTCTTGCTGCCGGCAATGCTGATCGCTGCCTGGCTTATCTGTCGGCCTGCGGCGCCGTGCTGGACGATGCCTTGCGTCTGCGCCTGATGCGGCTGTTGCTGCTGCACCGCTACAGCCACCTGCCGGCGCAATTGGCGCTGCCGGGCTGGCAACAGCAGCCCGACTTTCTGTCGTTGGCACGTGCGCTGTGGCCTTGAGCCCACCGTGCAGACTGGCATCGCTGGCTGAGCATCACTTGTCTCACCAGTTCAGTTGCCACAGGACAGAAGCCGAGTGCATCGACAGCAACCGAACTCTCACTCGGGGCCGCTGTGCCGGTCGTGTTCGGTCGATTCAGCGCTGCATTGTTTGACTGACACGCGCGCGCGGCGGTGCGTCTAAGATGGCAGCTCATATCACTTCGCACCCCAGGCCCCACGCATGTTCAACGCCCTCGTGATCCACAAAGACGATGCCGGTTACCGCGCTGCCGTGCAATCGGTTGACGACAGCAGCCTGCCCGAAGGCGAAGTCACGGTGCAGGTGCAGTACTCGACCATCAACTACAAGGATGGCCTGGCGATCACCGGCAAGAGCCCGGTGGTGCGCAAGTTTCCGATGCACGCGGGGATCGACTTCGCCGGCACCGTGCTGGACAGCACCGATGCGCGTTACAAGTCGGGCGATGCGGTGCTGCTCAACGGCTGGGGCGTGGGTGAGAGCCACAGCGGTGGGTTGGCGCAGAAGGCGCGTGTCAAGGCCGATTGGTTGGTGCCTTTGCCCGAGGGCTTGAGCACGAAGGATGCGATGGCCATCGGCACCGCAGGCTACACCGCGATGCTGTGTGTGCTGGCGCTGGAGCACCACGGTTTGACGCCCGACAGCGGCGAGGTGCTGGTGACTGGCGCCAACGGCGGCGTGGGCAGCGTGGCGATTGCGGTGCTCAGCCACCTCGGCTTCAAGGTCGTCGCTTCCACAGGCCGGCCCGATGAAGCCGAGTTTCTGAAAGGCCTGGGTGCCACTGAGATCATCCACCGCGACACGCTCAGCGCGCCAGGCAAGCCGTTGGCCAAAGAGCGCTGGGCCGGTGTGGTGGATGCGGTGGGCAGCCACACGCTGGCCAATGCTTGTGCCGGCACCAAAACCGGCGGCGCGGTGACGGCTTGCGGGCTGGCGCAGGGCATGGACTTTCCGGGCTCGGTGGCGCCGTTCATTTTGCGCGGTATCACGCTGTACGGCATCGACAGCGTGATGGCGCCTTTTGCCAAGCGCAGCGCGGCCTGGGGCCGGCTGGCCTCTGATCTGGACCTGAAGAAACTGGCTGCGTTGACGCAGGTCATCCCGCTGGGCCAGGCCATCCAGGCGGGTCATGACATCCTGGCCGGGCGCATTCGCGGCCGGGTGGTGGTGGACGTCAACGCTTGAGCGACGCTTGATGACCGCTTGATGACCATATGACTACAACCAGCGCGCGCGGCATGAACATCGTTTGCATCGGCGGCGGCCCGGCGGGCCTGTACTTTGCGTTGTTGATGAAAAAGCTCAACCCCAACCACCAGTTGACCGTGGTCGAGCGCAACCGCGCTTATGACACCTTCGGCTGGGGCGTGGTGTTCTCTGATGCGACGATGGAGAACATGCGCATCTGGGATCCGGAGACGGCCGACCAGATCGAGAGCAGCTTTGCGCATTGGGACGACATCGAGCTGCAGTTCAAGGGCCGAACCATCAAGAGCGGTGGCCACGGTTTCGTAGGCATCGGGCGCAAGAAGCTGCTCAACATCCTGCAATCGCGCTGCGAAGCGCTGCAGGTCAGATTGGTGTTCGAGACCGAAGCCGACAGCGACGCCGACTACCCGGATGCCGACCTGATCGTTGCCAGCGACGGCATCAACTCACGCATCCGCAGCCGCTATGCCGATGTCTTTGAACCCGACATCGTGACGCGGCCCAACCGCTTCATCTGGCTGGGCACCAAGAAGCTCTACGAGCCCTTCACCTTCATCTTCGAGAAGACCGAACACGGCTGGTTTGCAGCGCACATCTACAAGTTCGACGACCAGACCAGCACCTTCATCGTCGAGTGCCCCGAAGCGGTGTGGCTGGCGCATGGGCTGGACCGCATGAGCCTGGATGA
>JBBQIB010000408.1:0-3800 GCA_038324515.1 Burkholderiales bacterium
AACATCGTCGACGTCTACATCCGCCGCCTGCGCAGCAAGATCGACGAAGGGCAAGACCATCCGCTGATCCACACCCTGCGTGGGCTGGGCTACAGGCTCGAAGACCTGCAAGGCGGCGTGGGCTGAGCTGGGCCTTTGCCCCGTTAGTGGACGCGACTCGGCTGGCCCGCGCCAAAGATGCGCGCTCGCTTCAACCTCCTGCGCCACCCCTTCAGCCGATGTCCCTTAAACCATGCAGGGTTTAGGTTCTTGCGCTTTGGCCCAGTGTGTCGGCCTTGTGTATCGTTTTGCCTTGAAACTTCCTCGTGCAGCCTGATGAAACCTTCTGACACTCCGTCCAGTCACGCCAACGGCGCTACCCGGCCCTGGATCAAATGGCCCCTGATCCTGCTGTTTCTGGGGGCAGTGAGCGCCTTTGTCTGGCAGCAACTGCCTGGCGCTGGTTACTCGACCGACCTGACGCGAGTCGGCGCTGGTCAACCAACGCTGGTGCTGGCCCAACATGGCCACTATGTTGGCGGCGCAGAGGTGATGGAGCTGATGAACGACATCCGCGCCGATTACGCCGGCCGCGTCGAATTCCTGGTCGCACACCTGGCGATGCCCGACGGGCAGGCCTTTGCTGAGCGCCAGGCGGCTCACGACGGCACGGTGCTGCTGTTTGACGCCAGCGGGCGTCGTGTGGCCTTGTTGCATCAGCCCAAAAGCCGGGAGGAACTGCAAAGCGCTCTGGCAGAGGCCTTTGGCCGGTGACTTTTCCCTGATGGGCTGCAAGACAATCGGTTCAGGCTGACGGTTTGCAGCCGATGAGCAACCTGCCCAAGCTCAACTGATCTGAGCGTCCAAGCCCGCTTGCGCCAGGCTGGTCAACACTTCGGCCACATGCGCCCGATTGCGTGTCTGCAGCACCAGCTGCACTTCCACATGCTGGGCAGTCAGGCTGGTGAATGCGCGCTGGTGGTGAACTTCGTCGATATTGGCACCTGCCTCGGCCACCACGGCGGTGATGCGGGCCAGCACACCCGGTGTGTCGCGGGCGTTGACCATGATGCGCACCAGGCGGCCGGCACGCACCATGCCACGCTCGATGATGGCGGCCAGCAGCAGCGGGTCGATGTTGCCGCCGCATAACACCAGGCCGATGCGGCACCCAGCAAAGCTGGCGGGGTGTTTGAGCAGGGCGGCCAAGCCGGCTGCGCCTGCGCCTTCGACCACGGTTTTTTCGATTTCCAGCAGCATCAGCACGGCTTGTTCGATGTCGCCTTCATCAACCAGCAGCAGCTCATCCACGTGCCGGCTGATCAGCGCTTGCGTCAGCCGGCCTGGCTGGCCCACCGCGATGCCTTCGGCGATGGTGCTGATGCCTTGCGCATGCTGGGTGCCCTTGACGGCGTTGACCATCGCCGGAAAGCGCGCAGATTGCACACCCACGATGCGTATCGAAGGCTTCAACTGCCGCGCCGCCAGCGCCATGCCGCTGATCAGGCCGCCACCCCCCACGGCCACCACCAGGGTGTCAAGATCGGGCTGCTGCTGCAGCATCTCCAGCGCCACGGTGCCCTGACCGGCGATGACGTCGGCGTCGTCGAAGGGGTGCACAAAGGTCAAACCTTGCGTCTCGGAGAGCACCAGGGCGTGCTCGCGCGCCTGGTCGAAGTTGTCGCCATGCAGCACCACCTCGGCGCCAAAACCTGCGGTGCGCTCGACCTTGACCATCGGCGTGTGGCGCGGCATCACGATCACCGCTTTCAAACCCAGGCGGCGCGCGTGATAAGCCACGCCCTGGGCATGGTTGCCGGCTGATGCAGCAATGACGCCTGCCGGCGGCTGCTGGTTCGCCATCAGCAGGCTGAGCTTGTTCAGCGCGCCGCGCTCTTTGAAAGAAGCCGTGAACTGCAGGTTCTCGAACTTGAGAAACACCCGTGCGCCGACGATCTCGCCCAGGGTCTGGCTTTCCACACAAGGAGTGTTCAGCACGTGGCCCTGCAGCCGCTGTGCAGCGGCCAGGACGTCGTCAAAGCCTGGACTGTTCACGGCGCGCTGGAGGCTGCTGGCAAACAACGGCCGATCGCTGCCCTGAAGCTCAGGCCGTGCCGCCCACGGTCAATTTCTCGATGCGCAGCGTCGGCTGGCCCACGCCCACCGGCACGCTCTGGCCTTCTTTGCCGCACACGCCCACACCGCTATCGAGTTCCAGGTCGTTACCGATCATGCTGACGCGGTTCATCGCATCGGGCCCGTTGCCGATCAGCGTGGCACCCTTGACCGGATACTGGATCTTGCCGTCTTCGACCCAGAAGGCTTCGCTGGCCGAAAACACGAACTTGCCGCTGGTGATGTCGACCTGGCCCCCGCCAAAGTTGGTGGCATAGACACCGCGCTTGATGCTCGCGACGATCTCTGCCGGGTCTTGTTTGCCGGCCAGCATGTAGGTGTTGGTCATGCGCGGCATCGGCAGGTGGGCGTAGCTCTCGCGGCGGCCGTTGCCGGTGACTTTGACGCCCATCAAGCGGGCGTTCAGGCTGTCCTGGATGTAGCCGCGCAAGATGCCGTCTTCGATCAGCACGTTGCGTTGGCTGGCGTGCCCTTCGTCGTCGATGTTCAGTGAGCCGCGGCGGTCGGCCAGCGTGCCGTCGTCCAGCACCGTTACGCCTTTGGCCGCCACGCGCTGGCCGATGCGACCTGCGAAGGTGCTGCTGCCTTTGCGGTTGAAATCACCTTCCAGGCCATGACCCACCGCTTCGTGCAACAGCACGCCAGGCCAGCCGGGGCCCAGCACCACGGTCATCTCGCCAGCGGCCACAGCGCGGCTTTCCAGATTGGTCAGCGCCGCCTGCACGGCATGGTCGACATAACTGCCAATCATCTCGTCCGTGAAGTACGCCAGGCCATAGCGGCCACCGCCGCCGCCGCTGCCGACCTCGCGCCGCACTTGCCCGCCCACCTTCTGCTCGGCAATCACGGTGACGTTGAGCCTGACCAGCGGACGCACATCGGCAGCGCGTGTGCCATCGGCGCGGGCTACCAGCACGACGTCGTACTCGGCGCCGACGCTGGCCATCACCTGCGCCACGCGCGGGTCTTTGGCGCGCGCCAATTTCTCGACCTTTTCCAGCAAGGCCACCTTCTGTGCGCTGTCCAGTGAGGCGATCGGGTCCAGGGGTGCATACAGCACGCGGCTGGGCGCCACCTTGCGCTTGGGCGCGAGCTTGACGCGACGATTCTGGCCCGCCGCTGCGATGGTGCGCACGGTGCGGGCAGCGTCCAGCAACGAAGCAACGCTCAGATCGTCGCTGTAGGCAAAAGCTGTCTTTTCGCCGCTGACTGCGCGCACGCCCACACCCTGGTCGATGCTGAAGCTGCCGCTCTTGACGATGCCTTCTTCCAGCGCCCAGCCCTCGCTGCGAGTCGTCTGGAAGTACAGATCAGCGTCGTCCACGCGGTGCTCGCGGATGGTGGCCAAGGCTTGCGCCAACGTGGCTTCGGACAGGCCAAAGGGCTCGAGCATCAGCGACTCGGCGATGGCCAGACGTTCCAGCGTCGGTTCACGAGAAATCATGGAGGACCTTGCAAAAGAGACAGAGCCTGCATTGTAGGCAGGGGGTGGCGGCGGGGCTTGCTGCAGGACTTGCTGCGGGGGCTCGCAGCACACGTTTGACCTTTCGCTTGACCTTTCGCTTGACCTTTCTTTACCCACTCTTCACCTGGCGATCGTGAACGCTGGCCATCGTCAGGCCGTTGTCCAGGTGCGGGCCAGACGCCACAAGCATCCAAGCCACTGCATCAGACCTACGCCCCAA
>JBBQIB010000409.1:0-3797 GCA_038324515.1 Burkholderiales bacterium
TGCCGCTCAGTGCCAACGTGCTGTTCACGACCGTGATGGCCACCAAGATGCCTTTTGTTGGGCGCGGCTGAGATGGCCAACATCGGATTCATCGGCGCCAGCGGCATGATGGGCCACGGCATGGCCAAACACTTGCGGGCCAAAGGCCATGCCCTGGCTTTGACCGTGCACCGCAACCACGACCGCGTGGCCGATCTGCTGGCAGCAGGCGCACAGCAAGTGGCCAGCGCAGCAGCCGTGGCAGCAGCCAGCGAGGTGGTGTTTGTCTGTGTCACCGGCTCGCCCGAAGTCGACGCGGTGCTGAACGGTCCCGAAGGTCTGTTGGCTGGCGCCAAACCGGGATTGCTGGTCGTTGACTGCTCCACCAGCGAGCCCGCAGAAACTGCGCGGCTGCGTGCACTCTGTGCCAAGCAGCAGGTGAAGTTGATCGACGCCCCGCTGTCGCGCACGCCGGTGCAGGCCGAAGCTGGGCAATTGAACGTGATGGTCGGCGCAGAGCCAGAAGACTTTGCCAGGCTGCAGCCGTTGATCAGCTGCTTTGCAGAGAACATCTTCCACGTCGGCGCGCCGGGTGCTGGCCACACGCTGAAGCTGCTCAACAACTTCATCGCCCAGGCCATCTGCACTGCCACTGCCGAGGCTTTTGCGGTGGGGCAACGCGCCGGCATCGATCTGCGCAAACTGGTCGAGTTGATCAGCATGGGGCCGGTCAACAACGGCTTGTTCCAGGCCATGGCCAAGACGCTGGACGGTCAGATGGACGGCCTGCTGTTCGAGCTGGACAATGCGCGCAAGGACGTGCGCTACTACACCCATCTGGCCGAAGGCCTGTCGGTGCCCACCGTGATGGGCGAGGCCGTGCACCAAAGCCTGGCATTGGCCAGCGCTCTGGGCCACGGCAAGAAATACGTCCCTTCGCTGGTCGAAGCGCAAGAGCAACTCAGCGGCGCCAAGATCGTGCCGCGCTGAGTTTGTCTTGAAGACCTCTCATCAGGAGCCCACACCCATGACCCAACGCCTGGCCGGCAAAACGGCCTTTGTCACCGCAGCCGCCCAAGGCATCGGCCGCGCCACCGCCACCGCGTTTGCGCGCGAGGGTGCACGCGTGATGGCCACCGACATCAACGCCGATCTGCTGGCCAGCCTGGCCCAAGAAACCGGCTGCCGGACGCAGCTGCTGGACGTCACAGACCCGGCCGCCATCCAAGCTGCTGCAGCGGCTTGGGGCGCAGCAGATATCCTTTTCAACGCCGCCGGATTTGTGCACGCCGGCAGCTTGCTGGAATGCAGTGAAGAAGACTGGGACCTGGCTTTCCAGCTCAACGTGCGCTCGCAGTTCCGCACCATCAAGGCCTTCTTGCCCGGCATGCTGGCCAAGGGCGGTGGCTCGATCATCAACGTCGCCTCGGTGGTCGGCAGCTTGAAGGGCGCGCCCAACCGCTTCATCTACGGCACCACCAAGGCCGCAGTGATCGGGCTGACCAAGGCGGTGGCGGCGGACTATGTGACACGCGGCATCCGCTGCAACGCCATCTGCCCGGGCACGGTGGAGTCACCCTCGCTGCGCGATCGAGTCAAGGCGCAGGCAGCGGCCAGCGGGAAGACCATCGCCGAAGTCGAAGCCATGTTCGTCGGTCGCCAGCCGATGGGCAGACTCGGCCGGGTCGAAGAAATCGCCGCGCTGGCGGTGTACCTGGCCAGCGACGAGTCGGCCTTCACCACTGGCACCGCGCAGGTCATCGACGGCGGCTGGTCGAACTGACAAGCTGCTGCTCTTTCATCACTCTCATCTGCTTCAAGAACAAACATGAAACTGCTTCGCCACGGCCCCAAAGGCCAAGAAAAACCCGGCCTGCTCGATGCCAAAGGCCGACTGCGTGATCTCAGCGCGTTGCTGCCCGACATCACCCCTGCCACCTTGTCGCCCGCCGGCTTGGCCGCTTTGCGCAGCATCGATCCTTCGACCCTGCCCTTGATCGCCAAAGCTGGCACCTCGGGCGTGCCTTGGACAGGCATGGGCAAGTTCTTGTGCATCGGCCTGAACTACGCCGACCACGCAGCAGAAAGCAACCTGCCGATCCCCAAAGAGCCGATCGTGTTCATGAAGCCCACCAGCGTGGCGGTGGGCGCCCACCACGCGGTGGTGTTGCCCAAGAAGTCGGTCAAGAGCGACTGGGAAGTCGAGTTGGGTGTGGTCATCGGCACCCAGGCGCGTTACGTCAGCGAAGCCAATGCGCTGAAGCATGTGGCGGGCTACTGCGTGGTCAACGACATCAGCGAGCGCGAGTACCAGATCGAGCGCGGCGGCACCTGGGACAAGGGCAAAGGCTGCGACACCTTCGGCCCCGTGGGCCCTTGGCTGGTGACAGCGGACGAGGTCGGCGACCCCCAAGACCTGGCGATGTGGTTGGATGTGAACGGCAAGCGCAAACAAACGGGCAACACCAAGACCATGATCTTTGGTGTGGCACAACTGGTCAGTTATGTCAGTCGCTTCATGACGCTGCATCCCGGTGACCTGATCACCACCGGCACGCCGCCTGGCGTGGGCATGGGCGCCAAGCCGGTGCCCGTGTACCTGAAACCCGGCGACGTGATGCGCCTGGGGATCGCCCGGCTGGGCGAACAGAAGCAGCAAGTGCACGCGTGGGACCCGGCCTTGATCGACGGCTGATGCCTCAGGCAGCCTGAACACGATGCACCCCATGCAAGACCCTTGCATCCGCATCCACGCGGCGGACAACGTCGTCATCGCGCGCCGCCAACTGCTCAGTGGCACGCGCTTGGCGGGCGAAGATGTCACCGTGGCCGGTCTGGTACCCGCCGGGCACAAAGTAGCCACACGAGCCATCGAAGCCGGTGCCGAGGTACGGCGCTACAACCAGTGCATCGGCCACGCCACAAAGGCCATCGCTGCCGGCCAGCATGTGCACACCCACAATCTGGCCTTTGCCGAGTTCGAACGCCACCACGAGCCAGGCGCAGGTGCGGTGGCCACGGCGTACGTCGAACAGCCCGCCACCTTCATGGGCATCCTGCGAGCCGATGGCCAAGTGGCCACACGCAACTACATCGGCGTGCTGACCAGCGTCAACTGCAGCGCCACCGCAGCCCGCGCCATTGCCGACCACTTCAGGCGTGACATCCGGCCCGAGGCACTGGCGGATTACCCCCACGTGGACGGCGTGGTGGCGCTGACGCACAGCATGGGTTGCGCCACGGCAGCAGACGGCGAAGAGCTGCAAGTGCTGCGCCGGACATTGGGCGGTTATGCCAGGCACCCCAACTTTGCCGCTGTGCTGGTGGTGGGCCTGGGCTGCGAGACCAACCAGATCGCTGGCCTGATGGCGCAAGAGGGGCTGCAAGACGGCGCTGCGCTGAAGACCTTCAGCATCCAGGGCAGCGGCGGCACGGCCAAGACGGTGGCGCGTGGCATCGAAGAAATCAAGCAGTTGCTGCCGCACGCCAACCGCGTGCAGCGTGTGCCGCTGCCGGCCAGCCACCTGACGGTGGGCCTGCAATGCGGCGGCAGCGACGGCTACAGCGGCATCAGCGCCAACCCCGCATTGGGCGCAGCGGTAGACCGCCTGGTGCGCCACGGCGGCACCGCGATCCTGAGTGAGACGCCAGAGATCTACGGCGGCGAGCACCTGCTGACCCGCCGCGCCGTCACGCCCGAGGTGGCGCACAAATTGCTGCAGCGCATCGATTGGTGGAAGGCCTACACCGCACGCAATGGCATGCAGATGGACAACAACCCTTCCGCCGGCAACAAGGCGGGTGGCTTGACGACGATC
>JBBQIB010000410.1:0-3790 GCA_038324515.1 Burkholderiales bacterium
ACTACCTGGTCTACTGGTTCGACCCGGCACGCAAGGCGGCGCTGGAGCAGGCCATGAAAGAGGGCCGCGCGCTGCCGGTGGATGCCTCGCTGGACAAGGACTACTACGGCCTGCGCGCCAAGGCGGCCGGGCGCTGAACCCCATGGCCTTGCTGGAGATCAACAACCTGCAGGTCGGCTTCGACACCGAAGCGGGGCTGGTGCGTGCCGTCGACGGCGTCACCCTGCACGTGGAGGCCGGCCGCACGCTGGGCGTGGTGGGCGAGTCGGGCTGCGGCAAGAGCGTCACGGCGGCGTCGGTGCTGCGCCTGGTGCCCAGCCCGCCGGGTGTGATGCTGGGCGGCAGCATCCACTTCGACGGCCGCGACATCCTGGCCATGCCGCGCACAGCGCTGCAGCAACTGCGCGGGCGCGAGATCGCGATGGTCTTCCAGGATCCGATGACCTCGCTGAACCCGGTGTTCACCATCGAGCGCCAGTTGCAAGAGGTGCTGTCGCTGCGCTTCGGGCTGGACCGCGCGGCAGCGCGGGTGCGCTCGGCCGAGATGCTGCGCACGGTGGGCATCGCCGACCCCGATGCCCGGCTGGACGCCTACCCGCACGAGCTCTCAGGCGGCATGAAGCAGCGCGTGATGATCGCCATGGCCCTGCTGTGCGAACCGCGCCTGCTGATCGCCGACGAGCCCACCACCGCGCTGGACGTGACGGTGCAGGCGCAGATCCTGCACCTGATGCGCGAGCTGCAGCGCAAGACCGACACTGCCCTGCTGTTCATCACCCACGACATGGGCGTCATCGCCGAGATGAGCGACGACGTGGTCGTGATGTACGCCGGCCGCGTGGTGGAGCATCGGCCGGTCCTGGACCTGTTCGAAGCGCCCCGCCACCCGTACACACGCGGTCTGCTGTCGAGCATCCCACGCAAGGGCGTCGCGCACAAAGCACCCCTGCCCACCATCGAGGGTACCGTGCCGTCGCTGCTGAACCTGCCGCCCGGCTGTCGCTTTGTCGACCGCTGCAGCCACCACCGCAGCCTGGATGCCAGCGCGCAGCAGCGCTGCCGCAGCCAGGACCCGGCTCTGGCGGCGGACGACATCGCAGGTCGCAGCGGCTGGGTGGCCTGCCACTTTCCGCTGACGATCTCGACTGCGGTGACAGGGGCTGCGCCGTGACCACACCGTTGCTGGAAGTCACCGACCTGCACAAGCACTACCCGGTGCGCGGCGGCATCTTCGGCCGCACCCAGGCCATGGTGCGCGCCGTGGCCGGCGTCAGCCTGCAAGTGATGCCGGGCCAGACGCTGGGGCTGGTGG
The DNA here is from genome assembly GCA_038324515.1 of Burkholderiales bacterium. GTDB lineage: Bacteria > Pseudomonadota > Gammaproteobacteria > Burkholderiales > Burkholderiaceae_C > Rubrivivax. The sequence continues at coordinate 1,313 of JBBQIB010000410.1, forward strand.
GTGAATCGGGCTGCGGCAAATCCACGCTGGGCCGCACGCTGATGCGGCTCGAGGAGCCCACCAGCGGCAGCGTGCACTTTGACGGCCAGGACCTGTCCAGCGCCAAGGGCGCCAAGCTGTTCCGCCTGCGGCGCGAGATCCAGATGGTCTTCCAGGACCCGTATTCGTCCATCAACCCGCGCATGACGGTGGGCGAGATCGTGCGCGAGCCGCTGCTGGTGCACGGCATCGGCAGCAAGGCCGAGCAGATCGAGCGTGTGCGCAGCCTGCTCGAAACCGTGGGCCTGGTGGGCGACATGAGTGCCCGCTACCCCAACGAGTTCTCGGGCGGCCAGCGCCAGCGCATCGGCGTGGCGCGCGCACTGGCCCTGAACCCGCGGCTGGTGATCGCTGACGAGCCGGTGTCGGCGCTGGACGTGTCGGTGCAGAGCCAGGTGCTGAACCTGATGGTGCGGCTGCAGAAAGAACGCGGCCTGTCCTACATCTTCATCAGCCACGACCTGTCGGTGGTGGAACACGTGAGCGACGTGGTGGCCATCATGTACCTGGGCCGCATCGTCGAACAAGGGCCGGTGGACCGCATTTTCGGCCAGCCCGCACACCCTTACACCCGTGCGCTGATGCAGGCCATCCCCTCGGTCGACCCGCGCCGGCGGCGCGAGCGCGTGCCGCTGCAGGGCGAGACGCCCAGCCCGGTGGATGCACCGCCGGGCTGTGCCTTCTCCAGCCGCTGCCCGTACGTCACGGGCGATTGCCGGCTGGCGCAGCCCGCGCTGGTCCCCACCGGCCCCGCCGACGAGGGCGCTGGGCGCAGCCACCTGGTCGCCTGCATCCGCGTCGACCAGATCGGCCGCGCTTGAGCGACACGGCGTTCGACCCCGACAGCATGGCTCGATCGGGTGTGCAGCGCTGTCACCCCAGGGGTGAATTGCGCCGTGGCCGTGAATGCAAGTGTTCACGCAACTGACCCAGCGGCGCCCAGCGGTCAGGTGCCGTTTCCAGGGTCATTGCTGACCCAGGGTACTTCGCGCAGCAGGCAGCAACTGCTCGCGTACGCTGGCGGCCCAAACCAGTCCCAAGGCGATGGCCAGCAGCACCAGGCCTTGCCCGGCGCGCAACTGGCTTTCCAGCGAATAGGCGTTGCACAGCCGCAGGTTCGTATTGGCCATGTAAAAGCCCAGCCAGGCCATCATCGGCAAGCCGTAGCCGACGAAGAACAATTGCACAGCCAGCGGCGCTTGCAAGAACGACTGGCGCAAGGCGACGCCGGATAGCCACAGCCCCAGCAGCTTGAAGGCGTCGGCACTGGGCAACACCACGGCGCGGTCGACCATGGCCGGGATCATCCAGTAGGCAGTAATGCACTGCGCCAGCATGAAGCCCGTCAAGCCGTAGCGGTTGAATCGGGACAGCCCACTCCCCAATCCATTCCTCAACCCACTCCCCAGCACTCGCGGCCAGGCCATGCTGGCGCAAAAGCCGGCCAGCACCAACAGCGGCATTTGCACCAGCATGTGCCAGACCATGCTTTGCTCAATCAGCGCGCGCCCTGGCGGCAAAGACAGCAGCAGCGCTGCCAGCGTCAGCACAGCCGCCAGCGCCTTGATCATGGCGCGGAGAGGGCTGCCAGCGCAGCCGCTGCTTTCAGCGCCTGCTCGCCAGCAGCCAGGTCCAGGATCTGCACCAGCTGGCCGTCGGCCGTGACCAGGTGCAGCGCAGCGTTGTGCTCAAACTCGCCCAAGGGCGCAGGCACCACCATGATGCCGAAGCTGTCGAGCAGCCGTCGGCGGTCAGCAGGCTGCTGCAGGCTCACCAAGTGCCAGACACCCTCCTGCATGCGCATGCGTTTGGCGTAGTCAGCCAGCGCTGGCGGGCGGTCGCTTTCAGGGTCGAAGCTGATCGACAGCAGCCCCACTTGCTGCTGCAAACCCTGGTCCACGATCTGCTGCTGCAGTTGCTGAAAAATCGTGCCCAGGGCCAGGCACAGCGTGACGCAGCGGGTGTAGACGAAGTCAACGATCCAGACGCGCTGATCTTGCTGCAACAACTGCCGCAGCGGCTGTTGTTGGCCCGTGGCGTCAACGACGAGGAAGTTGGGCACGGCCACCGGTGCACGCGCCACCGCGCTGCGGCGCAGGGTTTCGGTGGTGTAGGCGGTGCCGCCTTCAGTGGCATGGAACAGGGCCGCCAGGCCCAGGCCCAGCACCAGCAGGCAAGCGCAGAAGCTGGCCAGCAGCCCCTGCATGGGGTCTGGCGGCGCGCTGCGCGTGTCCACTTCAGGGCACCAGAGCTTTCAGCGCTGCGCCGCCGGCGTAGGCCGTGGTCTGGTCTTTGGTCGCCTCGCGCTGCGCCTTCACCGTGGCCGCGGTGATGGGCGTGGCCTGGTTGCCCCAATCGCTGCGGATGTAGCTCAACACGGCAGCGATCTCTTCATCGCTCAGCGTGCCGAAAGCCGGCATCACCCCGTTGTAGGTGTTG
>JBBQIB010000411.1:0-3786 GCA_038324515.1 Burkholderiales bacterium
CATCGACCTGAAGAAGCTGCACGACAGCGTGGTGCAAAAAATCGACGCCCGCAACAGCAGCTTCTGGGCCGCCAAACACGGCACCAGCGCTGAAGGCCCGGGCCTGGGCCTGATGGAGCGCCAGCGCCTGAAAATGTGGCTGGGCCATGCATTCGCCGAACTGTCCAAGGCCGGGGCCTGAGCATGTACACGCCCAGTCCGACCCGCCACATCCGCCTCACTTCACACCCCGGCCAGGGCCCGAGTGGCGCCCCGCTGCTGAAGTGGGGCGCCTCCGATCCCACGCAACGGGGCCCGGTGGTGGGCACCACCAGCCACCGCGGCCAGCGCAATGTGATCGGCAGCCACAGCGGCAGCTATGGTGTCTACCGTGCGCTGGCAGTGGCCGCAGGCAACCTGACACGTGGCCACAAGGCCGACCTGACCAACACCGCACCCACCGACCCCATCGGCCCGCATCCGCAATGGGGCCATGCCGATAGAATCGTTTCGATCGATCCCTGGGGCGCCAGCGTGCAGGCGGCGTTTGCAGACCACATCGCACTGGGCTACGACATCCGCCCCACCATCGCCATCACCAAGGCTCATGTGCACCTGCCGGAGATCAAGCAGGCGCTGGCCTTTCAGCGCTTGCAGATCGACGGCAAGGTGCTGCTGGAAGATGCCAGTGCCGCAGTCACCAAGATCGCGCTCGAGCCGGTGTGGTGGCTGCCCGGCGTGGCCAGACGGTTTGGCGTCAGCGAAGGTGAGTTGCGCCGCGCCTTGTTCGAAGAGACCGGCGGCATGTACCCCGAGCTGGTGACGCGCAGCGACATCGAAGTCTTCTTGCCCCCCATCGGCGGCCAGACCCTGTACGTCTTTGGCAACGTGCACGACCTGGCGAGGCCCGAAGTGACGCTGACGGCGCGCGTGCATGATGAGTGCAATGGCTCGGACGTCTTTGGCAGCGACATCTGCACCTGCAGGCCTTACCTGACGCACGCCATCGAAGAATGCATCCGCGGCGCGCAGGCCGGCGGGGTGGGCCTGATCGCCTACAGTCGCAAGGAAGGCCGCGCTCTGGGCGAAGTCACCAAGTTCCTGGTCTACAACGCGCGCAAGCGCCAAGAAGGCGGCGACAGCGCCGACAAATACTTCTTGCGCACCGAATGCGTGGCAGGCGTGCAGGACATGCGCTTTCAAGAGCTGATGCCCGATGTGCTGCACTGGCTGGGGGTGCAAAAGATCCACCGCCTGGTGAGCATGAGCAACGACAAGTTTGACGCCATCACTGGCAGCGGTATCGAGGTGGGTGAGCGAGTGCCGATTCCGGCAGCGCTGATCCCGGCTGATGCCAAAGTAGAGATGGAAGCGAAGATCGCCGCCGGTTATTTCACCGACGGCGCGGTCCCCAGCGCGCAGGCACTGGCACAAGTGTTAGGGCGTGGCCTTGAATGAATCTCCTGAATTCCCCACCCACGCAGCCGTGACGGGTACCGAAGCAGCAGCCACGCGCAGCCGCCATCCTTTGGCCCGCCTGCACGATCCGCGCGTTGTGCGGGCCCGCTGCGCCGCCATCCTGTCCAGCGTCGAGCGCGGCGTCAGCCACAGCTTCACGATCGACCGCAGCCGGCTGCAACCGCTGGCCGAGCGCGTGGCTGCACTCACGCTCAAGCGCTTCCCTGATCTGCAGGTGCCCTATCACAGCCGCTGGCGCCACTTCGAAGCAGGCGGTGTGGACCGCAAGGCAGAGCTTGACGCGTTGATTGCCAACCGGCCGGCCCATGAGCAAGCACGCATCCGTTTTGACCTGACGGTGATCAGCGTGCTGCTGGACGCCGGCGCCGGCCCGGCCTGGCGCTACACCGAGCACCAGGCGCTGTCGCCTGCCGCGCTGCCCAGCGCCAAGCCCGACGACTTGCTGGCGATGCTGGACAAGGCGGCTGCGGGCAGCAAAAAGCCGGTTGCAGCAGCAGTCAAGAGTGAGACCCCCACTGCTGCTGCCGGCGCGCCAGAAGCCGCAGCAGCCGAAACCGAGGTGGACTCAGGTGCGGATGCGGACCCGAATGCTGCATCAGACAAGGTGTCGGCTCAGACGGCGACTGAGACGGCAGATGCAGAGGCGGCAGCAGAAATAGCAGCAGAAGCGGCAGCAGAAGCGGCAGCAGAGGCGGCAGCAGAGGCGGCAGCAGAGGCGGCAGCAGCAACAGCGTCTGCCATCGCAGCCGCTGCAACTGCCAAGGCGCGGGCCAGTGCTGCAGTGCCGACACCCTCAGCCGCTGCGGCGCCGCCAGTGGCCTCCAAAGACGTTTACACCCGCTCTGAAGGCCTGGGCGTGGCCAGCTTTCGGGCCTTTGTGGCCGGCGCTTTTTCAGCCCACAGCCAGGACCCGCTGCGTGCCGACGCCTCGGCACTGCGTCACATCGACGCTGCTGCAGTGCGTGCGATGTTTCAGAGCAGCCCCAGCAACGCCATCGTCGGCGCCGAAGGCCGCGCCACACTGCTGTCCAGGCTGGGCAGCCAGTTGCACGAAGAAGCACAGCGCACCGGCCACGAGCCCCGCCCGGCGCTGATCTTCGACCGCTTGAGCCAGGGCGGCCAGCGCACCCAAGTCAGTGCCACTGAGGTACTGGGCGAAGTCTTGCGCTGCCTGTCGCCGATCTGGCCCAGCGGCACCCGGGTGCTGGGCCTGCCAGCCGGCGACGTGTGGCCACACCGCTGGGCAGGTGCAGCTTTGGGCAACGGCGGCACCGACCGCATGACCGAAGGTTATGTGCCCTTTCACAAGCTCAGCCAGTGGATGACCTACTCGCTGCTGGAGCCGCTGCAGTGGGCCGGCATCGAGGTCACGGGCCTGGAAGCCCTGACGGCCCTGCCCGAATACCGCAACGGCGGCCTGCTGCTGGATGCCGGCGTGATCGTGCCGCGCAACCCGGGGGCGGTGGCCAAATTGTGGAAGCCACAAGACGAATTCATCGTCGAGTGGCGCGCACTGACCGTGGCCCTGATCGACGAAGTTGCAGTGCTGGTGCGCCAGATCCTGGGCAAGACCGAGGCCGAGATGCCGCTGGCCTGCATCCTGGAGGGCGGCACCTGGGCTGCAGGCCGAGAGCTGGCGCAAGAGCAGCGTGCGGGTGGCGCGCCGCCGTTGAAAATCGACAGTGACGGCACGGTGTTCTGAAGCGCGCGCCGGGGCTGCAGTCTGCGCTGATCCCCCACGTTCAAGGGGTACGAACAGGCGATCGGTGGGTCATCGGTTAGCTCATCCAGCCAGAGTCCGCTAGACATTTCTCCGGTCCAACTACCGGAGAAATTCATGCGAACCAAACATCTGCTCAGTCGGCCGAGGCGCTGGCTCAACTGGCCGCGCTACCGAAAGGCGCGGCCGACCACCTGAGCGATTACCTGCACGGCGACTACCTGCACAGCGACTACCTGATCCTCCACACAGTGGCGACCTCTGGCAACCTGGTGCACCTGCTGTCGATCCGACACCACCGCGAGCTGTCGTTCCAGTTCGCCAGTCTGTGGGCTGGTTCGTCCGAAAACCCGGACCGCTGAGTTGAGCGAGCGGCGGCCTGTCTGTGGCACGATGCGCGCGCTGAAGCGGCCCACGGGCAATGACCTGAGCGGTCAAGCCCGCAGCCTTCCACCCACCCCTTCATCACCCACCGCCACACCATGACCGAAGCCGCCGTTCACCTGATCGACCACCCGCTGGTTCAACACAAGCTGACGCTGATGCGCCAGAAAGACCTCAGCACCAGCAGCTTCAGGCGGCTGCTGTATGAGATCAGCATGCTGATG
>JBBQIB010000412.1:0-3778 GCA_038324515.1 Burkholderiales bacterium
ACCCAGCTCGATGCGCGCCACATCGCGCAGCCGCACCGTGCTGCCGTCGCTGTTGGCGCGCAAAGTGATGTTGCCGAACTGCTCGACATTGGCCAGCTGGCCATTGACCACCACGGTGGCCGAGATGCCCTGGCCTGCGACGTTGGGCAGTTCACCGATGCTGCCCGCCGGCACTTGGGCGTTCTGCGCGCGAATGGCCGCCGTGACATCGGCGCTGCTCAAATTGAAGCCCAGCAGCTTTTCGGGCTCGATCCAGATGCGCATCGCGCGCTCGGTGCCGAAGAGCCGGGCCTGGCCGACACCCGGCACACGCTGCAATTCGGGCAACACATTGCGTGTGGCGTAGTCACCCAGAACGACGGGGTCGTAGGCGGGGTCGGTTGACGTGAGGATGGTGAAGAGCAGGAAGTTCGAGCGCGCCTTGTCCACGCGCACGCCCTGCTGCTGCACGGCCGCGGGCAGGCGCGGCGTGGCCCGGCCCAGACGGTTTTGCACCTCCACTTGCGCCAGGTTGGCATCGGTGCCGGTCTCGAAAGTCAGCGTGATGGTGCCGCTGCCGTTGGCCTGGGCCACGCTCTCGGCATAGATCAGGCCTGGCGCGCCGTTCATTTCTTGCTCGACGATGGACAGCACGCTGTCTTCGAGCACACGCGCGCTGGCGCCGGGATAGACAGCGGTGATGACGATCGCCGGTGGCGCCACCGGCGGGTACTGCGACACCGGCAGCTGGGTGATCGACACACCCCCCAGGACCATGATGAACAGAGCGATCACCCACGCGAAGATGGGGCGGTCGATGAAGAAGCGGGACATGGACCTGCCTCGCTTACTTGGCTGCGCTTGATGCGGCCGGGGCGGGGGCCGATGCCGCCGATCCCACCATTGGGGCAGCAACAGGCTGCCACGGCACAGGCGTCACCGGTGCGCCTGGCGCCCGCATCTTCTGAAAGCCGTCAACGATGACCTGGTCACCGGCTTTCAGACCGCCCGTCACCACCCACTGGCCGTCCTGCCCCGAACGGATCGTCACCGTCCGTTGGCCGGGCTTGTTGCCCTCACCGACCACCCAGACCGTGTCGCCCTGCTGGTTGCGCGTCACCGCCTGCTGCGGCACCAAAAAGCCCGATGGCAGCGTGGCCTGTGCCAGGCGCACGCGGACATACTGGCCCGGCAGCAGCAACCCGTCGCGGTTGGGCACCTCGGCGCGCAAGGTCACCTGGCCCGAGCTCGCATCGACACTCAGATCACTGAACAGCAGCTTGCCTTTCTGCGCCAGCAGGCTGCCGTCCTCCAGCACCACCTGGACCGCCACCGCATCGCTGCCACCCAGGCGCTGCAACTCGTTGTTGGCCAGCGCCTTGCGCATGCGCAGCAAGTCGCCGCTGGACTGCGTGAAGTTCACGTACACCGTGCTCGTCTGCTGGATCAGCGCCAGCTGCGTGGCCTCGGCCGCGCTCACCAGCGCACCTTCGGTGACCAGTGCGCGGCCAATGCGGCCGGCGATGGGCGCCGTCACCTGCGCATAGCCCAGGTTGATGCGCGCGGTCTGTACCGCAGCGCGGCCTGCAGCCACATCGGCCTCGGCTGCCTGCTGTGCCGCCTGGGCATTGACGTAATCCTGTTGGCTGATGGCACGCGCTTCGGCCAGGGGCCGGTAACGCTCAACGGTGGCTCGGGTCTGCGCCAGGTTGGCCTCGGCCCGTGCCTGCTGCGCCTGGGCACTGGCCAAGGCTGCGGCATAGGGCGCCGAGTCGATCTGGAACAAGGCCTGGCCGGCGCGCACCGTGCTGCCCTCGGTGAACTGGCGCTTGAGCACGACGCCGTTGACACGCGCCCTCACCTGGGCCGTACGCAGTGGCTCGACCCGGCCCGGCAGTTCGGTCATCAGGGCCACGGACTGCGGCGCCATCGTCAGCACACCCACCGCCGGCGGTGGCGGCGCACCGCCGCCAGCCCCTGCGGGTCCGCCTGCGGGTTTGTCGCTGGCTTTGTCACCGCAAGCAGCCAACATGAGGGCGCAGGCAACGAGGGCCAGGCTCTTCGCATGGAGGGTTCGGATGGCTGTCTGCTTTGGCATGAAAGGCTCTCGCGGAATGACCCCTGGTTCGCCAACGCGAACCCGCGAGTCCCTGGGAAAATTCTGAAGCAGCTCAGTATACATACAGCCTAGAATGTATGTATGGTACGAAGAACCAAAGAAGAAGCCGAACAGACGCGCTGCAACATCCTGGATGCTGCAGAGCATGTCTTCCACGCACAGGGCGTTGCCGGCACCTCGCTGCAAGAAGTGGCGCTGGCCGCAGGGGTGACACGTGGTGCCGTCTACTGGCACTTCAACGACAAGGCAGACCTCTTCAACGCCATGATTGACCGTGTCTCCCTGCCCTTCGAGGAAACCACCGAGGCCCTGGATCACGCCGAAGCGGCGCAGAGCCTGCCAGCTCTGCGGGCCCACCTGGCCCTGATCCTGCAACGCATGGCCGAGGACGAACAGGCGCGACGTGTGTTCGAGATCGCGCTGCACAAGATCGAATACAGCGGCGAGATGATGCGCGTGCGCGAGCGCCGCTTGCAAGCCCGCGCCACGCACCTGGCCTTGCTGGAAAGAGCATTGATGGTGGCCCGGCGCGCCAGGCTGTTGAAGGCTACCCAGTCGGGGCGGCAGATGGCCATCGGCCTGCACGCCCTGCTCGACGGGCTGGTACAAAACTGGATGCTTGACCCGGCGAGCTTCAAGCTGCGCAGTGTGGGCATGCGTGCGCTAGACACCTATCTCGCCGGTCTGAGAGGCTGAGCAGCGCTTGAGCTCAAACACTTCAACCAGCAAGCTCAGCCTGCAACAGCATCTGCCGCAAACGCGCTATGGTCCGCAGATGCCACCCTTACCGCCACCGCCCGTTGACGGCGCCTTTTTCTTCGACTTCGACGGCACACTGGCCGACATCGCGCCGCAGCCGGAAGCGGTGCGGCTGGACCCGCGTGTGGCGCAAGCGCTGCTGTCGCTGCAACGACGCTTCGGCGGCGCGCTGGCCGTGGTGAGCGGCCGGCCAGTGGCGCAGATCGACCAGCAGCTGCACCCTGTCTTGCTGGCGGCCGCCGGGCAACATGGCGCTGAGCGGCGGCGTGCAGATGGCACCTGGCAGCGCATCGTGCCGCCCGATATTGCGCCCGTACTGCCACCGCTGCAAGCACTGGTGCAGGCCCACCCTGCGCTGATACTCGAGATCAAGAGCGCGGCCCTGGCCCTGCACTACCGCCAGGCGCCAAACTTGGCTGCTGAGTGTCTGGCAGCGATGCAAGTGGCACAGGCAGGTGTCCCTGCCACTGTGCTGCTGGAAGGAAAAATGGTGATTGAACTCAAATCCGCGCTGACCGACAAAGGCCGCGCGCTGCAGGCCTTCATGGCCGAGGCGCCCTTCTCTGGCCGACAGCCCTGGTTCTTTGGCGACGACGTGACCGATGAGGCGGGCTTCGAAGCCGTGCAACGCCTGGACGGCGTGGCAGTCAAGGTAGGCGCCGGCGACAGCCTTGCGCGTTTCAGGCTAACCGACCCGGCTGCGGTGCGCGCCTGGCTGCTGGAGCTCACACGATGAGCCCGATTCCTTCCTTGAACCTGGGCGTGATCGGCAACTGCGCTGTCAGCGCGCTGATCGACACCCGGGGCAGCATCGTGTGGAGCTGCCTGCCGCGTGTCGACGGCGACCCGGTGTTCCACGCGCTGCTGGGTGCGCCGCAACCGGGTGACGGTGCTTTCACGATCGAGCTGGTGGATGTCGAG
>JBBQIB010000413.1:0-3777 GCA_038324515.1 Burkholderiales bacterium
CAGCGGCGCGGCGGCAGCTTCGCAGCCCGCCACATAGGCTTCCTCAAAGACCGAGTAGGCCGCCAGATCGGCGTGTGCACAGCGAACCCGACCGCGCAATCGGCGCAGCGCCAGCAAGGCGGGGTGGCGGTGGGCGCCCGGGCGTGGGATCGCCATCGCATGGCCCCAGCGGGTGAGGTCGATGTGGGCCGCACAGCTCGGGATGTCGGGATGCGCATGGGCCAGCGACTGCAGCACCAGGTCGCGCCAGGGCGCTGTGTCGTCTTGAAGCAGCGCAGTGCCCATCGACGTGGGCAGCGCGTGGTACAGCGGCGGTCTGGGTCTGGGTCTCGGTCTGGGTGTGGGTCTTGAGCGTGGTGTGCCGCTGCTTGCGAAAGCGGCGCATTGAAGCCGTGGCGGCTGGCAAAGTAGTGCACGCCGGCCCACGCCGACACCACGTCCACGCCCGCGCCGTAGTCGTCGCGGCAGCAGTAGTCCAGATACCAGCGCAACGCTGGATCGGCCAGGCCCTGGCTGTCCAGCCAATGCCCAAAAGTCTGCCGGTTCAGGCCTTCGGCTTGCGCTGACCAGGCTGCACGGTGGGCAGGCAGCGTAAAGGGCCTGACAGAAGTATGCGCTGACATCGATTCGGCTCTTTGCCCCGTCTCAGGTGACTTGGGGTTCCCGGCTTGCTGCTCCGACATCGCTGCCACGGCCTGCGCAAAGCGTCGGTACTGCCGCGCCGTAGGCGACCCGGCCTCAGCCGGTGGCAGAAGGCCTTCGACCCATTGGCCACCCGCCAGCAGCCTCTCTTGCGGTGTGTGGCACAGGTGGCACTCATTGGTCACGGTGCGGCCCAGCTCTTGCCGCAGCAGGCCCAGTTGGTGCAGCAACTCGCTGACCTCGGGCGCGTCGGGCCCGGGCAACGGCAAGTAGTGCGCACCCAGCGGGCAGGCCATGCCGGCGATCTGGTGGCCGCGGCTGTTGCCACCCACGCTGTCTTCAGCTCCAGCAGATGCACATCGCCGATGCCTCGCTGCGCGAAGCTGCGTGCTGCCGCCAGGCCGGCCACGCCGCCGCCGACGATGATCACGGCGGCGCTGCGCCGTGGCTGGACGACAGGTCGCCAGACCCTGCCGCGCTGCTTATCCGATGGCCCCGCGAGGGCGAGGTGCCAACCCAGGCCGCGCTGGGCAGTTCAGTCTTGCTGCCCAGCACGCGCCCGATGCTGAACTGCAGCGACAGGTCATGGCCAGCGGCAGCCGCCCCCTCTTGGGCTGGCCCGATGCAGCCACTCCAGGCCCAGCCCAAGATGCCAGCCCCTGGGCCAACCGCTGCGCCAGCCCCTGCACCCGCCAGCCAGCGGCGGCGGTCCTGGGCTGGCGTTGAACCAGCGTGCACTGCTCGACCCCCGTGTGCAAATCGTCAACAGCGCCACTTCAGCCGGCGCTGGGCGCTGCGTGAGCTGGTCTCGGATGTGTTGACCTTTGACTACCTGGGCGCGCTGTTGGTGGCGCTGGATTTCCCGCTGCTGTTTGTGCCGCAGCTGGGGCTGGTGCGCACGGGATTGTTCTTTGGCTTGCTCAACGTGGCGGTGGTGGCCTGGGCCTTGTGCCTGTTTCGCGCCGAGTTGCGGCGCTTCTCTGCGCATCTGGCCGCTTGCATCGCGGTGGCAGCCGTGCTGATCGCCGCCATGGCTGGTGCGGACCATCTCACCACCTGGGCCGAAGACCGCTCTTATGGCGACGACATAATGGTGCGCGAAAGCAGCGACTACCAACGGGTGGTGGTCACGGCCGGCAGCACGGGCGTGCGCTTGTTCCTGCGACCACGAACACCGAGGCCAGCAAGGCGACTTCGGCAGGGGCCACCTGGGGGATGGCGGCCTGCGCGCTGGATACGGCCGAGGGTTCAGCGAGTGGCGTGGCCATGATGCGAGCGCAGCGCAGCGGGCTGGCTTGAGCCGTGCAGCGTGGTGCCTACAGGATCAGCCTTGCTGCGTCAGCTCGAGCAGGTTCCACCAGTCTTGCGCGGTGTGAAGGATACGGATGATCCGCACGCCACCCTCGAGCGGCAGATAGAAGATCAGATGCCGGTCAAAGCTTTTGACCCGCCACTTGCGTATGCCTGCCAGCGCCAGGTTCTAAGTCACTACGGCTGAACCGATCTGGGGCTGACCAGCCAGCTGGCCAAAGTTGATCTCTGCGCAGTCCAGGAATCGATGCCGGTAGCTTCGCTGGCCTCTTGTGCCAGATCAACGAAGTGGCTGATCAGATCTGCCCGGGCGGCTGCGCTGCGCTCGATTCGGCCCCTCATGTCTGAGCTTTGCGGGCCTTCAGAGCTGCCAAGGCATCGTGACGAACAGCGCTCCAGTCGTCGGCTGTCATGGCCTGCGTGTGGCCCTGCAGCCCTTCAAGCAGCAGCGCTTCAAGCCGCTCTTGCGCCTTGCGCTTTTCGTCATCCCGAATCAACTCGCGCATGTACTCGCTGACGCTGCTGTAGCGGCCTTGTTCGATCTGGCTGTCTACGAAGCGCTTCAAGGGTTCGGGCAAGGAAATATTCATACTCTGCATTCACAAACTCCGCCGCCAACAATGCCATTGATGGCATGAAATGGCATGAAATGTCAACAACTTGCATTGTGGCTCGAAAACGGTACTCCTTCTGGGTTGGGCGCCTAACCACAGCAGTGGTGCAGATCGGTGTCCGCCCGGCGACGCGCCGAACGCCTTCACACCACCACAATCCTTACCATGGGAATCCTCTACCTCGTGCGCCACGGCCAGGCCAGTTTTGGTGCCGCCGACTACGACCAACTCAGCGATCTGGGCCAGCGCCAGTGCCATGCACTGGGCCAGTACTTTGCAGCACGCAGCATCAAATTTGATGCGGTGCTGGTGGGCACCCTGCGCCGCCACACGCAGTCGTTGCACGCGCTCGCTGAGGGCTTGGGCCAGCCGTTGCCCGAAGCCTTGCCTTGGCCGGGCCTGAACGAGTACGACGGCGAAGCACTGGTGCGTGCGGTGCTGCAAGGCCCTGCCCCCGACGCCCATTCAGCCGAGGGCTACCGCCAGCACTTCAGGCTGCTTCGCGAAGGCATGACGCAGTGGATCGCAGGCGCCGTGTCACCTGCCGGCATGCCCACTTACAGGGCCTGGGCCGCAGGCATCACCAGCGCGCTGGACCATGTGCGACAGCACCATGGGCAACAGTTGGACGCCAAAGTGCTGCTGGTCAGCAGCGGCGGCCCGATCTCGACGATGGTCGGCCATGTGCTGGGCACCCCCCCGCAAACCACGATCGAGCTGAACCTGCGCATCCGTAACAGCTCACTGACCGAGCTGGCCTTCACGCCCAAGCGGCACATGCTGCTCAGCTACAACCACCTGCCGCATCTGGACGATCCGCAAAGAGCAAGCTGGCAGACCTACAGTTAACAGAAAAAATGCAGGAAACAATCCACAGCACGCCCCCATCGCCCCCAGATCGAACGGGTGGGGCGCTTCGCGGAGCGAAGTAAAGAGGGAGAGGCGGGCGTAGCCCGACTCGGATGACATGAGCGCAGCGAAGCGCCCCGCCCGCTCGATCCCGCCCAGTCAGCAGCACGCATCACATCGCCCGCCGCACATCGCCACACTCGCCCTCACCCATGCACCGCCGCCGAAATGATCAGCCCAATGGCGATGCACATCGAGCCGACCACAATGGCCAGCGCAATATTCTTCTTCTCGACGATCTCGCCCCACAGGTCGTAAGGCGCGAGCTTGTCGATGATCAAGAAACACAGCCAGAAGATCA
>JBBQIB010000414.1:0-3775 GCA_038324515.1 Burkholderiales bacterium
ACGATGCTCAGACGCTGCTCGGCCTGAAGGAACCACGGGCCGAGGGTGTCGTCGTCCATCTCCGGCAGGGCGAAATGTTCGCGCCACCAGGCCAGGGTGGCAGAGGGAGTACGGAACGAACTGGTCCAGTTGACGGTGGTAGAGCCACCGACGCAGCGCCCCTGCAGGATGTTGATGGCCTTGTCCGCCGTCTTGCGGCCCAGGCTTTCCTGGTACAGCGTCGGGTAGGCCTCGGCCTCACGCTGGTGGAAGTCGCGGCTGGACTTGAGCGGCCCTTCCTCGATCAACACCACGTCCAGCCCGGCGGCGGTCAGCAACTCGGCCGTGATGCCCGCCCCTGCCCCGGTGCCGACGATGGCGACGTCGCAGTCCAGCATGGCCGGCAGCGGCCCCCGTTTGCCGCCCATCACCTTCCAGCCTCGGGCCAGTCCCTCGGCAATGGGGTCGGAAAGGTCTTCGATCTTGATCGTCATGTCGGGCCGGTGTAACCGATGGCGGAGGCGTTGGCGGGGTCTGCGAACCAGGCCCCATTGGTAAGTTCACGCAGTGCACCATAGCTCTGCTGCCGCAGCGCGAGAGAAGAGTCGCGCAAGCCGAACAGGGCCTGGCGCACCTGATCCGCGCTGGCCTGCCCCCAATCGGTGGCAAGGCCTGTGAAGGCCAGGCGCGCAGGCGGGGTGCACAACAGCGCCGTGAGCTGCGCAATTTCGGCTTGCGTGGCCGGGGTAAAGCCGGCGATGCTGGCGTCTAGCCGGTCGCAGTGCGCCGCAAGTGCGGCCAGTCGGGTCTGCGGCGGCGTGGGCACCAGGTCATCCAGCACGGCAATCGCGACGGCCGAGAACATGGCACGCCCCTCTGTCGTGAGCCGGCCGTCACGCCAGCCCGGTCGCCACCACGCCATCGCGCCACCGGCAACGGCCAGCACGGCGCCCGAGGCCAGACCGAGCGTAAGAAATCGTCTTCTGCGCATGTCAGGTATGGTGCACGATGCACCGCGATCGGCCCTAGGGTGCAATGACTAACCCCGGCCAGAGCGGCCCCAATTCACCGTGTCGATGAAACCACTGCCAAAGATTGCGCCCAGGCACGGGCAAACGACGGTCTGCCATGACCATCCATGGCCTGAGCCATGAATGCTGACGGCGCCTTGATCCTCAGTTGCCTCGCCCAGGTGGCGGCCGAACGCGCCGAACGGGCCGCCGATGCCGGGCTGGCCGAGCGGTCGCTGGCGGTCAAGGCCTTCCAGCACCGGCGCTTTGAGGGCACTTATGCCGATCTCGCTGGGCAAGCGCGTTATGCCGCGGCGGTTCGCTTCTTCCTCGAAGAACTGTACGGGCCTTCGGACTTCACGCAACGCGACGAGCAGTTCCGGCGCATCGTGCCCGCCCTGGTGCGATTGTTCCCGGCCGAGATCGTGCGCACGGTGCGTCTGCTGGGCGAACTGCATGCGCTGTCCGAGCAACTGGACTCGCAGTTGGCGCGGCATCTGCCGCTGCTTCCGATCGACGACCCGGCTTACCGCATTGCCTGGCAAGCCGTAGGCCGCCCCGCAGACCGCGCCCGCCAGATTCAGATCCTGCTGGATGTCGGCAGATCACTGGACCGCTACACCCGCAACCCGCTGATGCGCCACAGCCTGCGCATGATGCGCATGCCGGCGCAGGCGGCGGGACTGGGCGATTTGCAGCGCTTCCTTGAAACCGGCTTCGACACCTTTCGCAATCTGAAGGGCGCGGAAGAATTCCTCGGCATCGTCGAGAGCCGCGAAGCTGCTTTGGTCGCTTACTGGTTTGCGCCTGCGCCCTGATCGTCGCAGCGCCCGTCGGCCCTGCGCCCACTCGTAAATCCCGTGGCCGATTCCTGCGTTGGCCCCGACCATCCCGAAATGAACACAGCCATTGAACCCACCCTGAAGACCCATCCGGCACCGTGGCTGGCGAGCTATCCGCCGGGTGTGCCTGCGCAAGCCAGGATCGACGCCTACCCGTCGTTGGCCGCGCTGCTGGAAGAGGCTTTCCGCCGCCACCCGCGACGAGATGCGTTGATCTGCATGGACCAGCGCATGAGCTACCGCGAACTCGACCAACTGTCGGAGGGCTTTGGGGCGTGGCTGCAGTCGCTGGGACTGTTGCGCGGTGCCCGTGTGGCGCTGATGCTGCCCAACGTGCCACAGTATCTGGTGTGCCTGGCGGGCGTGCTGCGGGCCGGCTGCGTCGTGGTCAACATCAATCCGCTGTACACCGCGCGCGAGCTCGAGCACCAGTTGCTGGATTCTGGGGCCGAGGCCATCGTCATCCTGGAAAACTGCGCGGCCACACTGCAGGAGGTGATCACGCGCACGCCGGCCGTCCGCCATGTGGTGCTGACGGGTGTGGGTGATCAGGTTGGGTACTGGCGAGGAATGCTGGTGAACTTCGCGCTGCGGCACGTGAAGCGCTTGGTGCCCGAGTTTCGGCTGCCGGTGGATGCGCAGCACACGGTGACCCGCTTCAACACCGTTGTCAGCGACGGTCTGCGCATGACCTTGCACCGGCCGGTGATCGGCCCGCATGACGTCGCTTTCTTGCAATACACCGGGGGAACCACGGGCGTATCGAAAGGCGCCGTGCTTTCGCACCGCAATGTCGTGGCCAATGTCATGCAGTGCGAGGCCTGGTTCAAGCCGATGCTGGAGAAACTGGGTGACGAGCCGCTGACCGTGGTCTGCGCGCTGCCGCTGTATCACATCTTCGCGCTGACCATCTGCGCGCTGATGGGCGCGCACTTCGGGGTCACGAACCTTCTGATACCCAACCCACGCGACATTCCGGGTTTCATTCGCACACTGTCGAAGGTGCAGGTGAACATGTTCCCGGCGGTCAACACGCTGTTCAACGCGCTGGTCAACGATCCAGACTTTGCGCGGCTGGACTTTTCCAAGCTCGTGGTCAGCAATGGCGGGGGCATGGCGGTACAGCGATCGACCGCCGAAAAGTGGTTGAAGGTGACCGGCTGTCCTGTGGTGGAAGGCTACGGCTTGTCGGAGACATCGCCTGTGGCCACCTGCAACCGGCTCGACGTGACCGAGTTCAGCGGCACGATCGGCCTGCCTGTACCTTCGACCGAGATCGCCATCCGTGATGACGAGGGCAAGGACGTGCCGCTGGGGTCACCTGGCGAAATCTGCATCAGAGGACCGCAGGTCATGACCGGATACTGGAACCGGCCAGACGAGACCGCAAAGGTCATGACGGACGACGGCTACTTCAAATCTGGCGATGTCGGGGTGATGGACGAACGCGGGCAGGTGCGCATCGTGGACCGCAAGAAGGACATGATCCTGACGTCTGGCTTCAACGTCTACCCCAACGAGATAGAGCAGGTCGTCAGCCTACACCCAGGGGTGTTGGAGTGCGCAGCAATTGGGGTGCCGGATGAGCGCTCGGGCGAGGCCGTCAAACTGTTCGTGGTGAAGTCCGACCCCACGCTGAGCGAGGACGACATCACCAGATTCTGCCGCGAAAATTTCACTGCCTATAAACGGCCCCGATACATCGAGTTTCGCGACGAGTTGCCCAAGAGCAATGTAGGCAAGATATTGCGGCGAGAACTGCGCCAGGCCGCCTGATCGATTCACTTTACGTCGGCTGCCTTCCCAGCATAAGGCGCCAATTTCTCGCGAACACTGCCAATGCAGAATCGGCAGGCCCAAAAGGAAAAAGGCCCGCTCACATGAGCGGGCCTTTCCACATAAATAGCCTGACAATGTCCTACTTTCACACGGGAACCCGCACTA
>JBBQIB010000415.1:0-3772 GCA_038324515.1 Burkholderiales bacterium
GGTTCAGCACCTGCGCCTGCACGCTGACGTCCAGCGCGCTGACGGCTTCGTCCAGCACCATGACTTCAGGGTTCAGGGTCAGGCAGCGCGCAATGGCCACCCGCTGGCGCTGGCCACCGCTGAATTCGTGCGGATACTTGCCAAAGGCGCGGCCGTCCAGGCCCACTTTTTCAAGCAGCGCACGCGCACGTTGCTCGCGGTCAGTCGTGCTGGTGCCAATGCCGTGGATCAGCATGGGCTCCAGCAGCGTCTGGCCGATCGTGAAGCGTGGGTTCAGGCTGGCGTAGGGGTTCTGGAAGACGATCTGGATGCGCTTGCGCAGCAATTGGCGCTCGCTGTCAGATTGCTTGAGCAGGTTCTTGCCGTCAAAGATCACCTCGCCCGTCTCAGGCCCGCGGTTGGCTTCATGCAGCCGCAGCAGCGCCAGCCCCATCGTCGTCTTGCCCGAACCCGATTCGCCCACCACGCCCAGCGTGTGGCCTTTGCGAAGTTGAAAGTTGACGTTCTGCACGGCCTTGAATTCGCGTTTGCCAAACAACCCCTGCTTGATCCAGAAGCTCTTGCCCAGGCCCCGCGCTTCCAGCACCACCGGCGCAGTGGGGTCCTTGACCTTGCTGTGCTGCTGCGCCTGGCGCCCGGCGATGTGGTCGTCGATCACCAACAGCCGCGCCGGGTTGCCTTCCAGGCTGGGCCTGCAGGCCAACAGGGCTTTGGTGTACGCGTCCTTGGGGCTGGCAAATATCTGCGCCACCGGGCCGCTTTCACGGATCTGGCCATTGCGCATGACCACCACGCTGTCGGCAATCTCGCCCACCAGCCCCAGGTCGTGGCTGATGAACAGCACGCTCATGCGGTGCTGCTGCTTGAGCTTGCCCAGCAACTCCAGGATCTGCCGCTGGATGGTCACATCCAACGCCGTGGTGGGCTCGTCGGCGATCAACAGCTTGGGCTCGCAAGCCAGCGCCATCGCAATCATCACGCGCTGCTGCTGGCCGCCGGACATCTCATGCGGATAGTTCTCCAGCCGCCGCTTGGGCTCGGGGATGCCGACTTCGTGCAGCAATTCTTCCGCCCGTTTCATCGCTTGCGATTTGCTCAAGCGCATGTGCTTTTGCAGCGGCTCGCACAGCTGCTGCGCGACATTGAAGACCGGGTTGAGCGAGCTCATCGGGTCTTGAAAAACGCAGGCGATGTCTTTGCCGCGCATGTCTTGCAATTGCGACAGATTGGCCTGCAACAAATCCTTGCCTTGCCACAGGATGCGGCCACTGCGCTGGGCGTTGTCAGGCAGCAGATTGAGCACCGACATCGCCGTCACACTCTTGCCCGACCCCGACTCCCCCACCAGCGCCACGGTGCGGTTTTCAGCGATGTCGAAGCTGACACCCTGATCGCCCCGCCCCACGGCCTCAGCCAGGACGCCTTTGCCCATTCGAAAAGAGACCCTCAGGTCCTGGATGCTCAGCAGCATGCTCATGTCAGTGGGTTTCTCTGTCTGTTTGACTGGTTGAGTTTTCAATGCGGTGTGCGTGGGTCGTGGCGTGCCGTCGGCGTCGGGTGGAGGACTTCGCTCATGTCCCCCGGCCGGCCCCTTCGGGCCTTCCCTCCTCCTTTACTTCGCTACGCCCTCCACCCAACGCCGATGGCAGTTCGTCCGACTACGGTTCGCGAACTGCGGCGGACCTGTCAGCACGCAACGGGCATTTCCTGATCGGACCAGTGGGGCGCTCCGCGCAGCGAAGTAAAGGAGGAGGGGGCGTCCGCAGGACGACACCGGGGGACATGAGCGGAGCGGAGCGCCCCGCTGGTCCGATCGCGCTGAACTGTTTGCACGCGAGCGCTTGAACGCCAACTTCACTCCAACCCCCGCAACTTCGGATCCAAAGCATCCCGCAATGCATCCGCCATCAAAGAGAAGGCTGTCACAAACACCGCCATGAACAGCGTTGCAGCCGCCAGTTGCCACCAGTGCCCCAGGATCAACTCACTCTGAGCTTCAGCCAACATCGTGCCCCAGCTCACCTGATCCACCCGCACCCCCAGGCCCAGATAACTCAAGATCACCTCGGCCTTGATGAAGCCCACCGTCAGCAAACTCATGCGCACCAGCACGACGTGGCTGACGTTGGGCAGAATGTGCTTGAACATGCGGCTCATGCGACTGGCGCCGATGGCCTCGGCACTGCGCACATATTCGCGGCTGCTGTGCTTGATGAACTCGGCCCGTACCTGACGGTACATGCCGGTCCAGCCGGTCAGCGCCAGGATGATCACCACGCTTTCCACACCGCGCCCGACCACGGCGGCAAATGCAAAGATCAACAGGATGTTGGGGATCGACTCGAAGACGTTGTAGACCCACTCCAGAAAGTCGCCCACCTTGCCGCCGAAGAAACCGCCAAATGCACCCAGAAGGACCCCGATGGCGGTGGCCGCCAAGGCCGCCATCACGCCCACAAAGACACTGATTTCAGTGCCCTTCACGGCTTTTTGCAGCACATCGCGGCCCAAGCGGTCGCCGCCAAAAGGCAGCGTCTCGGCCTTCACGGTTTCGGTGGTCTGAAACTGCCTGGCGCGCTCTTCCCACTCTTTGTAGCGCGGCGCCAGCGGGTCGATGTCGCTCAGGTCCACGTTCGGGCCTTTGGGCGACTCGATGGCGCCCATCGATTGAGGCGGCGCCGGGCCCATGAAGGTCGGTGGGGCATTGGGCACACCCACCTCGTTTTGCCAGTTCTTGGCCACCAGGCCCAAGGCCGAGAGCAGGATCAACACCAGAAAGGCCAGCACCACGATCAACGACACCAGGCCCACGCGGTCGGACTTGAAACGGCGCCAGGCGGCGTGCCAGACCCCTTCGCTGCGCTGGTCGGCTGCACCACCCACTTCGTCGGCGGACATCACAGCGGTATTCATTTGAGCACCACCCGCGGGTCGACGATCTTGTAGGCGATATCGGTCATCAGGTTGATCAGCATCGTCAGCACGGCCAGGTAGATCGTGACGGCCTGGATGACCGGGAAGTCGCTGCGGTTGACTGCCAGCAGCACCTCACGCCCGATGCCGGGGATCGAGAAAAAGACTTCGATCAAAAAGCTGCCGACAAAGATACCGGGCAACTGCAACCCGATGTTGGTCAGGATCGGGATCATCGCGTTGCGCAGCACATGCCTGAACAGCACCACGCCTTCGGTCATGCCCTTGGCGCGCGCGGTGCGTACATAGTCCTGGCCCAGCTCATCCAGAAAGAAGCTGCGGTACAGCCGCGTTTGCGGCGCCAACCCCACCATCACCGCCAGCAGCACCGGCAGCGGGGCGTAGGTGACGAGGTTGTTCCAGACACTGTCGCTCCAGCCCTGCACCGGAAACCAGCCCAGCTGAAAGCCAAACACGTACTGGCCAATGATCACGTAGACCAGGAAACTGATCGACAGCGCCACCGTGGTGACGACCATGATCGTGCGGTCGGTCAGGCTGCCGCGGCGGTAGGCCACCCACATCGCAATCGGCAGCGCCAGCAGCACGTCCAGGATCAGGATCGGGATCATCACCGTCAGCGTGGCGGGCAAGCGGGTGGCAAAGAGGTTGCTGACCTCCTCGTTGGTGGCCCAGCTCTTGCCCCAGTCGAAGGTGACGATCTGCTTGACGAACAGCCACAACTGGTACCAGACCGGCTCGTCCAGACCCAGTTGCTGGCGGATGGCGGCGATCTGCTCGGTGCTGGCGTTTTGGCCGCCCAGAATCTCGGCCGGGTCGCCGCCGAAGTACTTGAACA
>JBBQIB010000416.1:0-3767 GCA_038324515.1 Burkholderiales bacterium
TATGTTCCTTCCCGCGAATTGCTCCGAGTCATCGCCTTGGCTCACCAACGGCGGCGCCCAGGCTATTGGCGCGGCAGGGTCTAGATTTGCAAGAGGGAGAGAAACACCCATGAACATCACCCTTGAATGCGAACGCGAGGAAGACGGCCGATGGCTGGCAGAAGTGCCTGAGTTGCCAGGCGTGCTGGCTTACGGCCAAACATCCGACGAAGCGATTTCAAAAGCAGAAATTCTCGCAATGCGGGTATTGGCAGATCGGCTGGAGCATGACGAAACAAAGCCATTCGACATCCAGATTTCAATACCCGCCAGTGCATGAGCAATTGGCCTTCAACGAAGGCCGAGCCTGTGCTTGCCGCGTTGCTGGGCATCGGCTGGCCGGCCAAACGGCAGACCGGGTCGCACAAGACATTGGCCTGTGATGGAAGCCAGGATTTTGTCTTTGCGGACCGTGACGGCGACGAGATCGGGCCACGGATGCTGGCCCGCATTGCAAAGCACACTGGGCTCAAACGGAGTGATTTCTAGCTTTCATAGTTCAGCCGCAGTCCCCGCCGTCCGCCCCAGCAACTGTTTTTTCATCCGCCACCTGCCACACGGCCTGAAATGACCACCTTGACCCCCACCCCCACCGCCAGCGCACCCGCACCACGCCTGCCTTTGCTGCCCGCAGGCCTTGACCTGTGGATGCTGGGCCTGCTGGCCGCCGGTTTTGCACTGCTGTACGGCCCGGCTTACCTGGAACTGTCTAAAACAGTCTGGGCGACGGATGAGCAGGGGCACGGCCCCATCATTCTGGCGGTCGCGATGTGGTTGTTTTACACCCAGCGCCACCAGCTGGCCGCCCTGCCCACCAAGCCTGCGCCAGCCCTGGGCTGGCCGCTGCTGGTGTTTGCGCTGCTGCTGTATGCGCTGGGCCGGTCGCAAAGCATCATCATGTTTGCCGTCGGCTCGCAGATCTTGCTGTTGGCGGCGCTGCTGCTGTTGTTCCACAGCGTGCGCGGGCTGAAGTTGGTTTGGTTTCCGCTGTTCTTCCTGCTGTTCATGGTGCCGTTGCCGGAGGCACTGGTGGCTGCCGTGACAGCCCCGTTGAAGAGTGCCGTGTCGGCCGTTGCCAGCAGCCTGCTGTATGCCGGCGGATACCCGGTTGGCCGCAGCGGGGTGATCATGACAGTGGGCCAGTACCAACTGCTGGTTGCAGATGCCTGTGCCGGCCTGAACAGCATGTTCACGCTGGAAGCGCTAGGCATGCTGTACATGAAACTGATGGGCTACACATCGGTGCCGCGCAACGTGACGCTGGCGATTTTGCTGATCCCCACCGCATTTTTTGCCAACATCGTGCGGGTGATGATCCTGGTATTGGTCACCTACCACTTTGGTGACGAGGCCGGCCAAGGCTTTGTCCACAGCTTTGCCGGCATGGTGCTGTTCATGGTGGCACTGCTGTTGATGCTGGTGCTGGACAAAGTGTTGGGGCTGTTTTTCAACAACGCGAAGGCGCAGGCATGACAACAACCCGTGTGCGCGCTGCGCTGGTCGTGGCACTGATGGTGATGAGCTTTGCGGTTGCAGCAGCCTGGCGGCCAACTGCGCATTGGGCCGATACGCGACCGAAGGTGAGCCTTGCCAGCCTGTTCCCCACCAGCTTTGGCGACTGGGCGGTCGACGACCGACAGCCGGTGCAACTGGTGTCGCCCGACCAGGCCGCGATGCTGAACAAGTTGTACAACGACACACTCAGCCGCACTTACGTGAACAAGCAGACCGGGCAGCGCATCATGCTGTCGGCTGCCTACGGTGGCGACCAGTCAGACGCCACTCGTGCGCACTTGCCCGAGCTTTGTTACCCAGCGCAAGGCTTTCAGATCGTCAGCAAGCGCACCGGGTCGCTTCAGGCCAGCAGTGGCGAACCCATTCCTGTGCAACGCCTCTTCGCAAAGATGGGCTCCAGACTGGAACCCATTACCTACTGGGTTGTGGTTGGTGAACATGTGGCATTGACCGGCCCGCAGCAGAAGCTGGCCCAGCTGAAGTATTCGATGCGCGGCATGATCCCTGACGGCACGCTGGTGCGCGTGTCGAATATCGACGCCGACCTGGACAAATCGTTCGCATTGCATGACACGTTCGTGCAACAGATGCTCTCGGCTACTCCTGCGGCTCTGCGGTCGCGGATGGTTGGCAAAGCTGGCGCTTGACTGCCTGTTGTCAACTGCTGCTGCGCTGCTGACAGTTTGCTGGCCAGCATTGAACTTGCCGCGGCGTGAGCGCATTCGCCATCTCTGCCATGCCCGTTGGCCGGTTTGCCAGTGGCACGCGTTCACCATGACCGATCCACAGCCGCCCATGGAGCCCGCGCGCGCCGCGCAGCAGGGGCTGGGTGCCAAAGCGCGTGGCGGCATGGCCTGGGCCGGCGTCAGCGTGGTGTTGACAGTGACCCTGCAGCTGGGTTTTGGGGCCGTGATGGCGCGCCT
Source organism: Burkholderiales bacterium (assembly GCA_038324515.1). GTDB lineage: Bacteria > Pseudomonadota > Gammaproteobacteria > Burkholderiales > Burkholderiaceae_C > Rubrivivax. The sequence goes on from JBBQIB010000416.1 coordinate 2,478, forward strand.
GCTCGACCCGGCAACCTTCGGCCTGGTGGCCATGGGGCTGGTGACACTGAGGCTGTTTTCCTACCTGTCGCAAATCGGCCTGAGCATGACCGTGGGCACCATGCAGCGGCAGGCGCTGACCGACGACGACCTGCGCTTCAGCCTGGGCGTGGTGTGGGTGGCGTCTGCGGTGTCGACCGCAGCGGTGCAGTTGCTGGCGCCACTGGCGGCAGGCTTCTTCAACAAGCCCGAGCTCACACCGCTGGTGCGGGTGCTGGCCGCCAGCCTGCTGTTGCAGGCGCTGGCCAATGTGTCGGTGAGCCTGCTGCGGCGCCAGCTGCGGTTCAAGGTGCTGGCCGCCGTGGAGATTGCCGGCTACACCGTGGGCTATGGCCTGGTGGGCGTGCTGTGCGCGCTGGCAGGCTGGGGCGCCTGGAGCCTGGTGGCCGCCACCCTGGGGCAGGCTGTGTTGACACTGGTGCTGGCCTACAGCCTGACGCGCCACCCCCTGGTGCCGCGCTGGCGCAAGGCACAGGCAGGGCACTGGGCCTATGGCGCGCGCCACACCCTCATCAGCTTCAGTGAATTTCTGTCGGCCAACATGGCAACCGTGCTCATCGGGCGCCTGTTGGGCGATGCTGCACTTGGCTTGTACAACCGCGCTCAGATCCTGGCCTACCAGCCGGTTGAAAAGGCTGCCGGCATCATCACCCGGGTGCTGTTCCCGGTGGTCGCCGCCATCCAGCATGAGCCTGCCAAGGTGGGCCACCTGTACATCCTGGGCCTCGGCATGATCGGTGTGTGGGCGGGGGCTGTCAGCCTGTCGCTGCACGCTGCTGCAGCTGACGTGGTGGCCTTGCTGCTGGGCCCGCAGTGGGGCAGTGCAGTGCCCGTGGTTCAGATGTTGTCTCTGGCAGTGCCCGCCATCTTCATGTCCAACATCTCGGGCGTGCTGTGTGACGCGATGAACCTGCTGGATTTCAAGCTTCGGTTGCAACTCAGCGGCATGGCACTGGTGCTCACCTTGATGCTGCTGCTGTCAGGGCAAGGCGTGGCGGGCATCGTGGCCGGGCTGGTGGTGGGCGAGTGGTTGAGGGTTTCGGCCTACTTTTACTTTTTGGCCAAACGCTTGCAGTATCGGCACCTGGATGGGTTGCGGGCAGTGGCCGCGGTGGTGGGCGCGGCGGCACAGGCCTGGTTGTTGGTGCACGCCGCGCTGTACCTCGCCCACAGTGCTGGCCTTTCACTAGCTTGGCGTTTGCTGGCGGCCGTGTTTGCGGGCGCCTTGGGCCTGGGTGCCGGACTGCTGCT
>JBBQIB010000417.1:0-3760 GCA_038324515.1 Burkholderiales bacterium
GCAGCGCAGCATGCCGCGCATGTGTACGGCAGTGACCGTGGTGCACGCCAGGCTGGGGCCATTGCGGCTGATGAGCACGCACCTGGAGTACTACTCGGCGCACCAGCGCATGGCGCAAGTGATGGCACTGCGGCAATTGCACGAAGAAGCCTGTGCGATGGCGGCAGACCCGCCTTTGCGGGTCGACGACGGCAGCCCGTTTCAGCCGCTGCCGCTCACCCGGCAGGCGGTGCTGTGCGGTGACTTCAACTGCAGCCCTCTCTCTGCTGAATACGCCGCCATGGTGCACAGCGGTGGGCCAGCGCCCTGGGTGGACGCCTGGACCCAGTTGCACGGTGCTGCGCCACATCCGCCCACTTTTCAACTCTTCGACCGCAGCTACAGCCCGGTACCTGTGGCTTGCGATTTTGTTTTTGTCAGCGCTGACCTGGCTGACAAGGTGCAATGGATCGAAGTTGATCTGAAGACCCAGGCCTCGGATCACCAGCCGGTGTTGCTGAGCCTGTGACGCCAGCGCTATCTTTTTCAACGACCACTGAATCACCCACCATGCAACTGATCATCGGCAACAAAAACTATTCATCGTGGTCGATGCGACCCTGGGTGCTGATGCGCCAGTTGGGGATTCGCTTTGAAGAACAGAAGCTGCGCTTCGACTTCAACGCAAGCTCAGCCTTCAGGCAAGCCGTGGCCAAAGTCAGCCCGGCTGGCCAGGTGCCGGTGCTGGTGGATGGGTCGTTCAGCATCTGGGACAGCCTGGCCATTGCCGAGTACCTGCACGACAAGCTGCCGGCTGCAGGCGTGTGGCCCAGCGACCCGCAACTTCGTGCCCGTGCCCGCAGCGTCAGCGCCGAGATGCACAGCGGCTTTGGCGCCTTGCGCAGCCACTGCCCGATGAACATCGAAGCCCATCTGCCCGAGGTCGGTGCCCGCCTGTGGGCCGAACACGCCGCCTTGCGCGCCAACGTGCAACGCGTGCAAGCGCTGTGGGCCGACGCGCTGGCGCACAGCGGCGGACCCTTTCTGTTCGGGCAGTTCTGCGCGGCAGACGCGATGTTTGCGCCAGTGTGCATGCGCTTGAAGACCTACGCGCTGCCCATCTCGTCCGGACCCTTGGCCTACGTGCAACAGGTCAGCGAGGCGCCAGGTGTGGCGGCCTGGATCGCCGATGCACTGGCGGAGCGGGACTTTCTGGACTTTGAAGAGCCGTATCGGCAGGGGCGTTGACTGCCTCTTCTTGCGAAGGAGTGCAGCCTGGAGGCAAGCTTCTGCCAGAACCTGCGCTGACCTGAAACTCAGCGCCCGAGTTCTGCCTGCGCCTGCGGCAGGTAGGTCGCCATGGACGCGATGGGCTGGATCACCGGGCTTTGTGCTGGCTGGTACAGGTAGATCTGGCCATCCCGGATGCCAAGGTAGGTCTGCGTGCTGGCGTAGTAGCGATAGCGGTAGCCCTCAAATACGCCCGCCTGCGCAGCGCCTGGAAAGAGCGCAGGGAATGCGCGCTGTGCCCAGTCGAAGAGCAGGTCGGCGTAGTGGTCTTGTGTCGGTGAGGCCCAGGCAATCAGTCGGTCGGTGCTGATCTCGGGCTTGCTGCGGTAGTTGGCGATGCCGTCCATCGCAAACACGAGGGGCGTGAGGATTTCAGTCGATGGGTTATCGACCACTTCGCTGCCTTGGCCCACCGGCGTGCCATTGCTCTGCACGAACACGGTCAGCATCGGGCCACGCGGCTCACGCGGGGTGGAAGTCCCCGCGTTGCGCGCACCTATCTGGCCCCCTGAGAAATTCAGTGCGTAATCGTCCGGCGTGTAGGGGTTGTATGAACTCAAACCCAGTCCCTCGTATCGCGTGCCGTCAGCCAGGGTTTGCTCGGTGAACATCAGTCTGCGGGTCGCAGCATTCAGCAGGGACGGCTGGCGTTGCCCCGACAGGCGCTGGATGAATCGCACCACCGTGAGAGGTGACGCGACGAAGCCTCCCGAGCCCCCGTAACCGACGTTGGTGAACGCGCCGTCCGGCCCCGCCACCTGTGCCGGCGCTGGCGCTGGATAGAGGCCCGGCACCGGTGCGTACAACCGCGCCCCGACGTAGTCGTAGTAGCGTGGCTCGGCAGGCGTGAGCAGAGACGGTGGAACCAGCCCGAATCGAATGCGACCTGGCGACAAGGCCTCGGGCCCGAGCATGGCCGTGAGTTGCGCCTCGATCGGCCTGCCGTCCACGGCTTCGGCAATTTGTTGCAACCACACGAAGCCGGTGTTGTTGTAGGCGTAGCGCGCGCCCGGCGCAAAGTTCAGCGTCATGCGTTGCAGGTGATAGCGCAACATGTCCCGTGCACCGACTACAAATCCGCCCTGGCCGTCGGGGTACCAGAGGCCCACGGGGTCGGGCGACACCGCTCTATTCAGGCCCCAGGTGTGGGTGAGCAACTGCCGCACGGTGACTTGCTTGAGCCGCGCATCGGCGGGCTGTGTCGTGCCGAGCACCGAGCTGATGTAGTTCCACGCCGGGGCATCGAGCCCCACCCGGCCTTGTTCAACCAGACGCATCACCGCTGCTGCGGTGAGCGGCTTGGAAACGCTGCCCAGACGAGACTCTTGCCAAGGCGACAACGGAATGGCGCGCGCAACGTCGGCATAGCCGTAACTCTGCGCATAGATGATGCGGTCGCCATAACCAATGACCACCGTCGCGCCAGGGAACTTGCGTGCCGCCAGGTATTGACGCATCAGCGTATCAATGGGCGCGAAGTCGGCGTCGACAGGGCCCGTTTGCGGCTGCGCGCCAGCGGGACTGACAAGCCCGAGCAGTGCGGCCAACAGAGCCAAGGCGGCCAGCGGCCTTGACAGATTGATGAACACCTGCTTGATCGAGTCCAACATCAATTTCACCCTTGCATCGTGTCCTCAGGCGCGGATTATGGTCACCTTGCGGCTGCCGGTAAAGGCAGCTGTCGCTACAGGCCAGGAGGCGGAAGCCAGGCTCCCTGCGGTCTTCAGGACTGCTGGTTAACAGGCTTGGCAGTGCTGCCGATGCTGAATCAGATGCTGCAACTGGCATCCATGACCCGGGCTCATCGGGGCAAACCCTCAGTTGACTCTGACAGATGCTCGACCCTACATTAATTCACCAAATGTTTAATTAATGGCTGGAGCACCGCCATCACCATCCAGCCTCCAGGAACCGCCAGATGCCATTGAACGACGCACAACTCGCCGTCTACCGCCACGCCGGCCACTTCACGGTGCCTGCTGTGTTCGAGGGCGACACCATGCATACGCTCATCGGCGACATCGAAGCCTGGGGCGAGAGCTTTCTTGCCGATCTGCCGGCGGCACGGCGCGCCTGGTACCTGGACGGCGGCGTGCAGGCGCGGTCGGTGTTGCGCAAGCTGGACAACCCCCATCACCACCGTGAAGCGGTGCGTGAACTGGCACGTGCGCCTGCGCTGGTTCAGCTGGTCGAGTCGATCATCGGCCCAGGTGTGTCGGTCTACTTCAGCCAGATCTTCTTCAAGCCCCCCGAAGGCGGCGGCCCGAAGCCAGCGCACCAGGACAACTTCTACTTCGGCCCCACCGACAACGAAGGCGTGGTCACCGCATGGATCGCGCTGGACGACGCCACGCTGGAAAACGGTTGCCTGTATTTTGGTGAGGGCAGCCAACTCGGCCCGGTGTATGCCCACGAAGCGCCGCCTGACGAACCCTTCAACCTGCAACTGCCTGCACACATTCTGGCGCGCCAGCCGATGAGCCCTGCGCCG
>JBBQIB010000418.1:0-3741 GCA_038324515.1 Burkholderiales bacterium
CAGATGCTTGGACTGCCAAAGGCACCGCGGTATCAAAAACACATAGCGGCACAGACGGGCGCCTTCGCGCCATGATTCATCGGCGCCGGCATCGCTGCCCGCAGCCGGCCTCTCCTGCGCAATCGCATCCTCCACAGCCTGCAAGAAGCGCTGCCCGTATAGCCAAAGATATGGCCCGCCCATCGGGTCTGCGCCAGGATAAAGGTGCGAGTCAGAGCAGATGGCACGCCAGCTATCTCGCGTTGCTGACCAAGCGAAGCCGTCCTGCGCTCGTGTGCACTCGTCATTGCTAAAGTAGATTTGTTTTGCCATTCGAACAATGGGCAGCCGACAGAGCTCGCTTTCGGACGCCCGCGCGAGCTTGATACCAAGCAGGTCCTCTACGACGAGCGGCACTTGGTCTGAGGCAGCGACTAGGTTCTTTGGGCGCACGCCAGGCGCGTCTAGCCGGTTTGGCTTGCGGCAGGATGGCTCTCCTTTCCTCAGCCGACCCCTGTCCATTCCGCCGATGTAGAACAGAGAAAGTTTGGCTGCCAATGCAACCTGAGCCGTTGTGGAGAAGGCGCCGTCGAGCAAGCGGTGAAAAACGCGCCTGATCATTGGGTGAAAGCGCCAGCTCAACAACACATGCGCACGCGTGACGGCACCGGCATGCGAACCAACCTCCCGATGCCATTGTTCTGCGTTGCCGTACTCCGTTTGATAGCTGTTGTTGGCGAGCACATCGTCGAAAAGATTGGTGCACCAAGTTGGTAGGTGTTCAATGGTTTCGTACAGCTTTAGAAAGTCACTCGTCGCCCTCGCCGCCGGGTAGTCAAGGAAGCGGCGCGCGAGCATATTTGCAAAGTTCGGGCGGCATTTTGAGGCTACTTGGGCTGCCAGCATCACACGGGCTGCAAAAAACGAGTGTTTCGGCGCTGGAATTAGCTTGCTATGGCGACAGGGGTGCAAGTATTCGATCGGGAACAGGTTCTTTCCCGAATTCATTAGCTTCCACTCGCAAGTCGTGGCCATGTACTCTGCGGTTTGGATCACAGCCCCGTCAAGCTGGCCAACGTCCGCCGTATTGGCTTGCATGTCCCGCAGCACGTCTACGTCGACATAGGCGCCAATGAAGGCGAAGCATGCCTCTGCCCCCTTGAGCCGCTCGAAATCAGCACCTGCCTCCTCCCAAGCCGCAAAATCGCCCTCAAATAGTCGCGCCATCTCGCTCAACGCAAGCAGGAATGGCTCCGGGAGGAAGTCTCCGGCGTCTTCGTCGCTTGCACGAAATGAGTCTGTCCACAAACGCTTGAGGGCTGGCGCCTGCTGATCGAGATCATGGATCAACCTATCCATGGCGGCGGCGAAGTCGAAATAGGTGGCGGGGTCTGTGGGGTCGCCAACTTCGACGGCGCTCATGGCCAGGACGGCGATGTCCTTCCACCTGCCGCTGACGCGCGAGACGTGGGGCGTGATTGCTGTTATCAGGTTCCCCGCCACTGTAGGCTCCTGCGCAAGCAGGCGCGCCTTGTGCCGTTGTGCTGCAAATGTGTAGTGGTCATACGAACGGCGCAGGGCTCGGTGAGCTGCTCCGTCGAGTGCGTAGATCAGATCGCGTACGGGATCCTCAAACGAGTCGCCCGGGCGGGCGATCGTTTGCGCAAGCGATGTACGCCGCACGTCAATCGACGCGGTTGCTCCTCCTCCGTCGCTGTACACGTTAACCCGTCCTCCCTGAGCGGCGTGCCCCACGGCTGAAAGCGCGGGAGCGCCAGCTATTGTTACCGAGAGCAACCCTCTAGTGCCTCGTACGCAGCACCGAGGCATCGCCGTAGCGACGCACCAGATCGCCACCGATGATCATGTTGCCGTTGATGAGCCAGTTCGAGCGAGTCAGCAACTGCACAGAGGTCGATCCCTGAACAGAGATTGTGTAGACGCGCGGCGGCTGGGCAAGCCCGGCTAGAAAGTTGCCGGCAGCGCAACCAAGCGCACCATCACCAGTGCCGAGAATGACGGTGTCGTAGGTTCGTTGGCCGCACAGAAATCCCAGATGCAGCAGCAGTTCGTTGTCGCTGTTGCAATGGGGCCCGGCCTGCCCAACCGCCAAGATCGTGTCGTGCGTGCGCAGATGTGGCGCAATTCCCTGCGAGGCGAAGTACCGCCGCTTGGGCTCCATCGAGGTCTCGCTGGTGCTCATGAAGGCGTGCGCGTCTACAGACTCGCTGACTGAGGCGATGCGCTGGAGCATGGCACCGTAGTCGGGCTTCCAGCCAATGCGCGACAGGCTGTAGTTGAGGTTCTCGGCATCAATGACCCACAACACTGCGCCGAGTCGGCGCAGGTCGTCGAAGCCGACGCTTGTGGCCGGAATCGTGATGTGCTGGACCGGCACCGCGGGCGGTAGCAGGGTATTGCACGCTCTCTGCACGGGCGAGTCGTGAGGGCCGTTCGGTTGGCGGCTCACTTGCTCGCGGCGGTGGATTTGCATGGGGTGTCTCCTAGTGACGCTGACAGCGAATTGCAGCTCGGCGATTCTGTTGAGTCCACTGTCTCGGCTCTTCTGGGACGAGATTGGAACTAGAGCTACCTCGCGGCAGTGCGCGGCGTGACGTCTTCGTGACGCAGCCCCAAGACTTTTCAGCAGTCGCCCAGAAAGGCTGCAAGGCACGTGTCTCTAAGCTGGGAACCAAGCTTTCCAGTCACTGCCGCCGCAACGGACCCGGAACGCCTAGTGGCCACTTCAGTCTATAAGGAGTCTCGCGATGCAAAAGCAGCACTACCCGCACCAACTGCCGGTGACGGCGCAGCAGTCCATCAACGGCCCCGGTGCAGCCTCCGCGGCACCTCGCGCCCAGTTCGACATCATCTGGAACACCACGCTGGTATGCCCCTGGGATTGCGCCATCTGCTGCGTGGATGCCGTCCACGTGGTGAGTGACGGCGGGAAAGTGAAGCTCCGTTCGCAGGGGCTTGCCAAGGTGGAGGTTATCGAGCACAAAGGCTCAGGGACCCGATATGACGCCGCCCTGCGGCACCTTCAGGCCCAAGGTCGGGAGCTGAACTGGGATAGGAAGCTGGCGGTTCTCGACCACTTGGCGGGCGAGTCGGTGCGGCTGGACATTTCAGGCGGAGACGCGCTGACGGTCACTGAGGGCCGTGACTTACTTGTTGAGGCCACGCGCCGGGTCGGCCGCCATAACCTGACGTTGACTGTCACCGGCGCGGGCCTTCGCAAGCGCGACATCCCGATGGTGGCCGCGTCCATCGGCGAATTCAACTTCACCTTCGACCCTGGTACATCCGACACGAGCAACCTGCGGCCGCCGGGCTATGCCGCTTCTAATCTTCAGTTGGCCAAGCTGATGAGCCAACTCGGCGTACCCGTTCGGGCCGAGATGCCTCTCACTCGCTTCGCCATCCAAAAGCAATCGCTCGAAAAGAGCTATGACCAACTGGCCGATGCCGGCGTGCAGCACCTGCTTCTCATGCGCTTGTTCGCAGTGGGGCGCGGTCTGGTCAACGAGCATGCGACTCCCAGCCGGTCTGAGTACCTCCGTGCAATCGAAATTTTGCAGAACCATGCTCAGCGCAGGAACGGGCCGAAGGTCAAGCTGCAGTGCGCTCTTCGCCATCTCACGGCCAAAGCAGGGTTCGATGCCACTGGCAAGAACCCCTGCGACCTCGTGACCGAGTCCTACGGACTCATGGCCGACGGCACGCTCCTGGCCTCGCCCTGGGCTGTCGGGCCTACTGGTG
>JBBQIB010000419.1:0-3727 GCA_038324515.1 Burkholderiales bacterium
TCAGATCGCAGCAGAGCCAATTCTTGCGCGCCGACCTGGCCAAAAAGCCCGTCCAGCAACGCCAGCCCGTGCAGCAGCGGGGCGCCTCGGGCTGCGGACTTGACAGAGTCGATGGTTCGCTGCACTGACTCGACATGCGCATGCTCAGAGACCGCGCTGAGTCGGCCCATGGGTAGCGGCCGCTTCAGAAGAATCACGACGTCCGCCACCCCGTGACTTTTGATGGCTTCGGCAATCTCTGCATCAACGCGTGGCAGCCCGCTGGGCAGAGCAGCGTCGGCCGTGAGTGCCACGTCGCGAACTGCACGGTGAGCCGTGATGGCCAGCAACTCACGCAAGCCCACCAGCATCCGCACCTGGGCAGGGTGGGCGGCTGTGGCCGACCCTTCACCCCGCTCGAATGCCGTCAACGCGGCAAAGGCCTGGCTCGTCGGCCGGTGCGCTACTGCCTGCTTCAAGTCGCTGGCCAGAGAGCGGGTGGCCGACGCTGCAACAGGCGAAAGCGTCAATGAGCCATCAGGCGAGAAGCTATGCCCCAGTCCTTCGACATTCAACGTCACGACGATCTCTGCGCCACCCGGGGCGGATGCAGCTTCGTGCAGGCGCCGCAAGTCAGCTGGGTCGCGGGTAAACGGCTCGCGGTGGTACCACTCGGGCGCAAGTGCAAACCAAGTGGCAAGTTTGGAGGCCTTCAATCGCTGCAGGCCTTGCTGGTTGATGTACAGGGTTGCCATCCCATTGCCACCCACATGCAGGCCCTCGCGCAGCGCGCCATCTGACAGCTCTGACAACAACGCCTGCGCCCGCTGGCGGGCCTGAGCGGCTATCGCCTCTCCTTGCTGCGACATCTGGGACAGCGTGGTCTGGAGCACCTCAACCACCACAGGGACGTAAGGAGACTGGCTCAGCCGCAGCTGCACTTGCTCGAGTTCTTGACGTTCAAGTCCATTCGGATTGGCGGCCGCAGGCGACGTGATGATCATGGCGGATGCAACTGCGGCCGCCGCCATAGAGACTAGGGTTAGGCGTTTGCCCCCCCCCCGCCCGCTCACGCAGAGCAGAAGTGAGATTCGACGGATGCCCTGGGCGGGCAACATTGAGTTTGACTTGCATGGCATTCTTCCCTGTGTTGCTTGAGTTAAATTGAGTCGCTTGCGGCGCCTAATTTGCGCATCTTTGTGCACTTCGATACATCTTGGATGCTCATTGACATTCTTCGTTAGTGTACGAAGTGCCAGTGCGCCGCGAGGGAGGTGACCCTCTAGAACTCATGGGTTTGAGCAGCCGTGCATCCAGCACCAAGGTGCTGGTGACCCATGACCCATAGGACATCGCCCCCACTCGCGCGCTGCCGCTGCCGCAGCGCCGCGACCAAGCCGCTGCTGAGGTCATTGGCTTCAGGTGACCCCCCAAAACTGACCAAGTGCTGTATATTTATACAGTTTTTCGTCGAATGCCCAAAACAAACGACAGGTCGCCTCTGAGTTTTTTCAGCTCCTCAGGGTCAGACGCTTGTCGTCGGCCTGGTAGGGTCTCTACCAAAACCTCAAACACCGGGGCGCATGGCCACGCACAAGCGGCCACTTACGACTCGCACCACCGCGTGCACCATCACACCCGACTCAATGACCCCCCATGCTGTGGCTTGCCCTGCATTTACCCGCTCTGCCACTCGAGGCCTTTTGCGCCACGCTGCCGGCTGAGCAACGCACGCAGCCCACCGTGCTGTTGCAAGAGCACCGGGTGCACACCGTCAACGACGCAGCAGCACAGCGCGGCATCAAAGCCGGCAGCAAACGCGCCACAGCGATGGCGCTGGCAGCCGATCTGTTGGTTGCCCAAAGCTGCCCACAACGCAACGCTGCGGCGCTACGGGCCGTCGTCCACGCGGCACTGGCCTTCACGCCCGCCGTGTGTTTGCACGGTGAGCCCCCGCTGCACTTGCTGCTGCTGGAGTTACAAGGCAGCCTGCGCTTGTTTGGTGGTCTGAAAAAGCTGCAACAGAAGCTGCTGGCCAGCCTGGCGCCGCTGGGCCATCAAGTGCAGATGGCTGCGGCCCCCACCGCTTGGGGCGCCGCGCTGCTGGCGTTGTGGTCGCCCCCTGCCGCCGTTGTCGCGACTGACCTGGTGCATGGCCCCCACGCCACCGATCTGGCGATGCTGCAAACACTGCTGGACGCCGCCCCCGTGTGGCTGCTGGGCCCGGGCCGCCAGCACTGGGAGGCCTTGCAAGGCATGGGCCTGCAGACCGTGGCAGACCTGCGCGCCCTGCCCCGATCGGGCGTGACACGCCGCTTTGGGCAAGCTCTGCTGGATGACCTGGACCGCGCTTTGGGCCTGCAACCTGACCCCCGCACCTGGCTGCAAGCACCGCCCCGCTTCGACAGCCGGCTGGAGCTGTTTGCCCGCGCCGACACCACCGAACAAGTGCTGCACGCAGCCCAAATACTGCTGGCGCGGCTGGTGGCCTGGGCGCAGGCGCGGCAAGGTCGCATTGCTGGCTTTGGCTTGCGCATGCTGCACGAAAGCCGCCGCCAGGTCGCCACACCCGCCACCGAACTGCAGGTGCAACTGGCCGAGCCGGCGCTCGACCCAGCGCACCTGCAACTGCTGCTGCGCGAAAGGCTGGCGCATTGCACCTTGGCCGCACCGACGCTGGAGCTGCACCTGCATTGCCAGCATCTGGTGGCCAGCCCCGCCCCGAACGGCGAACTCTTCCCCACCCACGCCAGCCACGACCAGGGGTTGACGCGCCTGCTCGAGCGGCTGTGCGCACGCCTGGGCGAAGACCGCGTCTGTCGTCTGGTGGCTGTGGCCGACCACCGGCCCGAGCGCGCCAGCCGCAGCGTGGCGGCCACCGTCGCCACCACTGCAGTGGCAAGACATGCCGGCCACCACACCCCCAACGAAGTCGAACCCAGCGCGTTGCCGCTGCAGCGCCCCGTCTGGCTGCTGCCCGAGCCCATGCCGCTGGCCGAGCGCGAAGCGCTGCCCTGCTTGCAAGGCCGCCCACTGCAACTGCTCAGCGGCCCCGAGCGCATCGAAACCGGTTGGTGGGATGGCCACCCGGTGGCCCGCGACTACTTCATCGCCATGGCCACCGACGGCTCGCTGGTGTGGATCTACCGCGGCCGCCTGCCGGTGGCGGGGGATGAGCCCAGCTGGTACCTGCAAGGGCGTTTTGCCTGAAGTTGGATCAGGCGGCGAAGCGGCGCGCTGCTGGCGCAGCAACTGCAAAGACACCAGGTACTGCTGGCGCAGCATCTGCAAAGACACCGGGCCGGCGACGAAACGGGTCCGTCAGCGGCTCGTTCACTTCTTGAGCGGAATCGGCGTGCCGCGCTCTACCGCCACCGCAGTGACACTGTTCTGTGGCGAGCCTTCAATCACCCGGTCTGAATAAGTCAAGTAGACCAAGGTGTTGCGTTTTGCGTCGACCATGCGCACCACGCGCAGCCGCTTGAAGACCAAGGAGATGCGCTCGCTGAACATCTCTTCTTGCTTGGCAATCGGCTGCGGGAACGAGATCGGCCCGACCTGGCGGCAGGCGATCGAGGCTTCGGCCTTGTCTTCTGCCAAGCCCAATGCGCCTTTGATGCCCCCTGTGCGGGCCCGCGACACGTAGCAGGTCACGCCTTGAACCTTGGGGTCGTCATAAGCTTCGACCACGATCTTGTGATCGGGGCCGATCAGGATGAAGACGGTATCGACTTCGCCGATGGGTTCA
>JBBQIB010000420.1:0-3725 GCA_038324515.1 Burkholderiales bacterium
ACGCATGCGTTGCACACCCAGCTGGCGCAAGATTTGCGCGCCCACGCCGTAGGTGCGCAGGTCCATCTGCGGGCGCGCGGGCGCAGCGGCGCGGCGCTCGGGCAGCAGCTGCGGCAGCAGCGCGGCGCCTTCGCCGGTGCAATTCAGCAGCACGGCCACGCCGCAGGGGCCGGCCTTCAGCGCGGCCAGCGCGGCGGGCAGTGGCCACGAATGCAGTCCGCTGCCGGCATCGAGCAAGTCGAAGGCGGTGAAGGGCTCGTGCACGCGCACCATCACTTCGTCGTCATCGGCCCAGCGGCCGTGCGTCAGCGCCAGGTGCAGGCCGCCGCTCTTGTCGTGGAAAGCGGCGCACTGGAAATCGCCCTGGGCGGTGGCCAGCGTTCGCGCACCGATGCGCTCGATCAGCGTCTCGTTCCGGCTGCGGTAGCCTATGAGGTCGGCAATGGTGCCGATCTTCAGGCCGTGTTCCTTGGCGAAGACCTGCAGGTCGGGAAGTCGCGCCATCGTGCCGTCATCTTTCATGATCTCGCAGATGACGGCGGCGGGCGTCAGGCCGGCCATCCCGGCCAGGTCGCAGCCGGCTTCGGTATGGCCGGCGCGCATGAGCACGCCGCCGTCCTGGGCCTGCAAAGGGAAGATGTGGCCGGGCTGCACGAGGTCTGAAGCCAGGCTGTTGCGCGCCACGGCCACGGCCACGGTGCGTGCACGGTCGGCGGCCGAGATGCCGGTGGTGACGCCGGTGGCGGCTTCGATGCTGACGGTGAAGGCCGTGCCGTGCTTGGTGCCGTTGCGGCTGGCCATCGGCGGCAGCTGCAGGTGTTCACAGCGTTCACGCGTCAGCGTCAGGCAGATCAAGCCGCGCGCAAAACGCGCCATGAAGTTGATCGCCTCGGGCGTGACGTGCTCGGCCGCCAACACCAGATCGCCTTCGTTCTCGCGATCTTCCTCGTCGACAAGGATGACCATGCGGCCCGCAGCCAGCTCGGCGACGAGCTCGGGGATGGGTGAAATGGACATGCGGCAATTGTAGGTGGCGGGCCCCGGCGCCTATGCCCGGTGGCGATACCCGGCCCGTCGAACAAGACAAAAGGGGCGAGACACCCGCAGGTGCTCGCCCCTCGCGCAAGGGAATCCTGCGTTTCGGTCAGACGCGCTTGTTCCGGCGGCTGGCCGCCAGGCCCAGAAGCGCCAAGCCGACCAGGGCCAGGGAGCCGGGCTCGGGGATGCCGGTCGGGGGCGGGGTGCTTCCCCTGTAGTTGCCGACGACGAAGGAATCGAAGCCGACAACGTCAATGTTTGAGCCAGCTTGCGCAAAGCGGAAGTTTGCCGAGGTGAATGCGCGAGTCGGATCGCTGCTTGTGATACCAAAGAACAATAGGTTGCCGTTGGCGGTTTGCCCGGTGGAACCCGAATCCGGGAGTGGGAGTGCGGCTGAATTCATCAGCTGCTGGGAGAAGAGAAGGTTGCCGGAGTTGCTGCCGAACAAGTCGATGAAGACGGAACCATCAAAGTCGCCCAGGTCAGTGACGAAGAAAGAGAAGGCCGTGATAGCACTGCTGAAACTGACCGTGAAGCTGCTCTGTGCCTCAAACCAGGTGCCGGGATTGACAGTGCTGCCAATCGCAGGGAGACCGGCCGTCATGTTGTAGCGGCCGAGCGTGAAATCGGTGAGCGAGTTAAGCCCGGAAACAATCGTGGGGCCGCCAGAAAATGTGGCAGTCGCGTTGTTGCCATAGCCGAAATTCAGTTGGCTCGCCCCTCCGACCGGCGGCTCAAATTCGTTTCCACCGAGCAGCGCGACGTTGCTGAAGAAGGTGTTGCGCGCACCGGTGATTGCTGTGTTCAGCGGCGGTGGCGCGACGTCGAGAAGGTTTGCCTTCGGAGCTTGGACTCCGATGTAAGGAACAAATTGGGCATGAGCGGCGGCCGCTATCAGGCAGGTAAGAACACCCCCTAACACGGGTGTGGAAAGACGACGTAGCGAAGACATCAAGTACTCCTAAGAATGGTCGGGTGCCACTTAAGCCCCCCTGAACAGAAAGAGAGCATCTTTCGTTCCCGGAAAATTAAATCTTTCATAATCAACGACTTGCGGCGTCCGAACGAGCGCGCTGGCGGAAGATGTCAAGGTTCCCGACACAAGTTGGAACCCCTTGAGCCGGTGGCGGGACGCAGTCGCAGGCGCAAATCTGGTCCGAGTTGCGTCACGTCCACAAGGTCAAAACGTGGTGCCGCTGACAAACTTTGCACGGGCTGCAGATCGGCCATGGCCAAGCCAGGGCCCACCAGCATGGGGGCGAAATACACAAGCAACTCATCCACGAGCCCGCAGGTCAACAGGCTGCCGTTCAGACCTGCACCGGCCTCGACATGCAATTCGTTGATGCCGTGGCTGTGCAGTTCTGCGATCAGGCGCTGCAGGTTAACCCGCCCCGTCGTGCCGGGAAGAACGCGCAACTCGGCGCCCGCGTCACGCAGCACTGCAGAGCGCGCCGCGTCCTGGCTGGCTGTCGCAACCCAAACCTGGCCCGGTGGTTGGAGCAGGCGCGCGCGGGTGGGCAAGCGCAATGCCGAATCGACAATCACCCGCAGCGGTTGCAAGTGCGTCGGCACCAGCCGCACATCCAGCCTCGGGTCGTCTGCCAGCACCGTGCCGATGCCGGTGAGCACGGCGCCCGCACGCCGGCGCCACGCATGCCCGTCCGCGCGTGCAGCCTCGCCTGTAATCCACTGACTGCGTCCATCTGGCAGTGCAGTGCGGCCGTCCAGGGACACTGCAAACTTCATTCGCACCCAAGGGCGACCGCGTTCGTGACGTGAAAAGAAGCCAATGTTCAGTTCCCGTGTGGCCAGCGCGTGCCGCGGCTGACCGCGCGCGACCACCACCCCGGCGGCCCGGAGGCGCGCCAGGCCAGCACCTGCCACCAGCGGATTCGGGTCGTTCTCGGCGACCACGACACGTGCAATTCCTGCCTCAATCAGCGCGTCGCAGCATGGAGGCGTGCGCCCTTGGTGGGCGCACGGTTCAAGGCTTACCCAAGCTGTCGCGCCCTGCAGCTCAGCGCCTTCGGCGCGTGCCTGGCGCAGGGCCATCGCCTCAGCATGCTCAGACCCCGCACGTTGTGTAGAGCCCGTGCCAAGTACCGTGCCGTCAGCACGCCCCAGGACGCAACCAACGCGCGGGTTGGGGTCTGATCGGCCCACCGCCTCTGCGGCGAAGGCCAACGCCATGTCCAGCCGTTCAATGTCGAGTGCGCTGAGTCCTGGCGCCGACGCGTCGTCAGACCTAAGGTCGGCGTTAGTCAAGAGCTGGGCTGGTGGTGCCAGGTCGCACCGCTGACTTCAGGCGTGGCGGTATCGTCAGCCGGGCAATCGAATGCCGCGCCTGCACCCGTGCCTGCACGTATGACCAAAAAATTCTGTGCCACCAGGGATGTGGGCACCCGGTAATAGTCCAGCGGGTGGTCTTCATTGCGAATCGCGCTGGGCGCAATCAGGTGCGGAACCACGCGAGCGGCGGTCGTGGTGTAGCGGCAAACGCGGTAACGGCTGGCGCTGTTGTCGGTGATCGAAGTGGCCAGATCAAGCCCTACCGGCAACACGAGTTCCACGCGCCCGCTCCAGTAAAACGGCTGAACGGCGGTTATCGGTACGGCGCAGAAATAGCTGAGGTACAAACCGCCACTGGGTGCCTGCCGAAAGCAAGTGACAGTACCGGCAGCGGG
>JBBQIB010000421.1:0-3717 GCA_038324515.1 Burkholderiales bacterium
CATCGCCAAATTCACGACCTACTTCGTGCACTCGCAGGACATCGAGCTCTTCATGACCCTGCGCGCCAAGCACTTTCCGCGCTTGTTCAAGAGCGCAGTCTTTCCTCCGAACACGATCTGCGTCATCGACCGACTCGTCAAAGAGGGTTTTCTTTTTGAAGTCGAGGCAGTCGCTCGCGCTGCCGATTAGGCCGCCGGTACCGCGACAGTGCCGGGTCCGTCCACAAGATGGCACGATGAAGCACGCCAGAGCGCGGCGTCGGCCCTGCGGCTTTGCTACAGCCCTTGTCCGCCCCGCCAACGTGATCACACAACGCGCCATGCCGACGCCAGCCAGGGTTGCTGCTCGCAGGGCAGCCCGTCAGGGCGAAAGTAATGCTCCAACTCGACAAAGCCGGCTGCAACGACGCAGCGGCGCCATGTGGCGAGATCGTGAAAGGCACCAGAGCGCTCGCCCTGCCAGCCCTCTTGCCCTTGGCCCCGTGGGTTCGAACTGAACAGAACGCCGCCCGGCTTGAGGGTTGCATGCAGCGCGAGCAGAACGCGCGCCAGCTCAGCGCTCGGGACATGAAAGAGCACGGCGTTGGCGAACACGCCGTCGAACTCGGCTGCGGGCAGGTCCAGTGCCAGCAGGTTCTGTTGCCAAACGACGCAGCCACTGTGCGAGCGCGCCAGGGCCGCGACTTGCGGGGCGCCCTCCAGGCCGATGGCATGGTGACCCAGTTCAGAGAAGGTCTTCAGGTCCCGCCCAGGGCCACAACCCAGGTCCAGGATGCGCAGCGGTGCAGGTCTTTGAATGTGCCGCAGCAAGGTGGCGATGTTCTGGCTGACATCGTGGTCGCGGGTGCCTTGCCAATAGTCTTCGGCGTGCGTGTCGTAGTGCGCCAGCGTCGAGGCGGTCAGGTGGTCGAGTTCGTTTGGGGTCAGCGGCATGGCTGCATCTTGCATCAATCTGCCGCCCCGCCCCGCCCGTGCCCAGCGGCCGGACGGCTGTGCTGAGCGACTTGCAAACCGTAGCGCCGGGGCTGCCCACCCCAAACCGGGGGACATCGCCCGCGCTTTGATGTGAACCACCGCGCGAAGCCGTTCTTATCTTCAGACAGTTCCCATTCTCCTGCCGCCAAGGAAGCCACCCCCATGAACTTGATCGAACGCGTGAGCGACATCCTGCTGAAACCGCGCCAGACCTGGCCAGCGATCGATGCCGAAGCCGCCAGCCCGGCAGGCTTGTACAAAAACTACATCGCCTTGCTGGCGGCGATTCCGGCTGTGGCCGGGTTCATCGGCCTCAGCCTGGCGGGCGTGGGCGGCATCGTCAACTTTCGCGTGCCCATCGTCAGTGGGCTGGTGCAAATGGTGGTGGGCTATGCGCTGTCGCTGCTCATGGTCTATGTGCTGGCTCTGATCGTCAACGCCTTGGCACCCAAGTTCGGTGGCCAGCCCAGCAGCATCGGTGCCTTGAAGTTGGTGGCCTACGGCACCACAGCAGTGTTCGTTGGCGGGCTGTTCAGTGTGCTGCCTGCGCTTTCGGCGCTGGGCGTGCTGGCGTCGCTGTATTCGATCTACCTGATCTATACCGGCCTGCCGGTGCTGATGAAGTGTCCGCCCGAGCGTGCACTGGCCTACACCGCAGTGGTCATCGTCTGCGGTGCGCTGGCTGCGATCGGCATCGGCCTGCTGACGGCAGCCGTGACACCGGGTGCTGGGCGTGGCGCGTTGGCAGGCATGGGCGGCGCCGGCGACGTCACCGTCAAGCTGCCGGGGACCGACATCACCATCAACAGCAGCCAGATGGAACAAGCCGCACGCAAGATCGAACAAGCGCAGGCCTCAGGCGACACCCGCGCGGCTGGCGATGCCGTCGCTGGCATGGTGGGCGCGATGCTGGGCGGCGGTGCGGCGGCTAAGGCCAGCTTGGGCGCCGGGGCGGCGATCGCGGTGGACGAACTCAAGGGCTTTGTGCCATCCGCACTGGCCGGCCTGCCGCGCCAAAGCCTGGCGGCCAAAGGCGACAGCCTGGGCGGCCTCGACCACCATGAAGTCACGGCCAGCTTCGGCACACCTGAGAAGTCGATCGAGGTGGTTCTCAGCGACTCCAGCAGCCTGGGCCGGCTGGCTGCCACAGCCTGGGCGCGGAGCACGCTGGACAGTGAAGACGCCGAGCAGGTCGAGCGCATCTACACCCGGGGCGCGCGGGCCTTTCACGAGACCTGGCGCAAGGACGGCAGCAGCGCGCAGATCAAGCTGATGCTGGACAACGGCGTGATGGTCGAGCTGCAGGGCCAGGGCGTGGGCATCGACGGCGTGCGCCAGGCCCTGAACGATCTGGGCGTGGACGGCTTGGCCAAAGTGGCCAGGAAGCCCTGAGCTGCTGCAGCGCAGCAGAAGCAGAAGCAGAAGCAAACGCAGACGCAGACGCAATTGAGCTTGGGGCGAGCTGCGCCGAGCGGCGAAATCGGGCCGCAGTCAGGCCACAGTCAGGCCGCAAGACCGCCATACAGGCAAGGTCATCAAAGCGCCCAACGCCGTGGCTGCTTGTCGATGCAGGCCCGCATGCTTTCCAGCGCATGGGCAGATGTGTCATTCAGGTGCTTTCTTTCGTGCGTTGGCGCAACTCGAATTTCTGAATTTTCCCGGTGCTGGTTTTAGGGATCGCCTCGAAGCGGATGTCGCGCGGCACCTTGTAGCCCGCCAGCAGCGTCTTGCAGTGCGCCACCAGCTCAGCGGCCGTGACCTGGCTGTCAGCCTTGGTTTCGACATAGGCCACAGGCGTCTCGCCCCACTTCGCGTCAGGCTTGGCCACCACGGCGCAAGCCATGACGGCGGGGTGGCGATACAGCGCGTCTTCCACTTCCAGGCTGCTGATGTTTTCGCCGCCGCTGATGATGATGTCTTTGCTGCGGTCACGGATCTTCACGTAGCGGTCGGGTTCGATCACGGCCAGGTCGCCGGTGTGAAACCAGCCGCCTTCAAAGGCCTGGGCGGTGGCTTGCGGGTTCTTCAAATAGCCCTTCATCACGATGTTGCCGCGAAACATGATCTCGCCCATCGTTTGGCCGTCGGCCGGCACCTCGGTCATGGTTTGCGGGTCCTTCACCGTCATGCCGTCCTGCAGCGCGTAACGCACACCTTGGCGGCCGTTCAGACGGGTTTGCTCTGACAAGTCTTCAGCCGCCCAACTGCTGCGTTTCACGGCCACAGATGCCGGCCCGTAGACCTCAGTCAAGCCGTAGACATGGGTGATGTCAAAGCCGATGCGCGCCATGCCTTCGATCATCGCGGCTGGCGGCGCAGCACCCGCCACCATGCCGCGCACCTTCTGCGTGATGCCCTCACGCCATTGCGCTGGCGCGTTGATGATCAGGTTGTGGACGATCGGCGCGGCGCAGTAGTGGTCTACCGCATGCTCGCGCATGGCTTGCAGAATGGCTTGTGCGTCAACGCGGCGCAGGCACACATGCGCGCCACCCAGCATCGCCACGGTCCAAGGAAAACACCAGCCATTGCAGTGAAACATCGGCAGCGTCCACAGATAACGCGGGAAGTGCGGCAGCGTCCAGGTGGCGGCGTTGCACACGGCGTTCAGATAGGCGCCGCGATGATGCGTGACCACACCCTTGGGGTCGCCGGTGGTGCCACTGGTGTAACTGATGGCAATGGCGTCCCATTCGTCCACTGGGCCGGGCAGACGCGCGAGCGGCGGGTGCGCGGCCAGCC
>JBBQIB010000422.1:0-3694 GCA_038324515.1 Burkholderiales bacterium
GGCACGTAAAGGCAAGCAAACGCGCCCTGGATCTGCGGGCTCACCCGTTACATATCCCGCTAATTGAGCGGCGCGGCGACGTCTGGGCTGCTGAAGCTGCCCGCTGCCAACCTACCGGAGTCCTACAGGCTTCTGCTGCCGAAAGAAGTCCGGCCATCGCTAGGGAATAAAGCGTTGATTTGCCCATGCGTCCCAGATCGAGATGGAATTGCGCCTGAAAGCCGCTGTGCTTGTCGACAGAACCGTCATCAAGTAGTTACCGCTGCAGCGCAGCCTTGCCGTGCGCGATAGACTGATTGGCAAAAGGCTTCCAGCGAGCGGCTGTTCCCCGACGTTCCGGATCTGCGTGGGGCGGCGGATGGTGCTGATGCAAGTGCAGCAGAAGGCGCGCGTTGACGCCAAGTGCGCAGCCATTCATTACCGCGCCTTCTTGACGCCGCTGCGCACTTCCGCGCGCTTCTGCGGATCTATGGACGAGTCCGAGCACTTCAACTCGACCAGTCCAGCGACGTGGGGCCTGCCAGCTCTTATCTGCGGCAGGCACCGCGGTGCAGCATCAGAACCGCTGCCAGGTGCCAGCCAGGCCCTGTTGTTCAACGCCAGGCTGGGTCCAGTCGCACACGCCGCTGGGGAAGATGGCCTTCAAGCGCGCCCATTGCGTCCGCTCCTTCAGCCCCGGGTAATCGGCCGGGTTCAGTGGTTTGGTCTGGCACTTCACGATGTCGGCCGCAATCGACGCACCAGCCACTTCGCGCGGGTATGAATTGGACGGATACAGCTGTTCGCAGCTGGTGGCTGGGTCACGCACCTGGCGCTGGTTGATGAAGCTGGGCGTCGCGTCGCGCGTGTTGCAGCCCTCTTGCAGGCTGGCTGGCTTGTTCTGCACCACTTTTTCGATGGCCGTAATGGCGCGGGTGTCGGCTCGGATGGCCGTGACCCAGTCGTCCATTAACAGAATCATGCGTTGCAGCAACGGGCTGTTGGTGCCGTACAGGCCAAAGCGGTTGTCTTCGACCACCATCACATGGTTGTCGCTGCGGCCGTTGGCCTTTTGCAGGCGTTCGCGCATTGAAAACGAGTGATAGCGCACGTGGATGTCGCCGCTGGCCACTTCGTCATTGAAGGCACGGTAGTCGATGATGGGAATCGAAGCCAGCCCGCCGCCCCCATTGGCCATGCGGCCGCTGGTATAGCCCGCGCGCGTGGCCTGCAGGTCGGCCACGGTGCGCTGGCCGGGCGGCAGGATGGTGGCGTCGATGTCGAAGCCGCCCACCTTCTCGTTCAGGTCAATGAACTGCTCCATGCCGATGACGCCTTGCTGCATCAACCTGTAGCCGTACTGGACGCCCACGTTGTCCAGCGGCCGACGGGCGAAGCCGGTGGCGGGGTCGCGGCCGAAGTTGTTGACCGTGTGGTCGTAGACCGTGCAGCGCACGCCTGTGGGGTTGGTGGCCGGGTTGTAGCGCAGAGGTTCAGGCACCGCCGCGCAACTGGTCGAACCCGGCTTTGGGTCGATGCGACGGGCGCCTACCGCCACATTGGGCGCGGTCGCGTAAACCTGGAAGCCAGTCACGCGCCGCTTCTGTTCGTCGGACCAGGAAACGCCGGCGCGCGTGGTGAAGTAGTTGTCAAGCAGCCAGGCGTCGGTGATGAACTGGGTGGTTGCGAACAGCACTTCAGGGAAGCTGCAACCGGGGATGATGCCGTCCAGCAAGCCGGGATAGTTGTCGGCGATCTGGTGCTGGACATACGAACCGCCCGAGCAGCCAAAGCCCTGCGTGTGGCGCGGCGGGCCATAGGCTTCGATGAAGCGTTCCTTGACCATCATCATGGCTTCGGCCGCGGTCAGGTCATTGCAGTTGTTGCCGAACACGTTCAGCGTGGACGAAGCCATGGCGTAGCCCTTGCCGAGCATGAAGTTGTCGGTGACGCCGCCGGTGCTGGCGCCCTGGCGGTACCAGCCGCCGATGCAGCCACCGCCAAAGGTATAGACGAGCCGGCCGTTCCAGTTGGCCGGTGGCTGCTGCCAACTGGGCGCGGGCTGGGTCAATGGGTCGTGCAACACGGTGCTTTGGTAGACGGCGCGGTTGGTCGTGCCGGTTTCCATGCGCACGATGTAAGGCACATCGGCGTTCAAGGTGGTGGTGGTGCGTGCCATGTTGGCCGGGTACGCGGTGGCGGCAGCAGGCCAGGCCGCAAAGGCATTGGCTGTGGTGCGGTAAAAGTAGTCCACCCGGCGCGCGATGTTGCAGTTGACGTCCAGCGCCGGCCCCAAGTTGCCGCCGATGACCGGCAGGGTGAAGCTCTGTGTGGCGCAGGCGTATGGCTGCTGGTGCGGGCCCGAAAACACCGGGCCCTGGTTGGGGTGGTTCTGCAGGGACATGCTCAGCCCGGTGGGTGGCAAGCCGCGTGCTGCAGCGCGATGGGTAGGCGTGATCAGCGATGCGGTGAGCATGTTGTTGCCTACCGTCAGGCCCGTCACCAGCCCTGTGGCTTGCCCAAGGGCCGGGTTGGCCACGAAGCTGGCGGTGATGTCGGCGCCGTTGAGTTGCACGCGCAACTGGTTCAGGTTGCTGCCCGGTGGCGCCTGGATGCGCAGCAGGGCTTCGCCGCCGGTGATGGTGTCGGCGCGGCCGGACAACACTTGGCCTGTCAGTTCGCTTTGAGCCTGGGCCAGCGGATGAATGCTGGCCAGCGCAATGCCCAGAGTCAAAGCGCCTGCGTACCTTTGCAGGTGCCAGCGCGGGGTGGTTTGGTGTTGCATGTGCATCTCGCTTTGATGTTGTGGTCGCCGAGAACGTGCCTGGTGACACGGCCGGCCAAAGACGTCGTTGTGATCGACTTTGTCTCAAACCCTCTTCCCTCGCGGAATGAATCTAAGCACGCACCACCATTATTGACAAGCGATGCCTGGATTCGACTGGAACAAATACTAGGGGGTGTTCAAGATCACGCCGGACAGCCGGACAGCCGGACAGCCGGACAGCCAGACAGCCAGACAGCCAGACAGCCAGACAGGCGGACAGGGCCAAATCGTTGAGCATCTGATCGACACCTTCGGCGCCGGTCGCCTGGAGCCGTCAGAAGGCACGCCAAGGCCCGCCACTGCATCTTCTGGCCTCATTTCACCTATGGCGGTCCGATCGCACCGGTAAAGAAAGCGACTTGCCCGCAGATGGGCTGATGCCTGCTTTGGGGCCGGAACCGTCAATACGCTGGTCCAATCAGCCGGCGTTCGTTCGACATCTAACGCGCGATTGCGCCCAGTACGAAGTCGTAAGTCAGCAATGGTGCGCACACCAGACGCTTAGGTCGCCGACATCGCGGTACCGCAATGACTGGTAAGCGCTGGAGAGCGCGAATTCAGAGGCCGGCCGTACCTGACCGCAACTGGTGCGGTGCTTTCGTGCTCGGGCAATTTAAGGCTGGTGTCCTTTTTTGTTGCCGAGGGTTTCGTCAGGCGATGACGAGCGGAATTTCGTCCAGCCGAGTCGTGTATCGCGGTGACCGGCTCTCCTGCCGTCCTGCGTGCGTCTTGCTGCTGCCCGTGTGCATGGCGCTGGCTACCGTGACTGCGCCGCGCCCAAACCGCTGATTCAGCGCATCGACCGCCCCCATCAGCTGCGACGAATCTCTGGCGGCTGTCGAACTGGTCGCCTCTTCGGTTGAAAACAAGTCGAGCTCGCCTTGCTGC
>JBBQIB010000423.1:0-3691 GCA_038324515.1 Burkholderiales bacterium
GTAGTGCACCACCGCCTTGCGCGGCGCAAACAGGCCCTTGCTGTCGGTGTAGCCCGCAGCATCGGGCAGGTTGCGGATCATGTCCTGCACGATCTCGTCAGGCGGCATGAGCCCGAAAGCCGCCACGTTGCCGATGTTGAGTTGGATGATGTGCTGGCCTTCCTCCTGCATCTGGCGCGCCTTGTCCAGCACCGGGCCGCGGATGTCGTAGGCCACATTGGCCAGCTTGTTGGATTTTGCGATGAGCTTCAAGATGAGGCGGCGGGCGGTGATGGCTGTAAGGCGTGGAGGGCGTGAAGGGCGTGAAGGCGTGGAGGACGTGGGGAGCCAAGCGCGCGGTCTGAGCACGAGGGCACACAACGGGCAAGCGCACGATCAGCGCAGGCAAGTCCTCTAGAATTATCCACGTATGAAGTTTCAGCCCGATACCCTGGACGGCGTCAACGTCATCACCCGCCACGAATCCTCCCGTGTCTGGGTGGGCAGCACGCCCTTTGAGAGCAGCGTGCTGGTGCCGTGGCGCGGCAGCGTGGTGAACTGGCCTGCTTCGTCGCTGGCGGAATTGGCAGCCGAGCACTTCGAGCAGATCGCACAGTGGTCGCCAGAGGCGCCGGAAGTGGTGATTTTCGGCAGCGGGCCGCGGCTGCGCTTTGTCGCTCCTGCATTGCAACGCGCACTGATGTCCAGGCGCATTGGCATGGAGACCATGGACACCGCTGCCGCCTGCAGAACCTTCAATGTGCTGGCCAGTGAAGGACGCCGGGTGCTGGCGGCCTTGCTGATCCTGGGGCCCGGCGTTGAGCAGGAGAGCCGTTGAACTGAACAAGTCTTCTACAAGCCCTGAACAGAGCTCAGGCAGATCCCAAAGAGCGCCCGCGCACAGCGACTTATAATCTCGGGTTAGGCCAATTCAGAGCCACCAGCTTCAGAGAAAAGACCCTATGACGCCCGTCATCAACAAAGCTCTCCCAGAATTCGAAGCCTTGGCCACCGGGGACGTGAAGGTCACACCGACTTCCAACCTGGGCAAAGCCGTGGTTTTGTACTTCTATCCGAAGGACAACACCCCTGGCTGCACCACTGAATCCATGAAATTCCGCGATCAGCACAAGGATTTCGTCAAGGCCGGCGCCGTGGTGTTTGGCGTTTCGCGCGACAACATGAGCTCGCATGACAAGTTCAAGGCCAACCTCGAGTTGCCCTTCGAGTTGATCGCAGATACCGAAGAAAAGCTTTGCCACATGTTTGGCGTGGTCAAGAACAAGATCATGTACGGCAAAAAGGTCAAAGGCATCGAGCGCAGCACCTTTTTGATCGACGCAGAAGGCGTGATGCGCGCCGAGTGGCGCGGCATCAAGGTGGCCGGCCATGTTGACGAAGTGCTGAAAGCCGTCAAGGCGCTGAAGAACCCGGCTTGATTGGCCGCAGTCGGTCGCCCGTTGCGACGCTCCCCGGCCGCATGGCCGATTCAAACCCTCACACCCACAAAGCCGTACGGTTGCGCCGTGCGGCTTTTTTTTGAGTTGAAGCCCCTGCCCCATGCCTTTACCGCCACCCCCCAGCAAAAAAGCCGATCGCCCTGCTGCCACGGCCTTCCAGGCCAAGGCCAGGCCTGCGAGCAAGCCCTCGGCTTCTGCCCCTCCCAAGCAATCATTGGCGGCAGGTGAGTCTGCCGCCAGCCAGCCTCAGAGCGCTGCGCTTCTGAGCCAACCGCCGGCTGCACACCCCCAGTCAACAAGTCGGCACAGGCCAGCGCAAACCAGCCACGCCAGTGGCAAAGCCGCAAGCCCTGCTGCTGCCCCACGCACGGACCCGTCAGGGCTGGCTGCATCTGCATCGAAGACGACGAACGACCCGGCGACGGCGGCCAAAGCTGCTTCAGGCAGAACGCGTTCACCACGCGGCAGTGGCCCGACCAAGCTGTTCGTGCTTGACACCAACGTGCTGATGCACGACCCGACCAGCCTGTTCAGGTTTGAAGAACACGATGTTTTCTTGCCGATGATCACATTGGAAGAGCTGGACAGCCACAAGCGCGGCATGAGCGAAGTGGCGCGCAGCGTACGCCAGGTCAGCCGCGAGCTGGACGCCTTGGCCAGCTTTGGCAAAGCCAACGGCGAGCTGGACCCGGCAGCGGGCATCGCCCTGGCCAAGACCGGCCACCGCGCCGCCGGCGGCAAGCTGTACTTTCAGACGCTGCTGCTGGACATCAAGCTGCCCACCGGGCTGCCGCAAGGCAAAGCCGACAACCAGATCCTGGGCGTGGTGCAGGCCTTGCGCGACGCGCACAAGAAAGGCGGCGACCCGCGCGAGGTGGTGCTGGTGTCCAAAGACATCAACATGCGCGTCAAGGCCCGCGCTTTGGGCCTGCCGGCCGAGGACTACTTCAACGACAAGACCCTGGAAGACGGCGATCTGCTGTACACCGGTGTGATGCCACTGCCCGCCGACTTCTGGGACAGCCACGGCAAGACCATGGAGAGCTGGCAGCAAGGCAGCCACACTTTCTACCGCGTCCGCGGACCGATCGTGCCGCTGTTGACGATCAACCAGTTTGTGTACCTGGAGCAGCCCGGCGCCGCAGCGCTGTACGCCCGCGTGGCCGAGATCACGGGCGACGCGGCACTGCTGAAGACCCTGCGCGACTACAGCCACGTCAAACATGCGGTGTGGGGCGTGACGGCGCGCAACCGTGAGCAGAACTTTGCGCTGAACCTGTTGATGGACCCGGACTACGATTTCATCACGCTGACCGGCACCGCAGGCACCGGCAAGACGCTGCTGACGCTGGCTGCCGGGCTGGCGCAGGTGCTGGACGAGCGGCGCTACAGCGAGATCATCGTTACCCGCGTCACCGTGCCGGTGGGCGACGACATCGGCTTCTTGCCCGGCAACGAAGAAGAAAAAATGGGCCCGTGGATGGGCGCGCTGGACGACAACCTGGATGTGCTGGCCAAGAGCGACAGCAGCGCCGGCGACTGGGGCCGCGCCGCCACCAACGACCTGGTGCGCAGCAAGATCAAGATCAAGAGCTTGAACTTCATGCGCGGCCGCACCTTCCTGAACAAGTACGTGATCATCGACGAAGCGCAGAACCTGACGCCCAAGCAGATGAAGACCTTGATCACCCGCGCCGGCCCGGGCACCAAGATCGTCTGCCTGGGCAACCTGGCGCAGATCGACACACCTTACCTGACCGAAGGCTCCTCGGGGCTGACCTTTGCGGTCGACCGCTTCAAGGGCTGGCCGCATGGCGGCCACATCATGCTGGCGCGCGGCGAGCGGTCTAGGCTGGCGGACTTTGCTTCTGAGGTGCTGTGACCGCGAGGGATTGACGCACCGGTGGCTGGTTTGAGCGACGAGTTATTCGATCGGGCGCAGGCGGAAGTCCTGTTGATTCGAGGCAGTGATTCGGCCGGTGGGCATTGAGAAGTCGTCAGCGAGCGCCAGCTTTGCAGCGGGTGCTGCCCGCAGCAGCCGATCCGTGGATTCACGCGCTTCGGAGCTTGCCGGTTAACGCGGCGCTGCGTCGGCAACCTGAGTGCCCGGTATGCGCTTCACTGTTGCCGTCGGAATCAATCGCGGGTCAACCCCACCCCCATCGAGGCTCCTTCCCCAGCGTGTTGGCACGGAGTGACTGCCAGAGACCGCCAGAGCTGGTCGACAGCGCGACGTTGCAGTAACGTGCCTA
>JBBQIB010000424.1:0-3648 GCA_038324515.1 Burkholderiales bacterium
GTGGAACGATCAATCTGGTGCAGGGAGACTCGCTCATTGGCGTGAGGCCCGACCCCTCCCACCCAACGGGTAAGTCCATGTGCATGAAGGGCAAGGCCGCGCCCGAACTTGTACACAGCCCACATCGCCTGCGATTTCCGATGCGACGCACGCGGCCGAAGGGCGATTCAGATCCTGGCTGGGAACGCATCAGTTGGGAGGAAGCGCTCAGTGAAACGGCTTCGCGCCTGATGGCGATCAAGGCGGAAAGTGGCGCGGAGGCTGTTGCTTTTGCCGTCACGACGCCCAGTGGAACGCCGCTTTCAGACAGCATCGACTGGATCGAGCGCTTCGTGCGCCTGTTTGGAAGCCCGAACACCTGCTACGCCACCGAGCTATGCAATTGGCACAAGGATTTCGCACATGCCTTCACTTTCGGGTGCGGTATGCCGGTGGCCGACTATTCCCAGGCAGACCTTGTCATGTTATGGGGTCATAACCCGGCCAACACTTGGCTGGCTCAGGCGCAGGCCGTCAGTCGCGGGCGCGATGCAGGCGCCCGCCTGCTCGTGGTTGACCCCAGACCGACGGCGCTGGCGCGCCAGGCCGACTGCTGGCTCCAGGTTCGACCTGGAACCGATGCAGCGCTGGCATTGGGACTGATCCACCTGCTGATCGATAGCAAGGGCTACAACGATTCGTTCGTCCGCAACTGGACCAACGCGCCGCTATTGGTGCGTCATGACAACGGAACCTTCTTGCGCGAGCGGGATGTCAACCCGGCCGCTTTGCACAACCGATATATGGTGTGGCATCGGCAACTGAGCGAGGCCACCCCCTATGACGCCAAGATTGCCGCCACATTGCAGGGCTCAGAACACTTTGCAATACACGGTGACTACGTTTGTCGTAAGGCGTCCCGGCGCCCCGCATCCTCTGAGGATTTGTTGTGCTCGCCGGCTTTTGAATTGTTGACCCGCGCCAGCGCTGCTTATCTGCCGCAGTATGTAGCGCAAGTCACAGGTATCGCCGAATCCGACATTTGCGCTGCAGCTGCGCTGTTGGCGAGCAGTCCGCGTGTGGCCTATCACGCCTGGACAGGCATCGGTCAACACACCAACGCCACCCAGACAGAGCGGGCCGTGGCATCACTTTATGCACTGCTGGGCTGCTTTGACCAACGCGGCGGTAACCGCCAGTTTGGCAAACCCGCATCCAACAGTGTCAATGGCATCGAATTGATGGCGCCTTCGCAGCGCGCCAAAGCACTGGGCCTGGTTGAGCGACCTCTCGGCCCTCCCGCACACGGTTGGGTGACTGCCCGTGACACTTACCGTGCCATTCTAGAAGGCGAGCCCTATCGAGTACGGGCAATGATGGCGTTCGGCACGAACTTGCCCATCTCCCAAGCTGATACAGCGCAAGCCAGACTGGCGCTGTCAGCGCTGGAATTTCATGTGCACTGTGATCTGTTTGAGACACCTGCAGCCAGCTATGCCGACATCTTGCTGCCTGTCAATACCCCCTGGGAGCGGGAAGGGCTTCGCATTGGTTTCGAGATTGATGAACACGCGGCGGCACGGGTTCAGCTGCGCCAGCGAATGGTGCCGCCGCAGGGCGAGGCGCGGTCTGACAATGAGATCGTGTTTGATCTCGCATGCCGTCTGGGTATGGGCGAGGCCTTTTTTGGCGGCAGTGTGGAAGCAGGCTGGAACCACATGCTCGAACCCTTGGGCTTGACGGTTGCCCAGTTGCGCGCGCAACCGGCAGGCGTGACATGCCCCATCGATGCCGCAGAGTGCAAATACGCGCGAACAACTGCCGAAGGCGTCCAGGGTTTTGCTACTCAGACGGGTCGCGTTGAGCTGTATTCCGAGTTGCTGTTACGTCATGGTCAGCCGCCGCTTCCCACCTATATTGAACCAGCCGACAGCCCGCTTGATCCCCAACGCACACAGCAGGGTAGATACCCACTTGTCTTGACATCTGCCAAGAACGGATACTACTGCCACAGCCAGCACCGCAGCTTGGCATCGCTGCGCAAGCGCGCGCCTTATCCGACAGCTGAGATCAGTGCCACGCTGGCAGCAGATAAACATATCGCCGAGGGCGATTGGGTGCGAATCAGTACCCGCGCCGGGCAAGCTCGGTTCGTAGCCCGCATCACACAAGGGCTGGCACATGGGGTGGTCGTCGCGGAGTTCGGCTGGTGGCAGGCATGCCCTGAGCTCGGTCTTGACAGCTTTGCATCAGATGGTGCGCTCAACAGCAACTTCAATCAGCTCATTTCCTCGGACGCACACGATCCGATCAGCGGCTCCGTGGGCCATCGCTCGTTTCTCTGCGACATTGAGCGCGACCCTGACGTGATGGAGCGCCAGCGGGCCTGGTCAGGTTGGCGTGAATTTGAAGTCGCTGAGCGTCGAAACGACGCTGAAGGTGTTCTGGGGATACGTTTCAAACCTGTAGATGGCGCTGAGCTGCCTGACTATCTGCCTGGACAGCACTTGACGCTTCGGATGCAGTCGGGTCAGGCCGGCGGTGAAATCATCCGTGCGTACTCGCTCACGGGTCCGGCCAGTGTGGCGCACCGACGCAGCTACAACATTGCCGTGCGGCTGCAACAAGGTCGTACGCCAGCAGGCGAATTGCATGAAGGACTCTCGTCTGGTCGTCTGCATCGACACCTCAAGGTTGGCGATGTGGTGGAGTTGCGGCCACCGGGTGGAAACTTCTCACTGCCCAAGCGTTCACAGCAGCCTTTGGTATTGATCGCGGGGGGGATTGGCATCACGCCGTTTATCAGCCTGCTCGAGTCGCTGCAAAACGACCCGGACCCGCCAGAGGTCTGGCTCTACAGTGCCAACCGCAGCAGCGCAACGCAAGCATTTGCCCAGCGCTTGGCCGAGCTGGCGAAGACTTTGCCCAATCTGCGGGTCGTCAATCACTTCAGCAAGCCCTTGCCGAAGGACCTGAAGGGGCTTGACTACGACAGCGCCGAACCGCTCAGCGCCGAAGGGATTGATTCCAGACTGATAGAGCGGCGTGCCCGTTTTTATTTGTGTGGCCCGCTGCCCATGATGGAGTCACTGACGTGCGGGCTGGTGGCACGTGGCGTTCCGGCGTTTGACATCTTCAACGAGGTATTCCGTTCGCCGGCGGTCATGCCGGTTGATGGCTTGCAGCCGTGCAAAGTCAGTTTTGCTCGATCAGGACGGGCAGACATGACGTGGACACCAAACCAGGGCACGCTGCTGCAATTGGGTGAAGCAATGGGCTTGCCAATGGCCAGCGGATGCCGCGTTGGCCAGTGCGAGAGCTGCGCTGTACGCCTCATCAAGGGTCAGGTTCATCACTTGCACGGTGCACAGCCGGACGACCCTGCAATGTGCCTGGCGTGCCAGGCTGTACCGCTGGGTGACATTGTGATCGACGCTTAAACGCCATGAAGTTCTTCAACGCCCCCGAAACCCGTAACGCGCTCCCCTTTGACCGTCTGCTCGAAGCGTTGCGGCGCCTGTTTATTGAAGGCTGCGAGGTACCCCTTCGGCACACGCACCTACTTACCGCCCCTGACGGCAGCCAGGGCACCGTCCTGATCATGCCGGCATGGCGCGCAGATCGCTACCTGGGCATTACTCAGCAGTCAGAAATATATGCGACAGAAGG
>JBBQIB010000425.1:0-3646 GCA_038324515.1 Burkholderiales bacterium
GCTTTGAACAACTCTTCGGCACCGCGCAGATGCTGCAGGATCTGACGCGCCAGGTGCACACCGAGCCGCTGGGCGCGCCATTCGTCGGCAGCGTGGTGCTGACGCCGCGCGCTTTGGCGCCGTTGCTGTCCTGGTTGCTGGGTCAGCTGGCCGACCAGGCTCTGATCGATGGCAGTTCTGTGTACCTCAAGCAGGTCGACCAACGGGTCGCCGCACCCGGGCTGAGCCTGCGCAGCCGGTTTGAAGCGCCAGGCGTACCACCCTTCACTGCCGACGGTTTTTTGCCCACCCCCTTGAGCCTGGTGGAAAAGGGAGTGCTGCAGCACCTGACGCCCAGCCTGTACGGCAGCCGCAAGACTGCTTTGCCACATGTGCCGGTGGTCCACGGGTGGTCGGCAGATGCTGGCATCAGCCCATGGCAGACACTGGTCGCCCAAGTGCGGCAAGGCGCCCTGGTCGACCGCCTGTCGATGGGCAGGCCAGCGCCCAACGGGGACTTTTCCGGTGTCGTCAAGAACAGCTTTGCGGTGCGCGATGGCCAGCTCGGTCCTGCCCTGCAAGAAACCATGATCTCCGGCAACGTGGCGCAGATGCTGCGCGACATCAGCGGCTTGAGCCGCGAGCGCATCGACACCGGCAGTTGGCTTTTGCCCTGGGCTGTGGTGCCTGGACTGCACTTTTCCTGAACCCAGCGCTTGAATTCACCCATGCACGCCCACAACGAGACGCTCGAGCAAGCACGCCGACGCAACGTGCAAGACGCCTTGATGGAAGACATCGGGGTCTGCGACTGGACCGCTCAACTCGCACCTGCGGGCCGCAAGGTGCTTGCCCAGGTGACAGCCAAAGAAGCCACTGTGCTGTGTGGCCGGGACTGGTTCGAGGCCTGCTTGCTGGCCCTGGACCCGCAGGCCAGATTGAGTTGGCAAGTCAAAGAAGGCCAGCGAGCGGCGGCCGGCACCGTCGTGGTGTCGATCCAGGCCGACGCAAGGGCCCTGCTCAGCGCAGAAAGGCCGGCATTGAACTTTCTGCAGACCCTGTCCGCCGTGGCCACACAGACCCGCCGGTATGTAGACGCCATCGCAGGCCTGTCACCCAACCCGCGTGGCTGCCGGGTGCTCGATACGCGTAAAACGCTGCCTGGTTTGCGCCAGGCGCAAAAGTACGCGGTGCGCGTGGGGGGTGGCCACAACCAGCGTTTGGCGCTGTGGGACGGCATCCTGATCAAAGAAAACCACATTGCTGCAGCCGGCGGCATCGTTGCCGCATTACGCGCTGCGCAAGCATTGAGTGCCGCTGTGCCGATCCAGATCGAGGTGGAGACGCTGCAGGAACTGCATCAGGCCTTGCAAGCCGGCGCCACCAGCGTGTTGCTCGACGACTTCTCGCTGC
This sequence comes from Burkholderiales bacterium, assembly GCA_038324515.1. Classification (GTDB taxonomy): domain Bacteria; phylum Pseudomonadota; class Gammaproteobacteria; order Burkholderiales; family Burkholderiaceae_C; genus Rubrivivax. The sequence continues at coordinate 1,393 of JBBQIB010000425.1, forward strand.
CCGACATGCGGCTGGCTTACGCCCAGACCGATGGCCAAGCGCTGCTTGAAGCTTCCGGTGGTGTCGACCTGGACAGCATCCGCGCCATTGCTGCCACAGGCGTGGACCGCATCTCGGTGGGCAAGCTGACCAAGGACGTGCAGGCCATCGACTTCTCGCTGCGAGTGCAGGGCTGAGGCACAAGCGTCCTGTCTGGGCGGCCCCTGTTCGGCCTGCCAGCGCCTGTTGTTGTGACAGCAGGAAGTGAACGAAACGCTGACCCTGTCTCTTGTGCGTGGCCCAGGCTGCGGCGCGGGCCGACCGCACGTGCCAGCCAGCCAGGCAGCAGGCAAGCAGCAGTCAAGCGGGGCCAGGCGAGGCTCCGGACGCACCATCGCTACAACATCTTCAAACCTGGAAAAGAGCCCGGGTCCGCCACAGAGGCGGATCCGGGCCGAGGTCTCACGCAGCCTCTCAGTGGTGGGTGCCGTCGAAGAACTGTTCGTCTTCGGTGCTGCCTTTCAAGGCCGCTGTTGATGCGTCTCGCTCGATGGTCGTGGTCACAGCATCGAAGTAGCCGGTGCCGACTTCACGCTGGTGCTTGACCGCCGTGAAGCCACGTTCTGCAGCAGCAAACTCACGCTCTTGCAACTCGACAAAAGCGCTCATCTGGTTGCGCGCATAGCCGTAGGCCAGATCGAACATGCCGTAGTTCAGGCTGTGGAAACCCGCCAGCGTGATGAACTGGAACTTGTAGCCCATCGCGCCCAGCTCGCGCTGGAATTTGGCGATGGTGGCGTCATCCAGGTTCTTCTTCCAGTTGAAGCTGGGGCTGCAGTTGTAGGCCAGCAACTTGCCTGGGAACTTGGCGTGGATGGCTTCGGCGTAAGCCTTGGCAAATGCCAGGTCGGGCTTGCCCGTTTCGCACCAGATCAGGTCGGCATAAGGCGCGTAGGCCAGGCCGCGGCTGATCGCCTGCTCGATGCCGTTGCGGGTGCGGAAGAAGCCTTCGACGGTGCGCTCGCCGGTGCAGAAGGGCTTGTCGTTGTCGTCGATGTCGCTGACCACCAAGTCGCCGGCCTCGGCGTCGGTGCGGGCCAGCAGAATCGTCGGTGTGCCCATCACGTCGGCGGCCAGGCGCGCTGCCACCAACTTGCTGACGGCCTCGCGAGTGGGCACCAGCACCTTGCCGCCCATGTGGCCACACTTCTTGGCGGCGGCCAGCTGGTCTTCGAAGTGCACGCCGGCGGCGCCTGCGTCGATCATCGCTTTCATCAGCTCGAAGGCGTTGAGCACGCCGCCAAAGCCGGCCTCGGCGTCGGCCACGATCGGGGCGAAATAGTCGATGTCGTCTTTGCCTTCACTCCACTGGATCTGGTCAGCGCGCGCAAAGGTCGAGTTGATGCGCTTGACGACCTTGGGCACCGAGTCCACGGAGTACAAGCTCTGGTCGGGGTACATCTCGCCGTTGCTGTTGGCGTCACCCGCCACCTGCCAGCCGCTGAGGTAGATGGCCTTCAGGCCGGCCTTGACTTGCTGCATCGCCTGGTTGCCGGTGAGTGCGCCCAGCGTGTTGACAAAGGGCTCGGTGTTGATCAGGTTCCACAGCTTCTCTGCCCCGCGCCTGGCCAGTGTGTGCTCAACCTGCAGGCTGCCTCGAAGGCGGACCACATCGTCGGCGCTGTAACCGCGAGTGATGCCCTTCCAGCGGGGGTTTTCGGCCCATTCTTTTTCGAGGGCTGCGGCTTGTTGTTTGCGGGTCAGTGGGGTCATGGGATCTCCTGAGGTTGGCTTGAAGTGAAAGCAGAAAACTCGTTCTTGGGCGCTGGTCACGAGGTGTCTGCAGCGATCCAAGAAAGGCTTCAGCTTAACGGGAAGCCGCAGATACTGAACACTTATGTCTTATATAAGATAGAAGAATCAGTTGAATAAAATCAATCAGTTAGCGTATCTTTTCACAATGCGGAAGATCGTTTTCCCATATGGCGAACTTATGTTGCACTGCAGCGCAGATAATTCCACTATATGAAATTGCGCTGTGGCGATGCGATATTGACTGCTGAACCCAACTCGCCTCAGGCTGTGGTGCGCATTTGCAACGACGAGCGGGCGTCTTTTGGCGTCATGAGTGGGCATGATCGAAAGACTCTCAGCCTCATCAGGAAACGCCGGGCCGCCTCAAGTTTCCTCATCCCCCTCGGGGGGCCTGACGCGAAGCGGCAGGTCTGGGGGCGCTCAAGACGAAACGCCATCCCCCCCCAAGTTTCCTCTACCA
>JBBQIB010000426.1:0-3642 GCA_038324515.1 Burkholderiales bacterium
ATCCAGCGCTCCGCAGCCCGGCATGGTGCTGGCCAAAGCCACCACGCGCGCTGCCGCCTTGCTGGGTTTGACGGGCGCTGCGCTGGCGCGTGTGATCGGCTTGAGCGAGCCCACGGTGTCGCGCCTGCTGCGTGGTGAGCGCGCTTTGGCGCCCAACTCCAAAGAAGGCGAGCTTGCCGCCTTGCTGGTGCGGGTGTACCGCTCGCTGGATGCGCTGGTAGGCAACGACGACGGCAAACGCGCCGCCTGGATCAGCAGCCACCATCGCGCGCTGGGCGGGGTGCCCAAAGAGCTGATCCAGTCCGCGCAAGGCTTGGTGGCCACGCTCAACTATCTGGACGGCATGCGCGCCAAAGCCTGAACCGGCTGGCCGCTCAGTCACTCAGTCACGCAGCCGCTTTCTTGCTGCGCGACACGAGCTTGCCACCATGACCCCGCAGCTCTGGCAAGACGATTGGTTTGCTGCGGCAACGCCGCTGGGCATGCGGGCCTGGCGCGCTGTTGAAGCGCAGCATGTGGTGGCCACCATGCGGCTGGTGGACTCGCTGGACGAGCAGGCCATGCTGGAGCAACTGTTGGAGCGCAGCAAGCCGCCCTTGCCGCGCGAGGTATCTGCCCAGCAGCACTACTTGCTGTCCACCCCCTTCAGGTACCGTCCTCATCATGGCAGCCGCTTCAGGCAGGCCGGCAGCCCGGGCATCTGGTACGGCGCAGACAGCGTGCGCACCGCATGTGCAGAAGTGGCGTATTGGCGCTGGCGCTTCTTGCTGGACAGCGAAGGCCTTCTGGATCAGGAGTTGTTGACCGAGCACACGGTATTCAGCGCCCAGGTGCAGGGTTTGGCGATCGACCTCTCTGCCCAGCCCTGGCAGCAAGCCCGCACGCAGTGGACACAATCGCTGGACTACAGCGCGACACAGGCTGTGGCTGGCGCCGCGAACACGCGCGGCATGGATTGGCTGCGCTACGAGTCCGTGCGCGATCCGGCAGGGCTGTGCTGCGCCGTCTTCAACCCACAAGCGCTGGTCAGCCTGGACCTCAAGAGTCAGCAGACCTGGCATTGCCGCACCACACAATCGGCCGTGCGCATGGTGCACGGAGAAGACCGCTACGAGTGGCAACTGGCGGCGCTGCGACCCAAGGGTTGAGAGCCGTCGCGGCCAAGGCCGCTGGCGGATCTTGACTCGGGCAGTCGTCAGCCGCGCAGTGGTCTTGCTTGTGATGCGTCGTTGAGCCATTGAGCCATTGAGCCATTGAGCCCTTGAGCCCTTGGGGCCCGCGCCGCAGCGCACAATGGCGCGTTGTGCAGCACACCCAAACCCGCCATGGACGACCCCGTCAGCCTCTCGGTGGCCCGCCTGAAGCCCCTTCTTGAAATCCGCAAGCCGCGCGTCGCCGTCTTGCTGGGCTCGGGGTGGGGGCCGTTTGCGCAGCAGTTGCAAAGCGCGGTGGACTGGCCTTATGCAGAGTTGCCGGCCTTTCCGACCCTGGGCATTGGCGGCCACGCCGGCATCCTGCGCCTGGGCCGGCTGGGCGCGCACGAGGTGCTGGTGCTGGCGGGCCGCAAGCACGCTTACGAAACCGGCGCCGTGGACGGCATGAAGGGCGCGATCCGCACCCTGTCTGCGATGGGTGTACAGGTGCTGGTGCAGACCAACGCCGCAGGCAGCCTGGACCACAGCATGCGCCCGGGCGGGCTGATGCTGATCAACGACCACATCAACACCGTGCAGCGCTCGCCGCTGTTTGGCGAACAAGGTGACCAACGTTTTGTGGCGATGGCCGACGCCTATTGCCCGCAGTTGCGTGCCCTGGCCAAGCAGGCTGCCCAACAGCAGCAACAGAGCTTGCACGAAGGTGTCTACGCCTGGGTCATGGGGCCGCAATTTGAAACCCCGGCCGAGATCCGCATGCTGCAACTTCTTGGCGCGCAGGCCGTGGGCATGAGCACGGTGCCAGAAACGATCCTGGCCCGTCACGCTGGTCTGCGTGTGCTGGCCTTGTCGATGCTGACCAACATGGCCGCCGGGCTGTCGGACGAAGCCTTGAGCCACAGCCACACACTGGCCACCGCGCAAGCCGGCAGCGATGCTGCAGTGAGTTTGTTGTCGGCCATCGTGCAGCACATTGGCGCTGCGCTGCAAATCAAGGCTGATTGACCCCATGACAGAGTTTGAGATTGAAGATTCGGGCCGGCTCGGGCTCTTCAGCAGCCGCGCCCACTTGCAAGGCGCAGGGCCCATGCGTCCCCTTGTCGCTGTCACTGGTTTGCTCGCCTTGCTGTTGCTGGCTGCTTGCAGCACGCCGTCTGCGTTCAAGCCACCGCCCAAGCCGCCGCTGAAGCTGACGGTGATCCATACCAACGACCATCACGGCCGCTTCTGGCCCAACGCCGATGGTGAATACGGCATGGCAGCGCGCAAGACTGCCATCGACCGCATCCGCGCCGAAGTCGCGGCAGCCGGGGGCCACAGCTTGCTGCTGGACGGCGGCGACATCAACACCGGGGTGCCCGAGAGCGACCTGCAAGACGCAGAGCCCGACTTCAAAGGCATGAACTTGCTGGGATATGACGCTTCGGCGGTGGGCAACCACGAATTTGACAAGCCGCCGGCGGTGCTGGCCAAGCAGCGCCAATGGGCGCAGTTTCCGCTGCTCTCGGCCAACATCTACCAGGGCGGGCAGCGCAAGTTCGAGCCCTACCGAATCTTCGAGCGTGGTGGCTACAAGATCGCGGTGATGGGTTTGACGACCGAAGACACCCAGCGCATGGTGCTGCCCGAGAACATCCGCGGCATCGAGTTTCGCTCGCCGATCAACGAAGCCGCAGCGCTGCTGCCCGGTCTGCGCGCCCAGGCCGACATGGTGATTGCTGCCACCCACATGGGCCACTACATGCCCGGCAAGCGTGGCATCAACGCGCCGGGGGATGTCGAGCTGGCACTGGCCATGCCCGCTGGCAAAGGGCTGGACCTGATCGTCGGCGGCCACAGCCAGAACCCCGTGTGCATGCTGCAAGAGATGATGCGCAACGACCCTTATGTGCCAGGCGGCGCTTGCGCGCCCGACCGCCGCAACGGCGCCTGGATCGTGCAGGCGCATGAATGGGGCAAGTACGTGGGCCGGGCCGACTTTGAAATCCAGGCCGGCCAGGTGCATTTGCTGAAGTACGAGCTGATCCCGATCAACCTCAAGCGCGCTGCCGTTGACGGCAAGCGTGAGCTGTTCGCCGCCGCGATCCCCGAAGACCCGGCGGTGCGCGCTTTCTTGCAGCCTTTCCAGGACAAAGGGCAGGCCGGGCTGAATGTGCCGGTCGGCGAAGCCATCGGCGTCTTTGACGGCGACCGCAACCGCGTGCGCGCGCAAGCCACCAACCTGGGCCGGCTGATTGCCAGTGCGATGCTTGAGCGCACGGGCGCTGATCTGGCCCTGATGAACAGCGGCGGCGTGCGTGATTCGCTGCCCGAAGGCCGACTGACTTACCGCGACATCCTGAAAGTGCAGCCCTTTGGCAACCAGGTCACGGTGGTTCGGCTCAAGGGCAGCGAGTTGCTCGAATGGCTGGGCGCGGTGGCCAAAATGACGCCGGGTTCAGGCGCATTCCCGCAGACCGCGGGCTTGCAGATGGTGGTCGAGGCAGGC
>JBBQIB010000427.1:0-3618 GCA_038324515.1 Burkholderiales bacterium
CGTGGCCCGTCTGGGCATCGGGCCGGCTTTTTTGTGTCTGCTGCAAATGGTGCTGTCAGCAGCGAAAGAGCTGCGGGCTCTGCAAGACACACGAGGCCACACTCCGGCCGTTGCTTGACGTGGATGAAGGGACGACGCCCCTTGGCTCCGGTGCTGCCGCCAGGCCACGCTTATGCCATCGAATTGCCGAGGTTGAAATTTGCAGGGCCGACTACTTAGCAAGCGGTTCGTTTTTCGGGGGCAAGGTGAGGCGATCGGAAGTTCAGAATTGCCGAACTCTCTCTGCATCGCGTGCTCGACAAACTTTCAGAACCAAAACTCGCCCACAGATTATTTTGACGATGCGGCTTTCCTTTGAGCCTGAGCTGGGTTTTGCTGGCAGTCGCTATCTGCATCACTGGTAGCTGTTGGCGAGTGATATGAACTGGCCGGGGCCGTGAGTCCGTAGGCATGCCGAAAAGCAGGTATTGATTGTCGTTGGGCCATCCACTACGCCCGGCGCTGGGCCAGGCCGGGCCATCGAGCAACAGTGGCCGAGTAGGCGGTGCAACGCACAACGGCAAGATCAGCGCCGCGCGGCCCAGGCGGCTGGTGCGCATGGACGTTGATGCGGCACGGCCGCGCTTACAACAACGCTGCCAGCGAATCGGGCGGCGCTTGCTCGCGTTCACGCAAGCCGTAGTCGCGCATCACCGCCGCCACGCGCAGCCGGTAGCCGGCCAGAATCTGTGCGCGGCCTTGCTGCTGCGCATCGCGGTGCATGCCGGTGCAGCGCCAGTTGCGCACCGCCTCTTCATCGCGCCAGAAGCTCAGCGACAGGTAGCGGCCCGGCGTGCTCAGGCTTTCGAAGCGCTCGACCGAGATGAAGCCGTCCACCGCCTGCAGCGTGGGCCGCAGCGACGCGGCCAGCTCGAAGTAGTCCGCCGTTCTGCCCTCGCGGGGTTCGAGTTCGAAGATGACCGCGATCATGGCGACACTTGCCGCGCCAGGTGGCGCGTCCCTCTGACATCTTGCAGCCAGCTGCGTTCTTCGCGCAGGATGAAGCGCTCGGCCTGCGCACGTTCGAAATTGGCGCGCCCTTCGGCATCGACCTTCAACGCGTTTCGGTAGCGCTCGTAGGCGGCCAAGTCATCGAAGCCGATCAGGCCCCAGGCGATGTCATTGCTGCCTTCGTGCGGCAGGAAGTAGCCGATCAGATCACCGCCGCAGCGCGGGATGATGCGGCCCCAGGCCTGCGCGTAGGCCTCGAAGGCTTCGCGCTGAAAAGGATCGATCTGGTAGCGGATGAAACAGGTGATGCGCATGAAGAGCTCCCGAATGAGCGGTTGATCGAGTGAGGTGCTGCACATCATGCCCCGCCGTCCCTGCAAACGCTTCGTGCGCCGACGAAGTGTTGGCCGCGAGTACGGCGCGCATACTCGGCTGAAAGAAGCATTGCGGCACCGATGAACACCAACCAGATTTCCCGCATTGCCGCATTGGTCGGCGAGCCAGCGCGAACCGCCATCCTTATGGAGCTGATGGACGGCCGAGCGCTGACCGCCACCGAACTGGCGCGCGCCGCCGGGATCGGCGCGCCAACGGCCAGCGCGCATCTGGCCCAGCTCATCGATGCCCAGTTGCTGCGCGTCACGCCGGCCGGCCGGCACCGTTACCACCGGCTCGCATCCAGCGAGGTGGCACACATGCTCGAATCGATCATGCAGGTGGCGGCGGGTGGCATTGCCATGCACCCGCGCGTCGTCGTCGGGCCGAAGGACGAAGCGCTGCGCGCCGCACGCACCTGCTACGACCACTTGGCCGGACGGCTGGGCGTGGCCATCGCCGAGCGGTTGCGGCAGGACGGCGCGCTGGTGCTGGATGACGAGGGCGCTTTCATCACCGACAAGGGCCGCGGCAGCCTAGCCATGTTCGGAATCGCCAATGGGGATCAATCCACGTCGCTGTCATGCCGCCCCTGTCTGGATTGGAGTGAGCGGCGCTTTCATCTGGCCGGACGGCTGGCATCAAGTTTGTGCCGCCACTGCCTCGAGCAGGGCTGGCTGCGCAAGCGGCCAGAAGCGCGCTCGCTGGACATCACGCCGCCCGGCTGCGTGGCGCTGCAAAACTGGTTGGGCATGGCGCTATGGGCAAGCGTGCAGCCGCCGCAGGCCGCTACTGGGCGCGAGCTGGCCTGATCAGCCAGGCGGCGCCGATCACTGCTGCGGCCGGCAGCAGCCAAGGCCAATCCCGAAACGCGCCGCCCACCAGCCATACGGCGTGATGCCGACGCTCACTTCGACCTCGCTTTCCAATACGCTACGCGTGAATCTAGAAATGGCAGTTGCACGCTCTCAAGCTAGCCGTCCCCGGCGGCTTAACTGAAGGTCAGCAACCGGTCAGCAGCGATCACCCCCCATTAGCACCACTTTGCGATGAATCCGTCTATGAAGCCCACGCGTTCGGCGGCCTGCGCTTGCCGCGCCCCGAAGTAGGTGCCAAGAAAAACGCTGGCGACATCACGCTATCCTGCGTCACTGCTGTCCGGTTAAACAAGCCTCGCCGCGCCGATTCTCAAGCATCGGCGCGGTCTAGCGGCCGATTTAGTTTGGTGCCGACTTGAACTTCGATGTTCCAAAACCGCGTACTTTCCCAGGATCGACTGCCTTTGGGGAAGCTCGTGTACGTCGGCAAGACCTTGTTCGCTCAAGTCATGGAGTTCATCCCGTGGACCAGCTTCGCGCGCGTCGTGCAGCGCCATGGCGGCAACGCGGGCGTGCGCTCGTTGTCGTGTGCCGAGCAGTTCCGCTCCATAGCCTTCGCTCAGCTGACTTGGCGCGAGAGCCTGCGCGATATCGTGGCCAGCTTGTCGGCCAATCCGACCAAGCTGTATGGGATGGGATTTCGCTCGGTTGTCAAGCGCTCGACGTTGGCCGACGCCAACGAATCGCGGGATTGGCGCATCTGGTCGGACCTCGCGGCTGTCTTGATCCGCCGTGCCCGCAAGCTGTAGGCCAGCGACTCGCTGGGCGTCGACTTGGACAACACGGTCTACGCCCTCGACTCCAGCACCGTCGACCTTTGCCTGAGCTTTTTCGACTGGGCGCCGTTCCGCTCCGCCAAGGCCGCCATCAGGCTGCACACGCTGCTGGACCTGCGCGGCGCCATCCCTGCCTTCATCCACATCAGCGACGGCAAGATGGGGGACGTGAACGTGCTGGACATGCTGAGCTTCGAGGCCGGCGCGTTCTACGTAGTCGGTCCTGCGAAATTCATCCAGTTGCCGCCGACATCGATGAGCGCGGGCCTGGCCTTGGCGTTGAAGATGGCAAGCGGTGCGGCCGCAGCGCCTGTGGCCTGACCAGCATCGCGTGCAGCGTACTCAGCGCACACATGACCACCGCGATGAAGGCGCAAAAAAGCCCGCCCAGGCCCAGACGGGTGATGGCACGCAGCAGCCAGCGGATGTTGTAGCCCGCCGCACAGTTCAGCGCATGCAAGGCATCGCCTAGCGCACCCTGCAGCCAGCACCTGTCCATCCGGTGGTCCGCCTTCGTGTGGCCAATCAACGGCTCGATGGCCTGGCGTCGCTTGAGCAGTCGTTTTTCATGATCGCTGAGCGACTTGTACTTGCCTCGG
>JBBQIB010000428.1:0-3609 GCA_038324515.1 Burkholderiales bacterium
GCAACCAGCGACCGGCCAGCGGCTGGGGGGTGCGCCGCCCGCTCAAGGAATCGCGCGAGCGCAGCCCCTCCACTTGACCCTCCGACAGCCCATGTCCACCTCGACCCCCAGCCCCGGCCTGGAGCTGCGCGGCATCGTCAAACGCTTTGGCGAGGTGACCGTCGTGACCCAGCTCGACCTGACCGTAGCCGAAGGCGAGTTCGTCGTGCTGCTGGGCGAATCGGGCTGCGGCAAGAGCACCACCTTGCGCATGATCGCCGGCCTGGAAGACGTGACCGAGGGCCAGATCCTGATTGGCGGGCGCGACGTGACACAAGCCGCGCCGATGGCGCGCGACATCGCCATGGTGTTCCAGAACTATGCGCTCTATCCCCACATGAATGTGGCGCAGAACATGAGCTTTGCCCTCGACTTGGCCGGGCGACCCAAGGCCGAAATCGAGGCCCAGGTAAAGAAAGCGGCGCAGGTGCTCAACATCGAACACCTGCTGCAGCGTAAACCCAAAGAGCTCTCCGGCGGGCAGCGCCAGCGCGTCGCGATCGGCCGCGCCATCGTGCGCGAGCCCAAAGTATTTCTGTTCGACGAACCGCTGTCCAATCTGGACGCCAAGCTGCGCGGCCACATGCGCGCCGAGCTCGCACTGTTGCACGAGCGCCTGGGCAAAACTACGGTGTACGTGACGCACGACCAGGTCGAAGCCATGACGCTGGCCAACCGCATCGTCATTTTCGACAAGGGCCGCATCCAGCAGGTAGGCACACCCAGCGAAGTGTTCAACCAGCCCGCCACGCTGTTCGTGGCCGCCTTCATCGGCACGCCCAGCATGAACCTGCTGGTCGCACGCTTTGCGGCTGAGGGCGAACACGGCCGCCTGCGCGGCGAGGGCTTTGATTTGCCTGCCCCCGACTGGCTGCGCGGCCGTTTGAGGTCTGCCGACCAGGCGCTCAAGCAGGCGCTCACCGTGGGCATCCGCCCACAGGCGCTGCAAGCCACCGCCGGCGCGGCCTCGCTCACGCTGTGTGCCGACGTGGTGGAGTACCTGGGCACCGAAAGCCAGGTCGTCGGCCACCTTGACGTGCCGGGCGGCCAGCGCATCACCGCCACCCTGCCCGGAGACGCACACGCCCAACTGCACAGCAAGATCGCTCTCTCGGTCAGCGCCGACGATTTGCACGTGTTCGATACCGACAGTGGCATGGCCCTGCGGCCTTGACCCTCCACCAAAGACCCTCACCAAAGACGACAGCCGAGCGCCCCTGAACCCCTCAACCCCTAATTCCCAAAACCCCTGAACTCCTCACCCCCTCACCCCCTGAACCCCGCCATCTCACCCACCTGGAGACTGACCATGCAACGCAGAGACCTGATCAAGACCGCCGCCATCACCGTGTTCGGCGCAGGACTTCCCTACAGCGGCGCCATCGCGCAGAACCGATTCGCCAAATACGCCGGCAAGACGGTGGTGATGAACATCCCGGCGCACCCGCATTACGACGCCATGCAAAAGCTGCTGCCGCAGTTCACGCAAGAGACCGGCATCAAGGTCGAGGTGGACAAGGTGGCCATCGGCAGGCTGAAAGAAAAGCAACTGCTGGAGATGGCCAAGGCCAGCGGCGACTACGACCTCGCTTGCTACATCGTGATGTGGAAGGGCGAATATGTTTCCAAAGACCTGATCCTGCCGCTGGAGCCCATGTTCGCCAACGCGGCCCTGGCCGATCCGGCCTACGACATGAAGGACATCGTGCCGATCTACCTGGAAAACCTGGGTCTGGTGGGCGGCCCCAAGGGCTATCTGGCAGGCCCGGGCGCCAAGCTTTACGGCCTGCCTTACGGCGCCGAAACCTCGGTGCTGGCCTACCGCAAGGATGTGTTCGACGAGCTCAAGCTCAAAGTGCCCGAGACTTACACCGAGTTCCGCGCCTTGCTGCCGGTGCTCAAAGAGCGCTCGGGCATGGGCGCACTGACCAGCCGCGGGCAGGCCGGCCATCAGGCGGTGCACGCCTGGCTGCTGCACTTGAACCCGCTGGGCGGCAGCGTATTCGACGACCAGTGGCGCCCGCGCTTCAACGACAAGATCGGCGTCGATGCGCTGAAATTTCTGCAAGAAGTGGTGGCCACCGGCCCGGCCGGCATCGCAGGCTACGGCCAGGGCGAAGCCAACACGGCGTTTTTGCAGGGCAAGGCTGCGATGTATCTGGATTCGACATCGCTGGCCGCCGTGATGGCCGACCCGGCGCGCAGCCAGATCGTCGGCAAGTACAGCTGGGCGCTGCACCCAAAAGGCGTGAAGCGCGCTTCGCAATCGGGTGGCCTGGGCCTGACGATTCCAAAGAACTCCAAGAACTCGGAAGCCGGCTTTTTGTTGATGCAGTGGCTGACCTCCAAAGCGCAGGACAAGGCGGTGACCTTGCAGGGTGGCGCGCCGATGCGCAACTCCACGCTGCGCGATGTCGACGCGGTACGCAAGTTTCCAGAGTTCATCACCTTTGTGGAAGCATTGAAGTACAGCAACCCCGATTGGCGCCCCATCATCCCGGTGTGGGACAAGATCAACGTGCAGGCGCTGGGCGTGGCCGTATCCGACGCGCTGACCGGCAAGAAGAGCGCGGAGGACGCACTCAACGGCGTGGTGCCGCAGGTCACAGCGATCATGCGCGAGGCCGGCTACAAGATCTGAGGCCGACCCGCCATGCGCACACCCCGCTGGGTTCCTCTCTTCTACGTCGGGCCGGCCGTGCTGATCATGGCGGCGGCCTGTCTGTACCCCGTGCTCACTGCCTTCCAGCTCGCTGGCTACGACTGGAGCATGGGCACGCCGTGGGAGAGTGCGCGCTGGACCGGCTGGGACAACTTTGTTTCAGCCTTCGGCAACCCTCGGGTGTGGTCCTCGCTGTGGACCACGCTGCTCTTTGCCGCCGTGTGCGTGTCGGCCGAGATGGCGCTGGGCATTGCGCTGGCGCTGGCGCTGGAGCACAAGGTGCGCGGCATGGCGTTCTTTCGCACGCTGTTCATCCTGCCGATGATGATCGCGCCGATTGCGGTGGGCCTGGTGTGGCGCTACATGTTCGACGCCCAGTTCGGGTTGATCAACGCCGCGTTGATGGCCGTGGGCCTGGAGCCCAAGACCTGGCTGGCCGACCCGACGCTGGCCTTCACCGCCATCGTGATCGCCGACATCTGGCAATGGACGCCCTTCGTCTTCATCATGATGATCGCAGCCCTGGCCAGCGTCGACAGCTCGGTCATCGAGGCCTCGCGCATCGACGGCGCGGGCTGGTGGCAGATGACGTTTCGCGTCAAGTTGCCGATGGTCATGCACGTAATTGCCATCACGCTGATGATGCGTCTGATCGACGCTTTTCGGGTGCTGGAGGTGGTGTATGTGCTGACCTTCGGCGGTCCGGGCGACAGCACCGAAATCTTGTCGCTGCACATCTACAAGACCGCCTTCATCGGCCAGCAGCTGGGCGTGGCCTCGGCCATCAGCGTGCTGCTTCTGGTGGTGGTGGCCCTGCTTTCCTGGGGCGCGTTGCGCTTGAGCAATCCCATGAAGGCCGACCGATGAGCATCAACGCCGAGCGCAGGGCCGCTCCGAAGCCGGCGTGC
>JBBQIB010000429.1:0-3608 GCA_038324515.1 Burkholderiales bacterium
CGAGATCCTCGTACCGGCGGGCACAGGCCCGCTGCGCTCGGACGAGCCCGGCAGGCTCTACGGCACGGTGCAGATCGGCCGACGCGTAGTGGGCCGCATCGAGGCCCGGCGCAGGAAGCCGTTCGATGAGGACGACCGCGCACTGGTGGCGGCGCTCGGCCAGATTATCGGCGCGGCGCTTGAGCACGCCACGCTCCAGGGCGAGATGGATCAGTACGCGCGCCAAGCCCAGGCCAACGCCGACACCCTGGAGCGGCTGCTGCGCTACGGGCGCACGATTGTGAGCGCCGCCGCCGACCCGCACGCCGTGGCGCTGCAGATCGCCACGCAGCTACCGGAGATGGTGGGCGGCGAGCGCGCCTCGGTGCTGCTGCTCGCGTCTGAAGCGCAGATCCAGCCCTTGCTGCTGCTGAGCAACGGCCACCGCTCCACGCCGGAGCGCGCCCGCGAGGTGAGCGAGCACGGCCTAGCCGGCATGGTGCTGCGCGCCCGCGTCCCCCTGATGATCGACGAGACCGACACGGACCGGCGCTGGCTCGGGCTGCGGCTCAGCCAGAACGACCTACGCACGCGCTGCGCCATGGCCGTGCCGCTGCTCTGGGGCGAGCACGCCATCGGCGCCCTCACCGTGACGACCACCGAAAGCCGACGCTTCAACCCCGCGCAGCTGGATCTGCTGGAGCTGGTGGCCTGCCACGTGGCGATGGCCGTCCACGCCGCCACCCTGGAGGCGCAGCTGGCGCAGCTGCCGGTGCGCCTTGCAGCCCTCGCCGACGAGCTCGATGCGGCGCTGCGCGCAGTGGCGGGCGGTGATCAGGCGGCGCTCCAGGGCGCGTGGGCCGTCGCAGCACGGCTGCGCGCCGAGCAGGCCGGGCTGCTTGTCCACAGATGACACAGCTTTCCAGCCCATTTATTTCAAATGAACCGCGCCGTGATACTCCGCGCGCAGGCTTTCAATGCTTGTGGTGGCCCCTCAAACAAGACTTCGCCACCGGCACTGCCGCCTTCGGGGCCAAGGTCGATGATCCAGTCGGCCTGTCGGATCACGTCCAGATGATGCTCAATCAGGATGACGGTGTTCCCAGCGTTCACGAGCCGGTCGATGCTGCCCATCAGCAGGCCAATATCTGAGAGATGCAGCCCGGTGGTGGGCTCGTCCATCACGTAGACGCTGCCCTGTTTGTAAAGTTCGCTGGCGAGCTTCAGGCGCTGCCCTTCGCCGCCCGACCCGGTGCTGAGTGGCTGGCCCAGCCTCAGGTAGCCCAGCCCCACGTCGTCCATGGTGCAGCACCGCCTTGACCTTCTTCTCGGTGAAGAAGCTCAGGGCTTCCTCTGCGGTCATGTCCAGCACGTCGCTGATCGGCCTACCGCGCAGCTGGTACTCCAGCACCTCGGGCTTGAACCGTTTGCCCTCGCAGATCTCGCAGGGGGAGGCGATACCCTCCATGAAGGCCAGATCGGTGTACACCACGCCCAAGCCATTGCAGTTGGGGCAACTGCCCGCCGAGTTAAAGCTGAAAAGCGAGGCGCTAACCTGGTTGGCCTTGGCGAACGCTTGCCGAATGTCGTCCATGATCCCGGTGTAGGTGGCCGGGGCAGAGCGGCTGTTCGCTGTCACGCGGGACTGGTCGATCACAAGCGCGTCGGGGTGCTGCGCCAGGAAGACATCGTTAATCAGGGTGCTTTTGCCGGAGCCAGCCACGCCTGTCACGACGGTGAGGACGCCAGTGGGTATGTTCACCGTGACGTTCTTCAGGTTATGCAGGCTGGCGTGCTTGATCGTCATCTGCCCCGTGGGCTGCCGTACCTGCTGCTTGATCGGCAGGTGCTGCTTCAGGAATTGCCCGGTGAGCGTGTTAGCCTGCTTGAGGGCTGCATAACTGCCTTCAAACACCACCTCGCCGCCGTGCGTGCCTGCCTTCGGGCCGATGTCTACGATATAATCTGCGATTGCGATCACATCTGGGTCGTGCTCAACGATCAGCACGGTATTGCCTTTGTCGCGCAGCTGCTTCAGCAGGCTGTTCATGCGGACCACATCGCGCGCGTGCAGCCCCACGCTGGGCTCGTCGAGGATGTACAACATGTCGGTTAAGCTGTTGCCAAGGTGTCGTATCATCTTCACGCGCTGCGACTCGCCGCCCGACAGCGTGGAGGTTTCCCGGCTGAGGCTCAGATAGCCTAGCCCAATCTCGACGAGGTGCTGCAAGCGCTCGGTGAGTTTGGCAGCCACCTTCACGGCGACCGGATCGGTGCAGCCTTCCAAGAATTTGACAAGCTCCGTCGCCTCCAGGTCGGAGAGCTCGGCGATATTCCGGCCACTGATCCTGCAATCCAGAGCGGCCTGGTTGAGCCTTGCACCGTGGCAGACTGGGCATGTCTGCGAGGTGGTGAACTGCTCGAAGACCGCACGGTTGCACTCGGACATGGCCGCCGCGTCCTTTTTGATGTACATCCTGGTGAAGCGCTCAACCAGCCCCTCATAGGTCAGCGCCATCTCGCCAAACGAGACTTTCACATCCGCGCCGTGCAGCAGCGCCTGGAGCGCGTCTTCGGAGTAGTCGACAATCGGCTTGTCGTTGTCGAAGAGCCCGGAGAGCGTGTAGGTCTTCCAGAGCCACTTACCGATCTTGAACGCTGGGTGCAGGATAGCGCCAGCATTCAGCGACTTGCTGCGGTCGAGCAGCTTGTCCAGATCCAGCTGCACCGTCTTGCCGATCCCTTCGCACTCCGGGCACATGCCTTGCGGGGTATTGAACGAGAAGGCGTAGGCTGGCCCCGCCGAGGGCTGCCCAACCCGCGAGAAGAGCAGCCGCAGCAAGACGGCAATATCCGTGTAGGTGCCCGCTGTGGAGCGCGAGCCGCCGCCGACGCGCTTCTGATCGATGATGATCGGCGCATTCAGATGTTCGATGCGATCAACATCTGGTTGGCCGTAATGCGGCAGGAAGCCTTGCACGAAGGCTGTGAAGGTCTCGTTTAGCTGGCGCTGCGCTTCGGCGGCGATGGTATCGAAGACCAGGGAAGATTTACCGGAACCGGACACGCCGGTGAAGACCGTAAGCTTCTGCTTAGGAATGTCCAGCGAGATATCCTTGAGGTTATTCTCGCGGGCGCCGCGCACCTCGATGAACTGGCGATCAGTCATGCGTTCCTCTTGGGGTGCATAAGGGGAAGCTTGCGCAGGCGCTTGCTTTGATTGATGAGCGCCACGCCACGCTAGCCAGTAGAAGCTGGCGTTGCCTTGAGGCGATGGCTGCACTGTATGCTTATATACGCGAGTTTTTGGAGCGTCAGAGGGAGGACGGAGGACGGAGGACGGAAGCTCGGCTAGTACTACAACGAGACTTGTCCACTATCGCATCAGAACGTCATAGTCATGTCACCCTGAGCACAGCGAAGGGTCTTGATGCGGCAGTTGGAACAGATGCTTCGCTGCGCTCAGCATGACAAATCTCGTTGTAGTACTAGTAGCTATTTCTCTAGCGCATCCACCCGGTCGATGCGGTGATGGCTGGTGGCGGGCAGGGAGGGATTCGAACCCTCGACAGCATTGCTGCTGTACGGCATTTCCAGTGCCGCGCACTAGACCAGGCTATGCGACCTGC
>JBBQIB010000430.1:0-3606 GCA_038324515.1 Burkholderiales bacterium
GCGCCGCCTTTGCACCCCGGCACGCTGCAGCCCATCGGCCCGGATGATCTGGCGCCGTTGTTCCCGATGGCGCTGATCATGCAAGAGGTCAGCACCGAACGCGAGATCCCGATCCCCGAGCCGGTGCGCGAGGTCTTCAAACTCTGGCGCCCGAGCCCGCTGTTCCGCGCCAGGCGGCTGGAGAAGATACTGGGCACGCCAGCCAGGATTTACTACAAGTACGAAGGGGTCTCGCCCGCCGGCTCGCACAAGCCCAACACCGCCGTGCCGCAGGCTTGGTACAACGCACAAGCCGGCATCAAGAAGATCGCCACCGAGACCGGGGCCGGGCAATGGGGCTCATCGCTGGCCTTCGCGGGTGCGCTGTTTGGCATCGAAGTCACCGTCTTCCAGGTGCGTGTCAGCTACGACCAAAAGCCCTATCGCCGCGCGCTGATGGAGACTTACGGCGCGGTGTGTCACCCTTCACCGTCCAACCTGACGAACACGGGCCGCGCGATTCTGGCCAAGAACCCCGATCACCCGGGCTCGCTGGGGATTGCGATCAGCGAAGCCGTCGAAGTGGCTGCCAGCAACGATGACACCAAATACGTCCTGGGCTCGGTGCTGAACCATGTGTTGATGCACCAGACCATCGTCGGCCAGGAGGCGATGCTGCAGATGGAAATGGCCGGCGACGACCCCGATGTGATCGTCGGCTGCACGGGTGGCGGCAGCAACTTTGCCGGCATCTCGTTCCCGTTTCTGGGCCAGCAACTGCGCGGCGGCAAGAAGCGGCGCATCGTCGCGGTCGAGCCTTCAGCCTGCCCCAGCCTGACACGCGGCAAATTTGCCTACGACTTTGGTGACACCGCGCATCTGACGCCGCTGACCAAGATGCACACGCTGGGCAGCAGCTTCACGCCGCCCGGCTTTCATGCGGGTGGCTTGCGCTACCACGGCATGGCGCCGCTGGTCAGCCACCTGAAGGAGCTTGGCTTGATCGAAGCCACTGCCTACAACCAGAGCGCCTGCTTTGAAGCCGGTGTGATGTTTGCGCGGGCTGAAGGCATCGTGCCGGCGCCAGAAGCCAACCACGCCGTGAAAGGCGCGATTGTCGAAGCGATGCGCTGCAAGGCCGAAGGCAAGAGCGAGGTGATCCTGTTCAACCTGTGCGGCCACGGCCACTTCGACATGGCGGCCTACACCCACTACCTGTCGGGCCAACTGGTCGACCAGGCCTACGACGAGAACGAGTTGGCGATGGCGTTGTCGGGCCTGCCTTCCGTGCCGGCCTGATGGCGCGGCAGTCTCAGACTCGGCCATCGCGCCAGTCGAGGCTGTTCAACTCGGAGGTCAAGCCGTGTTGGACAGCTTGTTCTTTGCTTACTTGAAGCCGGCCCGGTCCAACATCTGTTGCACCTGCACCGTGTTGGCGCCGACCTTGGCGATCGACACTGCCTCGGCCTTGAAGTTGCCCAAGGCACCCAAGGCCGGGTTGTCGGTGGGCGCTGAAGCGACAACGGTGTACTCGTTGTTGCCGTCGGCCAGCATGCGCTGTGCGTCGTCGCTGACCAGATACTCCAGGAAGCGCACAGCGGCCTGGCGGTGCTTGGCGTGACGGGCCACGGCCGCGCCTGAGATGTTGACGTGGGTGCCACGGTCGGCCTGGTTGGGGAACACCACTGCCGTCTTCTCGACCACCGCTTTGTCTTCAGGCTTGGCAGAGCGCATCAGGCGTGCGTAGTAGTAAGTGTTGCTGATGGCCACCGCGCATTCGCCGCTCGCCACCGCGCGGATCTGGTCGGTATCGCCGCCTTTGGGCGCGCGGGCCAGATTGGCCACTACCCCCTTGAGCCAGGTCTCGGTAGCTTGCGGCCCTGCTGCTTCCAGCACCGAGCCGAACAGGCTCAGGTTGTAAGGGTGCGAGCCCGAGCGTGAGCAAACCATGCCCTTCAGCGCCGGGTTCGCCAGCTTCTCGTAGCTGTCCACGTCAGAAACCTTCAGGCGCGTCTTGTCGTAGACCAGCACCCGTGCGCGGGTCGAGACACCAAACCACTGCGCGCCCTGCCCTGCATCGGCACCCCGCAGTTGCGCCGGAATACGCTTGTCCAGTACGGCTGACTTGACGGGCTGGAACAAGCCGTCTTGCTCGCCGCGCCACAAGCGCGCAGCGTCGACCAGCAGGATCACGTCAGCCGGGCTGGCGCTGCCTTCAGACTTCAACCGCGCCAGGATGCCGGCGTCGTCAGCCTCGACCCGGTTGATGCGGATGCCGGTGGTCTTGGTGAAGTTGCTGTACAGCGCTTCATCGGTCTGATAGTGGCGGGCCGAGTACAGGTTGAGCACTTGCTCTTGCGCCAGCGCCGGGCTGGTCGCCATCAGAGCGACCGCAAGCGTGGAGATCCAGCCTGCGAGCGCGTGGCTCGCCGGGCGGCGACGAGCGGTGGGAGGCAATGAAGGCAGCAGGCTTTTCATGATGGAGTACGGGTCGCCAGACCACGAAGGATGAACACAGAGCGCCACGTTAACACAATTGCGAATCACTCGCATTTGTATTTGCAACCAGTTTGCAGCGAAGCTGCAGCAAGCCTGGCCTCCCTGTTGCAGGGGTAGATCTATCTGGGGTAGACCTGTCTCTGTCAGCCCTGCAACTGCGCCCACACCTTGTCCAACCGCTTGGCGCTGACCGGCTGCGGCGTGCGCAACGTCTGCGCAAAGAGGCTGACACGCAGTTCTTCCAGCAGCCAGCGGTACTCTTCCAGCCGGGGATGCGCTGCACCTTTGAGTTCGGCAACGCGGCGCAGCCAGCGCTGCTCCAGCGGTCGCAGCTCGGCCAGGCGTGCCGCGTCTCGCTCGGGCTCGCTGCGTTCTTTGTCCAGCCGCATCACCACGGCCTTCATATAACGCGGCAGATGTTGCAACGCGGCCCAGGAGGTTTGCAGCAAGAAGCGCTTGCCCACCAAGCGCTGCAGCTGCGCGGTGACGTCGTCCTGGGTCTCGCGTGGTGCCCTGCTGTCCTTGAGCTTGCGGCTGGCAGCAGCAAACTCATTGAGCACGATCGCCGCGTGGCGTGCGACCTCTTGTGCAATCAGGTTCAGGCGCGCGCGGCCCTCTTCCAGCCGCTTGGCGAATGCCTCTGCATCGGTGGGCAGCGGATCGGTCAGAAAGGCCCGCTCCAGCGCCACCGCGATGATCTGCTCGCGCAACTCTTCCAGGGTACCCAGGCTCAGGTACAAGCCGCCCATCTTCTGCAGATCGGGGATGTTTTTCTCCAGGTACTTCAAGGGCTCGCGCAATTGCAGCGCAAACAGCCGCCGCAAGCCGGCCCGATGCCGCGTGGCAGCCACTTCGGGCTCATCGAAGACCTCGATCTCGACATGCTCACCACAGTCGCTGAGCGCTGGGAAGCCCACCAGCGTCTGCCCGCCTTTGCGCAGCTCCAGCAACTCGGGCAGCTCGCCGAACTCCCAGCGCGTGTAGGGCTGCGCCGGCAGCGGGGCGGCAGAGGTGCTGGCGGCTGCCGGCGTTTGCCCCCGCGCTCGCCCTGGCGCTCGCCCTGGCGCTTGTGGCGTTGACCTGAGGTGCTGGGCTTTGGCCGTCGGCGCAGCCTGCGGCAACTGGCCC
>JBBQIB010000431.1:0-3586 GCA_038324515.1 Burkholderiales bacterium
CTTGGCGGCAGCTTGGAGGCAGTCGGCATCATCGTCGTCAGCGATGCGGGCCCGCTCATCTCACTGGCGCGGTTGGACCTGCTGGCTGTGTTGCCCCAGCTGTTCGCCCAGGTGCAGGTGCCTACAGAAGTGCTGGCTGAACGCCTGGCGCGTCCGGGCAACTTGGATGCTGGTCGCATCCGCGACGCGTGCGCACGTTGCCTGCCGAGCCGTGATCTGGCAAAGCAAGTTGCCCTCAGGCGACGCTGAAAAAGACCCCGCGAGCGTCCCCGCCCTGGTTTGGGATGGGATGCAAGGCGCAAACCGCAGACATAGCCTGGGCTATGGCGAGGATTTGCAACGCCGCAGACCGCCCAAAGCAGGGATGCGGGCGCCGCGAGGGACTTGTTCAGCGTTGCCCTAAATCGACCCGACAGATCTGACTGTTCCCCACGTGTGTGGGGATGAACCGCCTTCTGATGTCGGAAGGCGTTGCCCGTGGCAACTCTGGTAATCCTCGCGCGCAAGATGAGGCGAGGGTGAGGCGCGGTTGCGCATGCGGGTTGGCAATGCGGTTGGCGCGGCTCCTGCCCGGCCTTCAAGATGCTGCAAAGAGGCTTTAATCCGGGCAGCAGCTCTGCGGCGGCTACATTCCGGTCTCAGGTTCGAAAAACGTCAAGGCCCAGCGGGTGATGTCATGACCAAAGATTCCAATGCAGCCTCTACCCATGGCGCCAGCGCGGCCCCTGCCAGGCCAGCCGGCCACGCGCTTGTTGAGGCCCTGATCGCACAAGGCGTGCACACCTGTTTTGGTGTGCCTGGGGAGAGCTACCTGGCGGTGCTGGATGGCTTGCACGAGTACCGCGAGCAGATCCGGTTCATCGCCTGCAGGCAAGAAGGTGGCGCGGCTTTCATGGCCGAGGCGCAAGGCAAGCTTACCGGCCGTCCGGGGGTTTGCTTCGTCACGCGCGGGCCCGGTGCCACCAACGCCAGCATCGGCGTGCACACGGCGTTTCAGGATTCGACGCCGCTGGTGTTGTTCATTGGCCAGGTGGCCAGCGACCAGCGCGACCGCGAAGCGTTTCAAGAGATCGACTACCGCCAGATGTTCAGCCCCGGCACGCTGGGCCTGGCCAAGTGGGTGGCCGAGGTGCAGGACGCCGACCGCTTGGCCGAGTACGTGGCGCGGGCTTTTCATACAGCGATGCAGGGCAGGCCCGGGCCGGTGGTGCTGGCGTTGCCTGAAGACATGCTGACCACGTTGACAGCAGCACCTGTGCTGCCGCGCGTGCAGCCGGTGCGCGCCTGGCCGGCGCCGGGTGCGCTGCGCGACTTGCGTGCGTTGCTGCTGGCCTCGCGCTCGCCGTTGATGCTGGTGGGGGGCTCGGGCTGGGATGCCGAAGCGGCGCAGGCCCTGCAGCGCTTTGCAGAGAACTGGCAGTTGCCGGTGGCTTGCGGCTGGCGCTTTCAAGACACCTTTGACAACCGTCACCCGCTGTACGCCGGCGATGTCGGCATCGGCACCCACCCCAAACTGGCGCAGCGCGTGCGTGATGCAGATCTGGTGATTGCGCTGGGCCTGCGTCTGGGCGAGATGACCACGCATGGCTACCAGTTGCTGAAAGCACCGCGCCCGGCGCAAAAGCTGGTGCACATCCATGCCGGCGCCGAAGAGCTGGGCCGCGTCTATGCGGCTGACCTGATGATGCAGGCTTCGACCTCCGCTGCTGCCAAAGCGATGGAAGCTCTGAGTGCGCCGCCCGATGTGCCATGGGCCGAGACTGGCGCCCAGGCGCACGCCGAGTACATCGCCAACCAGCAAGCCCCCGCCGTGCAGCCGATGGACCTGGCGGTGTTGATCAAGACGCTGCAGCGGCTGCTGCCCGAAGACACCGTCTACACCAACGGCGCCGGCAACTTTGCCGGCTGGCTGCACCGCTATTGCCAGCACCCCGGCTTGCAGCATCATGGGCGCACGCAACTGGCGCCGACCTCTGGCGCGATGGGTTACGGCTTGCCTGCAGCGGTGGCCGCGGCGCTGTTGTACCCGGAGCGCTGGGCGGTCAACCTGGCGGGGGATGGCGACTTCTTGATGAACGGCCAGGAGCTGGCCACGGCCACCGGCTACGGCGCAAAGAAGCTGATCAGCATCGTGGTGGACAACGGCACCTACGGCACCATCCGCATGCACCAAGAGCGCGACTACCCGGGCCGCGTCAGCGGCAGCGACTTGTTCAACCCCGACTTTGCGGCGCTGGCCCGCGCCTACGGTTGGGCGGCCGAGCGGCTGGACAACACCGAGCAGATCGAAGCTGCCGTCGCGCGCGCACTGCAGGCCGGCCAGCCGACGCTGTTGCATGTCAGGTTGGACGCGGATGTCAGCACCAGCCGCACCACCTTGACCGCCATTCGCGAGGCCGCGCGGCAGCCCAGGTCTTGAAGCGAGCGTTGAGGCTGGCGCCGGCCGGGACGCTATGGTATGAATGAGGCATCGTGTTTTTGACTCTGCTGGCCAGAGCCTTCCTCCATGAGCACCCGCCCGACACCCATCCCGACACCCAGCGCCGACGCACCGCCGACATCCACCTGCGATCTGTGCGACGCCCACAAGGACGACCAACTGCTGCGTGTTTTGCCGCCCGTGTTCCGCAGCTTTGGAGGCCGTACCCGGTTTGCCGGGCCAGTGCGCACCGTCAAGTGTTTTGAGGACAACAGCAGCGTCAAGGCCTTGCTGGAAGGCCCGGGGCAGGGCCAGGTGCTGGTGGTGGACGGTGGCGGCTCGCTGCGGCGTGCCCTGGTGGGCGGCAACATCGCTGCAGCGGCGGCGCGCAATGGCTGGGCTGGCGTGGTGGTGGACGGGGCGGTGCGTGATGCTGCCGAGTTGGCCGCCAGTGCGGTGGGGCTGATGGCACTGGCGTTGATCCCGATGCCGACTCTCAGGCGTCAGGCCGGCGGGGTGGATGTGCCGGTGCAGGTGCAAGGGGTGTGGGTGCAACCGGGCGACTGGCTCACTGCTGACGAAGACGGCATCGTGCTTGCCGCCGGGCCGCTGTGATGGCGGGCGGGCCGGCTTCAAAGGCAGCCGCGGAGGGGCGGTCAGGCACTGTGCCAGAACCCACAGACTGGGAAGTGGTCGCCGGGCCCAGCACCGATCTGCAGGCCGTGGCCCGGCGCTGCCGCAAGCAGGTCAACCGCAGTGCGGCCCTGGCTGCTGGCGTGGCAGTGGTGCCCGTGCCGGGGCTGGACTGGGCCACAGACGTGGGCCTGCTGATGCGTTTGCTGCCCAAGATCAACGCCGAGTTCGGGCTCTCGCCCGAGCAGATCGAGCGGCTGGCGCCTGACCGCAGGCTGGTCGTCTTCAAGGCCATCACGGCCGGAGGTGGATTGCTGGTCGGCAAAGTCATCACCCGCGAGTTGGTGGTGCGACTGGTAAAAATGGTGGGCGTGCGCCTGACCACCCAGCAAGTGGCCAAGTTCGTGCCCTTTGCGGGCCAGGCCCTGTCGGCGGCGCTGACTTTTTCTGCCATGCGCTATGTCTGCGAGCAGCATATCCAGCAATGCCTGTCTGTGGCGCGGCAGTTGCAGTTGCCGGCGCCCAGCGCTGGCC
>JBBQIB010000432.1:0-3567 GCA_038324515.1 Burkholderiales bacterium
CAACTTCGATGTGCGTTTCAGCCAGGAGCTGCCGGGCTTCTTCAAGCAGCACAAGCTCAGCTTCACCTTCGACATCCTGAACTTCGGCAACCTGCTGAACAAGCGTTGGGGCCGCATCGACGAGATCGGCTTCCCGTCCAATCGCAGCTTCGTCAATTACGGCGGCATCGATGCCAACGGCAAGTACATCTACACGATCGGCTCGACCGAAGACTTCGTGACCAAGCAGAACAGTGGCGAAAGCCAGTGGGCGGTGCAGGCGACGCTGCGTTACGCGTTCTGAGGCGGCCATTCTCAGGAAAAAGGCGGCTCAGTGAGCCGCCTTTTTTTCGGAATGCCAAACGTGTTCGGGCCTCAGGCTATGGCGCGCATTTGCAACGACGAGCGGGCGTCTTTTGGCGTGATGAGTGGGCATGATCGAAAGACTCGCAGCCTCTCAGCCCTTGGCTTTGACCCACGCAACAACAGACGCCAGTGCCGCCGGCAAGGCCGCCGGGTCGGTGCCACCGGCCATGGCCAGGTCGGCCTTGCCGCCGCCTTTGCCGCCCACCTGCTGGGCCACGAAGTTGACCAGCTCACCGGCCTTGACGCGCGCTGTGCTGTCGGCGGTGACGCCGGCTGCCAGCTGCACTTTGCCGCCTTCGATGGCCGCGAGCACGATGGCCGCTGTCTTCAGCTTGTCTTTGAGCTTGTCCAGGGTCTCGCGCAGCGCCTTGGCGTCGGCGCCTTGCAGCACGGCAGCCAGCACCTGGATGCCGTTGACCTCCACCGCCTGCGCCAACAAGTCGTCGCCCTGCGAAGAGGCCAGTTTGCTCTTCAGCGCGGTCATCTCTTTCTCAAGCGCCCGCATCTGCTCCTGCAGCGCAGCCACACGGGCCGGCACCTCTGCAGGCGCGGCCTTGAGGCTCAACGCCAGGCCGTTCATGGTGCCCTCCAACTGCTGCAGATAGGCCAGCGCGTTGCCGCCCGTGACGGCTTCCACACGCCGGATACCGGCGGCCACGCCGCCTTCGGAGACGATCTTGAACAGGCCAATGTCGCCCGTGCGCTGCACATGGGTGCCGCCGCACAGTTCGCGGCTGCTGCCGATGTCGAGCACCCGCACTTCGTCGCCGTACTTCTCGCCAAACAGCATCATCGCGCCGGCTTTTTGCGCATCTTCCATGCCCATCACACGGGCCTGCGTTTGCGCGTTGGCCAGCACCTCGGCGTTGACGATGGCTTCAACTTGGCTGATCTGCGCATCGCTCACGGGTGCGTTGTGCACGAAGTCAAAGCGTGTGCGCTCGGCGTTGACCAGCGAGCCCTTTTGCTGCACATGCGCGCCCAGCACTTCGCGCAAGGCCTTGTGCATCAGGTGCGTGGCGCTGTGGTTGCGCACGGTGCGGGCGCGCTGCTCTGCATCGACCCTGGCCACGATGCTGTCGCCGACCTCGATCTCGCCCTCCAGCACACGCGCCTGATGGCCAAACACAGCGGCCTGGATCTTGACCGTGTCTTCGACCCGCAGGCGCGCGCGCGCATTGCGCAACTCGCCGGTGTCGCCGACCTGGCCGCCGCTCTCGGCGTAGAAGGGGGTGTGGTCCAGCACCACCACCACGTCGTCGCCGGCCTTGGCGCGCTGCACCAACGCGCCGTCCACGTATACGGCCATGACCTTGCTGTGCTCGCACAACAGGTGTTCGTAGCCGTGGAACGTCGTGTCTGTGCCCTGGTAATCCAGGCCCTGCGCCATCTTGAACTTGCCAGCGGCGCGGGCTTGTTCGCGCTGGCGCGTCATCGCGGTGTTGAAGCCGGCTTCGTCGACCGTCACGCCACGCTCTCTGCAGACATCGGCCGTCAGGTCCAGCGGGAATCCGTAGGTGTCGTGCAGCTTGAACGCGACATCCCCCGGCACTTGTGCTGCGCCACCGGCCAGCGTGCTTTCCAGAATCTCCATGCCGTTGGCGATGGTCTGGAAGAAGCGCTCTTCTTCTTGCCTGAGCACCTCGGTCACACGCGCCATGTCGCGGCGCAATTCTGGGTAGGCCTCGCCCATCTCGACCGCCAATGGCGCCACCAGCGTGTAGAAGAATGGCTGGCGAGCGCCCAGCTTGTAGCCATGACGGATGCCACGCCGCGCGATGCGGCGCAGCACATAACCCCGCCCTTCATTGCCCGGGATGACGCCATCGGCGATCGTGAAGCTGCAGGCGCGGATGTGGTCTGCGATCACTTTCAGCGAAGCGCTATCGGGCGCAAAGCCACTGCCGCCCGCAAACTGCACCGCATTGCCGGCCGCAGCCAGCAAACGCCGGAACATGTCGATCTCATAGTTGCTGTGCACATGCTGCAGCACCGCTGCCAGCCGCTCCAGCCCCATGCCGGTATCGACGCTGGGTTTGGGCAGCGGGTGCATGACACCGTCTTCGGTGCGGTTGAACTGCATGAAGACGTTGTTCCAGATCTCGATGTAGCGGTCACCGTCCTGCTCGGGCGATCCTGGGGGGCCACCTGCCACCTCGGGGCCATGGTCGTAGAAGATTTCACTGCAGGGGCCGCAGGGGCCGGTGTCGCCCATCATCCAGAAGTTGTCGCTCATGCAGCGGCCGCTGCTGTTGTCGCCGATGCGCACGATGCGCTCCGGCGGCAAGCCGATCACCTTCAACCAGATGTCGTAGGCCTCGTCGTCCTCGGCGTAGACGGTGGCCCAGAGTTTGTCCTTGGGCAGCTTGAAGTGCTCGGTCAGCAACTCCCAGGCGAAGGTGATGGCGTCGTGCTTGAAGTAGTCGCCGAAGCTGAAGTTGCCCAGCATCTCGAAGAAGGTGTGGTGGCGCGCGGTGTAGCCGACGTTTTCCAGATCGTTGTGTTTGCCGCCGGCGCGGATGCACTTCTGGCTGGAGGCAGCCCGGCTGTAGGGCCGCTTCTCGAAGCCCAGGAACACGTCCTTGAACTGGTTCATGCCGGCGTTGGTGAACAACAGCGTGGGGTCGTCACCCGGCACGACGGGGCTGCTCGCCACGATGGTGTGGCCCTTGCTCTGAAAGAAGTTCAGGAAGGTGGCGCGGATGTCGGAGGCTTTCATGGGTCTTCAGGGTCAGAATGTGGGCAAAGAAGATGTCGGCAAAAAAGATGCGGGCAAAGAAGCTGCGGGCAAAAAGTAAGCAGGAAAACAGCGGCACAGCACAGCCACTGGCGCAAAGCTCTTCAGTCTAGCCGAGCCCACCGCTTTGTGGCACCCTGGGCAGCGCAGCCCGACCCCCCGAACTCAGAGGCTGAGAGTTTTTCGAGCGTGACCGAGCAGCGCGTCAAAAGGCGTCCGATCTAGGCGCAAAGCACAGCATAGCTCGGGCTATGGCGCGCATTTGCAACGACGAGCGGGCGTCTTTTGGCGTGATAAGTGGGCATGATCGAAAGACTCTCAGCCTCTCAGCCCCACTGCCCAAGATGGAGACCCGAATGGACACCAAAACCAGCCCCCTCGCCGCACTGAAAGACCCCAGCTTGTTGAAACTGGATGGCCTCATCAACGGCGCCTGGACCCCCGGTCAAGCCAACCAAACGCGCTTTGCAGTGATCGACCCGGCC
>JBBQIB010000433.1:0-3564 GCA_038324515.1 Burkholderiales bacterium
TGCAACACCCAGCGCCGAAGCACCTCTGGAGTAAGCCATCGATTCGTAGGTGTCGTGCGTCATCGGCACGGCACCACGCTGCAGTGCGGCGTTGAGCCTGGCTGATGTGATCAACGGGCATTTGATCTGCACAAAGTGCACTTCCTCGTTGCGCGTGATGCCGGCGTCCGCCATGGCATCGCGCACCGCTTGAGCGGTGGCGTCGATCTGCGCCTCGCGGCCCAGTTCTTCAGGCAGAAAGTCGCGGGTATGCGCAATGCCCAACACCAACCGCTTGGCGGTGCTGGCGCTGTCATCCACTTCCTCCCAGCGCCGCGAAAAGATCGTGAAGTGGGGCGACAGCACACCTTCGGTGCCCCCCGACATCACCAGCGCCACTTGCAGTGCCACCTGTTGCGCTGAGCAATCGAGATGCGGTGCCAGCAGGTGGCACCACTGCGTGGCAGCGAAGTCTCGGGTGTGGTCATTGACGCAGCCATTGCCCTCGGTCTTGCCCATCACGGCAATGATTTCGCGTGGCTTGAGTTCACCGCTTTCGATCAGCCGGGCCACTTCACTCAAGTCACCCGGACCGGCGCAGCCCACGCGATGCACCTCGACACGTTGTGCCATTTTCATGACGCCGCCTGGGTACCCGCCAGCGCTTCAGCCATCGACTGCGGAAAGGCGTTGACTGGTGCATCGGCAGGCAACTGGCGGATCGCGCGGCTGCTGTGCTCGACGTTGCGTGGCTGCGCCTTGGGCATCACCTGGATGCCCTTGACCGAGCGGCCCCACGTGATGGCCTCTTTGACCAACTCACCGTCACGCATCACAAAGCGCCCGCGCAGCAGCGTGTGCATCGGATAACCCTGCACCGCACGGCCATGCCAAGGCGAGATCTTGCTCAGGCTGTGCAGGCGGCCTTGCGTGATGGTGCCTTTGCGCGCCATGTCCACAAACGCGATGTCGGCGTGCGCGCCAGGGGCAATCACGCCTTTGGTGCCATACAGGCCCCAGGCGCGTGCTGGCGCCACGGCGCTCCACTGCACGTACTGCATCAGCGTCGCGCGCTGGCGGTTGACCTCGGTCAGCATCAGCGGCATCTGCGTTTCCACACCCGGGAAGCCGCAATCGCAATCCCAGATGCTTTCACGCGTCTTTTCTTCTGGCGTGTGCGGGGCGTGGTCGGTGGCGATCATGTCGAGCGTGCCGTCCAGCAGCGCATCCCACAACGGCTGGTTGTGGCGTGCTTCGCGGATCGGCGGGTTCAGGCGCGTGATGCCGCCCAGCCTCAGCACGTCAGAGGTGTTGAGCAGCAAATACTGCGGGCAGGTCTCGGCCGTCACGTCCACGCCGCGCGCTTTGGCGGCGCGCAGCAGGTACAGCGAGTCAGCAGCGCTGTGGTGGGCGATGTGCACGCGCGCGCCGGTCCACTCGGCCAGCGTGATGACGCGGCCAATGGCTTCGATCTCTGCCACTGCTGGGCGCGAGGCCAGATGCGCCTGGGCATCGATGCGCCCGGCTTCTTGCAGCACCTTCTGGCGCCGCGCCATGATCGAGGAGTTTTCTGCATGCACCACCGTGCGGATGCCCAAAGGCGCCAGGGTCTCAAAGCCCTCCAGCAAAGCGCCATCGGTGGGTGCAGGCAGGTTGCCAAAGGTGTTGCCTACAAAGGCCTTGAAACTGGTGGCACCACCGTCGAGCAGATCCTCCAGATGCGCCACCGTGTCGTCACCCAGCAAAGCGTGGATGCCGAAGTCGGTGAATGAGCGTTCTGCCGCCTTCAGCTTCATCGCCAGGGCTTCGCGCGTGCCTGTGGGCGGGTGGGTATTGGGCATGTCGAAGACGGTCGTCACGCCGCCGCAAGCTGCCGCTGCAGAGCCGGTCTGCCAGTTCTCCTTGTGCGGGTAGCCCGGGTCGCGAAAGTGCACATGGCTGTCGATGGCGCCAGGCAGCAAGAACAGGCCATCGGCACGCATCTCGGCTTTGGCTGGCGGCATCATGTCGTCGTGCCCGACGGCGACGATGCGTTCGCCCGCAATCGCTACCGAGGCTTCGATGATCTGATCGGGCGACACCACACGGCCGCCACGAATCACCAGGTCTGCGCTCTTCATTTCGTTCTCCTCACAACATGGCCCAACCACCGTCGACCGGCAGGTCTACGCCGGTGATCTGGCGGCTGACATCACTGGCCAAAAACAAACAAGCATTGGCAACATCGGTATCGGTTGAGACACGCTTCAGCGCGTAGTCGGCGGCGTGCTGCGTCATCGCTTCTTCCAGCGTGATGCCCAGCTTCTTGGCCATGTTGGCGCACACCTTGTCGCGAAAGCGTGGCCCATCCACCATGCCTGGCGCCACACAGTTGACGTTGATGTTGAAAGGCCCAGCCTCCAGCGCAAAGCTTTTGGTGATGCCTCTCAAGCCCCACTTCGAGGCCGAATAGGCCAGCCGCCCGGCCCTGCCGCGCATGCCGAAGGTGCCACCCACATTGACCACCTTGCCGGCGCGCTGCTGAATCATGGTGGGCAGCACCGCGTGCAGGGTGTTGAAGCAGCCCGTCATGTTGAGCTGAACGATGTCGTTGAACTCTTCGGTGCTGGTTTCCCACCCCGTTTTGCCAATCGGCCCCGAGCCACCCGCCACATTGACCAAGACGTCGATTCGCCCGTAGCTCTCCAAAGCATGCCGCGCCAAGGCCTCGGTCTGCTTCGCATCAGTCATGTCGCAAGACGCCACCAAGGCCGAAATGCCCAAGGCTCGCGCTTCAGCCGCCACGGGCTCGATGGCGGCCAAGTCGCGGCCAGCCAGCACCAGTTTTGCGCCTTCGTACGCAAAGGCCAGGCTCACCGCCCGGCCCATGCCCTTGGCCGGGCCGGTGATGATCACCACCTTGTCTTTGAGTGCCAGATCCATCGCTGCGCTCAGAACTTGCTCAGGCGCTCGGCCCGGGGGGGCAAGAAGCTGCGGTCAAAGACTTCATCGACAGCCGGTGTGCGCGGCAGCGCATTGGCCTCGACCACCATCGCAATGGCACGCTTCAAGCGCTCGCCATCCACATCACCAAAGCCGATGCGGGCGATCTCTGGGTGCCCCATCTCTTGCTTGATGGTGGCCAGCAGCCGTTCTTTTTCGACATCGCGCTTCAGCAGTGGCTCACGCTTCATCACCGCGTCCATCGCTGCTTCCGGGTTGACCATCGCATCGTTGATGGCCCGGTTGACGGCACGCACGAAGCCTTGCACGGCCTTGGGGTTCTCTTTGGCAAAGCTGCGGCCGAAGACGATGGCGTTGGAGTACAAATCCATGCCGTAGTCGGCATAGTTGATGAACCGCAGGTCTTTCTCGGGGTCGATGCCCACCAGCTTGGCGCTGAAGTAAACGGTGTTGATGAAGCCGAAGATCGCATCGACCTGGCCGCGGAGCAGCATCTGCTCACGCAGGTTGGGCGCCATGTTGGTGATGTTGACTTTGCTGGCATCCACTTTGGCGACCTTGGCAAAGGCAGGGAACAATTTCAGCGCGCCATCGTTGGCGGGGCCGCCGATGGTTTTGCCCTCCAGATCCTTGGGCGTGCGG
>JBBQIB010000434.1:0-3556 GCA_038324515.1 Burkholderiales bacterium
TTTGCCGCCCACTCGCGGGTGCCGGTCATCAACGGCCTGACCAACGAATACCACCCCTGCCAGATCCTGGCCGACATCTTCACCTTCATCGAACACCGCGATTCGATCCAGGGCAAGGTGGTGGCCTGGGTGGGTGACGGCAACAACATGGCCAACACCTGGCTGCAAGCGGCGGAGGTGCTGGGCTTCAAAGTGCACGTCAGCACGCCGGGCGGCTATGAGGTCGACGCGGCTGCGGCCGGCATCCGCAATCACGATTGCTACAAGGTCTTCGATCATCCGATGAAAGCCTGCGAAGGCGCGCACCTGGTGACCACCGATGTCTGGACCAGCATGGGTTTTGAAGCCCAGAACGAAGAGCGTCAAAAAGCCTTTGTCGACTGGTGCGTGGACTCGGACATGATGGCGGTGGCCCAGCCTGACGCTTTGTTCATGCACTGCCTGCCGGCGCACCGCGGCGAAGAAGTGACCGCTGAAGTCATCGACGGCCCGCAATCGGTGGTCTGGGACGAAGCCGAGAACCGCATGCACGCGCAAAAGGCGCTGATGGAGTATCTGCTGCTGGGGCGCATTGGCAACTGACAAACTGCTGCGCGACAGTTCTGGCGGCGCTCAGTAAGTCGAGCGGCCCCCCGTCAAGTCAAACACCGCACCGGTGCTGAACGAGCACTCTTCGCTGGCCAGCCAGGCCGCCATTGCCGCCAGCTCTTCGACTTCCAAGAAGCGCCCCATCGGGATCTTGCCCAGCATGTAGTCGATGTGGGCCTGCGTCATCTGCTCGAACATCGCTGTCTTGGCCACCGCAGGTGCGATCGCGTTGACGAGTACACCTTTAGTGGCCACCTCCTTGGCCAGGCTCTTGGTCAAGGCAATCAGCCCGGCCTTGCTGGCGCTGTAGTGCGAGGCGTTGGGGTTGCCCTCTTTGCCGGCCACCGAGGCGATGTTGATGATGCGGCCAAAGCCGGCTGCCATCATCGGCTGCACCACGTGGCGGCAGGTGAGGTAGGGCGCGATCAGGTTGACCTCGATGACGCGCCGCCACACCTGCGGGTCCAGTGCCCAGGTGGTGGCGTTGCCCCCCGTGATGCCGGCGTTGTTGACCAGGATGTCAATCCGCTTCTCGGTCTGCATCGCTTCTGCGGTGGCTGCAGCCACCGCCTGATCATCCGTCAGCTCCACCACCTGGCCGCGCACGGCGCCAGCAGCCTTGAGCTGCTCGCAGGCTGCTGCCAGCTTGTCAGCATCGCTGTCCCAGATCACGATCTGCGCGCCAGAAGCCAGATAGCGCTGGCAAATGGCCAAGCCGATGCCCTGGGCACCACCGGTGACGATGGCCGTGCGGCCTTTCAAATCGATCTGGTTCACTGCAGTCCTTTCAAGGCCGTGGGGTGCGCGGCCTGGTCGCTGATGTACTGCTCGATGATGTCTTCAAAGCGGGCTTCTGGCAGCAGCCCGAGCGCCGCCGCGCGCTTGGCGCTGGCTGCCCGCGCCCAGTTGCCGACGATGCCGGCGATGCGCGCATCCAGCTCAAAACGCACGCGCGCATGGACCTTGTCGCCTGCGACATGGCGCAGCGCATCCAGCATCTGTTGCACCGTGACGTTGAGCGCAGGCAAATTGAGCGCTGTGCGGCCACCGAAGGCTTCGCGGCTGGCTTCAAAAACCGTCATCAAACCCTGCACCGTGCGCTGTGGCGAAGTGACGGGATGCGCGACATCGGCAGGCACCGGAAGAATCGCTTCAAGCCCCGCCAGCGGCTCGCGAATGATGCCGCTGAAGAAAGAACTGGCCGCGCCATTGGGCTGGCCCGGCCGCACCGTGACGGTCATCAGCCGGGCGGCGCGGCCATCGATGTAGCCCTTGCGGGTGTAGTCGGCAATCAGGTATTCACACACCAGCTTGTGGGTGCCGTAGCTGGTTTGCGGCGTGCACAGGGTGTGGTCTTCGACCAGCGCCGGCAAGGGAATGGCCGGATCGGCCCCGAATACCGCGACCGAGCTGCTGAAGACCAAGCGCGTGGGCGGCCCTCCCTGTTGTTGGCGCCAGCGCAGCGCATCGAGCAAGGCGCGTGTGCTGTCCAGATTGGAGCGCAGTCCCAGATCGAAGTCAGTCTCACATTCACCCGACACGGCAGACGCGAGGTGAAAGACGCCGTCAAAAAACTCTTCGCGCAGCGCCTCGCATTGCGTGAGCAAGGGCCCGACCCTGGCCTCTACACGGCTGTCTTTGAGCAAGTCTGCAGGCACGGCAAACTGGTCGCTCAACACCAGCTCACGCAGCTCTTGGCCCAGCAGATGCCCTTGGGCGAGCAGGTTGCGGGCCAGTCTGGCGCCCAGGAAGCCGGCGCCGCCGGTGATCAGGATCTTCATGGTTTTCTCCTTGTGCTTGTCGTGCTTGTCGTGCGGCCCGGACCGGGCGCTGCCGGCCGGTCCAGATGGCGAGCAGGCGCGGTGACCGAGGGCAGCTTGCGCCTGGAGCCCAGCACATCCTCAATGTCTTGGCGGGCGCTGTCGATCAGTATCAAAGTTGCCCGCTCTGCAGCCACGGGGTCGCGCGCCAGCACGGCGTCCAGCACGGCCCGGTGCATGGGCAAGGAGTTGGCGGGGCCATCGGGTCGGGCGGTGGAAATCTCAAAGCTGGTGCGCAGCAAAGAGCCCAGCGCCTTGCTCATTTGCGCCAGCATGCGGTTGTGGCAGGCAGCGATCAAGCGCTGGTGAAACAGCAGATCAAAGTGCACGTAGTCACCGCCCTGCTCGATGGCCTCACGCATGCCCTGGTATGCGGCTTCGATCTGCTGCAGATCGGCCGCAGTGGCGCGCTGCGCTGCCAGCCGCACAGCAGCCGGCTCGACCACACGACGCATTTCTTGCAGGTCACGCAGGAAGTCGCGTGTCAATCCGGCCTTGGCCTGCCAGGCCACCACGTCGGCGTCAAACCAGTTCCAATGGTCTGCAGGCATGACCCGGGTGCCGACCTTGGGCCCGGTGCTGACCAGCCCTTTGGCCACCAGTGACTTCACGGCTTCGCGCACCACCGTGCGGCTGACCGAGAAGCGCTCGCACAACACCGGCTCTGGCGGCACCGCAGCACCGGGCGGGTAATGCCCGGCGACGATCGCCTCGCCCAACTGGTCCAGCGTCAGGGCGTGGGCGTTTTTGCTCATCCTCGAACGAAAGCGGTCACCAGCGGCGCATCACCACACTGTCTGCTCCAGTGGCCATGCACTTGAGCATCGAATGTCGCGCCTGCTGGCAAGGTATCAGCGGAAAAGAAATGTTCGCCAGGACCGAAGACACGCGAGCTGCCGTCTTGCAAGCCGATCTCCATCTGCCCCGAGAGGATGAAAACCCACTGCGCATCTTTTGTGCAGTGAAAGTCGCTCTTGAAGCCCACCGGGCTTTGACGCAACTGCAAACCCCCGCTGGGCATCAAGCGGCTCAGACGGGCCTGGGATTGGCCTTCGTCCAGCGGCAACGGCTCTTCGCGAAAGCGGGCGCGGCCGTCGCTGTCGGTGAAGAGGATCACGCGGTTGAAGTGCATCAGGTGGGTCGCTCAG
>JBBQIB010000435.1:0-3550 GCA_038324515.1 Burkholderiales bacterium
GAGGCCAGGGACAAGCTGGCAGCCTGCATGGACGCCGGCAATCAGGCCAAAGTCAGGCAAGCCCCGGTCACCGCCATCATCGGCATGGACTTGGCTTTTTACGAGCAGTTGCCCAAGCTCTTTCCGCACACCAACGCCAAAGCCTGGTTTGTCGGTCAAGCGGCCAAGATCGAGGCCACGGCCTTTCGAAACTCCAGCCTGCAGGGGGCCTACCTGATCCTGGCAGCGCGCGCACTGGGGCTCGATTGCGGGCCGATGAGCGGCTTCGACGCGGCCAAACTGGACGCGGCTTTCTGGGCCGGCACGCAGGTCAAGACCAACTTCGTCTGCGCCTTGGGACATGCCGATCACAGCAAGACTCTTGCACGCAGCCCCCGTCTGAGCTTTGACGAGGCTTGCCAGCTTGTTTGAAGGCTGGCCGGTCATCACCGACCCCTGGTTCTACGCAGTCGCCATACCGGCGGTGCTGATGATGGGTTTGTCCAAGAGCGGCTTTCTGGGCGGCTTTGGCAGCATGGCCACGCCGTTGATGGCGCTGACCGTGCCGGTGCCGCAGGCCGCAGCCATCATGCTGCCTTTGCTGCTGGTGATGGACGGCGCTGGATTGCAGCAACTGTGGAAGATGCGGGACAAGTTGCTGGTGCGGCAACTGCTGCCTTGGGGCTTGCTGGGGACGGTGGTGGGGACGCTGTTGTTCGGCATCTTTCCGGCCCATGCGGTTGCCGGGGTGGTCGGGGCCATGACTTTGCTCTTCCTGGCGCAGCGGCTGCTTTTTCCTCCCACCGCCAACTCAAGGCCGCCACCGCGCTGGGTGGGCGGGGTGTGCGCTACAGCAGCAGGCTTTACCAGCTTTGTGGCCCACGCGGGCAGCCCGCCGATCAACGCCTATGTGCTGCCGCTCAAACTGGATCCGCTGGTCTTCAGCGCCACGATGGCGGTCTTCTTTGCTGCCGTCAACTTCTCCAAATGGGTGCCCTACGCCTGGCTCGGCCTGATCGACTTACAGAACATGGCCACCGCAGCGCTGTTGTTGCCGCTGGCGCCGCTGGGTGTGTGGTGCGGGATCTGGCTGACGCGCAGGATCGACCCGCGCTGGTTCTACAGGATCGCCTACGGCGGCATGGCCTGCACCGGGCTGAAACTGTTGTGGGACGGCGTGTATCCGGTGCTGTGAGGTGCCGGGGCGGCTGATGAGCAGCAGGTCATTGGCAGCAGGTCATGGGCAGCTCGCGATCGGCAGCAGCCCTGCGGTGGAAGCCGGCATCATTGCTTCAAGCCTGAGTGTCTGTGCGGCTGCCAGCCGGCGGCGGGGCGCTGGTAGTGGCGTCGAAACCGCCGCCGCGCTGGGCCTGGCTGCGCTGGCTGGATTGGCGTTCGCGCTGCCACAGTTCTTCGAGCTGCCTGCGGCCTTCGATGGCCACTGAAGCGAGCTTGTTGCGGTCTTCCTGGTGCGGTGCCATCTCCCCCAGCAGTTCGAGGGTGTGCTGCCTGAAGCGCAGCGCCCGGGTGCGGGCTTCGTGGCGCTCCCAGCCCATCAGTTCCAGCACGCTGCGCCCACTCATCAGCGCTGAGTCCAGGGTTTCGCGCTCCATATGTTGCACCCCACGCCTGGCCAGCGCATACCAATGCGTGGTGTTGCGTGCGCGCACCACCAATCGCGCTTGCGCAAAGTGCTGGCGTGCCAGATCGACGATCGCCAGGCTGGCCTCGATGTCATCCACCGCCACGACGATCACACGCGCCTCGGCGGCGCCGGCCATGCGCAGCAGGTCCAGCCGGGTGGCGTCGCCATAAAACGCGGGCCAGCCGAAGAAGCGCGCGCCGGCCACTTGCTCGGCGTCGTGGTCCAGCACCGTGGCGTCCAGCCCGCAGGCGTAGATCAGGCGACCGACGATCTGGCCGTAGCGGCCAAAGCCGCAGATGATCACAGGCGCATGTTGTGCCTGGGCGATTTCTTCCTGTGCCGGTCCCTGGCCTTGGATGGCCAGGCGCGGCGCGACAAAGCGGTCGCACAGCACCAGGATCAGCGGGGTGCACAGCATCGAGAGCGCAATCGCAGCCACCAGCAGTGACGATGCCTGCGCCGAGATCAGGCTGGCACCCAGCCCCGCTTGCAGCACCACGAAGCCGAATTCGCCGCCTTGCGCCAGCAAGGTCACGAACACCGGCCGCTCGGCCAGCGGCACTGGCATCACGCGCGCCATCGCTATCAGCACCAGCGCTTTGAGCAGGATGAAGCCGGCCACCACCGCTGCCACCACACCCGGGTAGGCCAGCACCACGGCAAAGTCGATGCTCATGCCCACGGCGATGAAAAACAGGCCCAGCAGCAAACCCTTGAAAGGCGCCAGGTCGGTCTCCAGCTCGCGCCTGTACTCACTCTCAGCCAGCAGTACGCCAGCCAGAAAGGCCCCCAGCGCCATCGACAGCCCCACGCTGTGCATCAGCGCTGCAGTGGCCACCACCAGCAGCAGGGATGCCGCTGTGAAGATCTCCGGCGTATCACTGCCGGCAATCCAGCGCAGGGCAGGGCGCAGCAATAGCCGGCCGCCAAAGATGATGGCGGCAATCACCGCTGCAGCCTTGGCGGCACCCAGCCAGGGGTTGTCGGCTGCCTGGGATGCTTCGGCCAGGCCTGCGCCTCCGCCCGCCACGGCCAGCAGCGGCAGCAGGGCCAGGATGGGGATCGCTGCGATGTCCTGAAACAACGACACGCTGAGCACGTTCTGCCCGGCCGTGGTGGGCAGCATCTTGCGCTCGTTCAACACGCCCAGGCCGATGGCGGTGCTGCTCATCGCCAGCGCCAGGCCGGCCACCAGCGCCAGCTTGCCGTCCAGCCCGGCGGCCAGCGCTGCCGCAGCGATCAGCGCGGTGCAGGCCAGCAGTTGCACGCTGCCCCAGCCGAAGATCGGCCGCCGCAGGGCCCACAAGCGCTTGGGCTGCAATTCAAGGCCGACCAGAAACAGCATCAGTACCACACCAAACTCGGCAAAGCTCAGCATCGCCTGCGGGTCGGTCACCAGTTTCAAACCCCAGGGCCCGATGGCGATGCCTGCTGCCAGGTAGCCGATGATCGAGCCCAGGCCCAGCAGCCGCGCCAAGGGCACCGCGATCACGGCTGCGCCCAGGTAGATCAGGCTGGCGTGCAGCCATCCGGTGCCGGCTTCCATGGTCTCAGGTGCTTTCTGTAGAGGTGGCAGTTTGCAGGCGGCTCAGCGCGCCGGGCGCGCCGTGGACGGTACGGTGGTGGACGCTGACGCTGACGTTGACGCTGACGCTGGCGGCTCACCCGCTTTGCCCGTGCTCGGGTGCGCGAGGTTGCTGGCGTGGGGCTGTATCTCATGCGAGGCCCAGTCTGGCCAGCGCTGCAGCTTGTCCATCAGCGCTTGAGTGTGGCTTTGCAGCCCGACGGTGTCGACTTGATGCGCGCCGTGCAGCAACAAAGGTGGCAGCCAGTGCATGCCGGTCAATGCCGCACTTTGCTGGTACGGCGGCAAGAAGGCTTCGAACTCGAAGCGGTTGTAGCCATCTGGCGCGTAGCTCTCAGCTG
>JBBQIB010000436.1:0-3539 GCA_038324515.1 Burkholderiales bacterium
TCGACCCATGTGCAACCCGAAGCCGACCGCACCAAGAAGCTGCTGATGCACAAGGCCGAGATCCGCCGCCTGATCGGCAAGGTCGAGCAAAAGGGCTTCACGCTGGTGCCGCTGAACCTGCACTTCAAGGGTGGCGTCGTCAAAGCCGAGATTGCGCTGGCCAAAGGCAAGGCCGAACACGACAAGCGCAACACCGTCAAAGAGCGCGACTGGGACCGGGAGAAGGGCCGCTTGATGCGGCACAAGGTGTCTTCCAAGTCTTGACAGTGAAACTTACCGAACGATTGGGGCCAGGTGCTCAGTGAGGTCAGTGCGCAGAGTGTCTTGTTTCCAATCCGATCGCGTGCGTGTTTCTCAACCAGATCAGGGCAGCGGGGCGCCGTATTGCCCTGATCCGGAGACGTTGGTGGCGGGCTGGTCTTGACGCAAACAATGGCCAGCCACTGGCGGTAGGTGCGGCGGGCGCTGGGTGACCGGCTCCGCGAGGTAAAGGAGGAGGGGTCGCGCTTTAGCGCGGCGCCGGGGGACACGAGTGGAGCCGGTCACCCGGCGCCCGCTGCTCGCTGCTGTCGTCGGCATGCGAATCAGTAGCGCACGGGTTCAGCCAAACGCCTTTGTCAGTGCCTGCTCAACGTCAGCGATCAGATCAGCCACTGCCTCCAGCCCCATTGAAAAGCGCACCAGGTGGCCTTCCATACCGGGCTTGGGGGAACGCATCGTGGCCAGCTTATAAGGTACCGCCAGGCTCATCGGGCCGGCCCATGAATAGCCGATGCCGAAGAGCTGCAGGCTGTCCACAAAGTGGTCCACCTGCGCTTGTGTGTATCGCGGCTTGAAGAGCACCGAAAAGAGCCCGGCTGCCTGCGTGCAGTGCTCGGCCCAATAGGCGTGGCCGGGTGAATCCTGCAATGCCGGGTGCAGCACACGGGCGATCTCTGGCCGCTTCGCCAGCCAGGTAGCCAGCTTACGCCCCGCCACGTCTTGCGCTGCGTAGCGCAAGCTGACTGTGGCGAGTGAGCGCAACACCATCTCTGCATCGTTGGCGCCCACGCCCCAGCCCAGATGCATGTGGGTGGCCTTGATGCGCTGGTGCAGCGGCTCGTCACGTGTGCACACCGACCCCATCAGCACGTCGCCACCCCCGCTCGGGAACTTGGTCAGGGCTTGCATCACGACATTGATGCCCAGATCAAAGCCACGCAAGGCCACGCCTGCGCCCCAGGTGTTGTCCAGGGCCGTCATCACACCTCGCGCCTTGGCGGCCGCCACCAGGGCGGGCAGGTCCGGGAATTCCATCGTGATCGAGCCTGGGGCCTCCAGCCAGATCAGGCGTGTCTTGTCGCTGATCGCTTGCCCCAGGCCCGCAGCGTCCAGTGGATCGTAGAAACGGTGGCTGATGCCCCAGCGGCTCAGCTCGTGGCGCGCCAACTCTTTGCTGGGGCCGTAGACGTTGTCGGGCAGCAGCACCTCGTCACCTGCAGCCAGCAGTGCGAGGTCGACCAAGGACACCGCCGCCAATCCGCTGGGCACCAGCAGGCACTGCAAGGCGCCTTCCAGCGTGGCGATGCGCTCTTCGAGCAGCATCGTCGTCGGCGTGCCGTGCAACCCGTAGGTGTAGGCATCGCGGCGGCGCCAGTCACGGTCGCGCAAGGCGGCCACGTTGTCGAACAACACCGTGCTGGCTTTGTGCACACCGGGCTGCGGCGCGGCGAAACCCGTTGGCGGCTGGTAGGGGTGGTGGATCAGTTGGGTGCTGAGGTCTTGGGGCATGGGCTTAACGTAGAGGTGTTCCACGATTCACGGCGGTGCCCCGCGCATCATGAAGTTTGGCTTGCTCCATCATCCACGCAAGCTCAGATCGGCAGCGCGATCAGGTCGTGGCCTTCGGCAGCCACGATCTTGGCGCGCACAAAATCGCCGGCTTTGAAGGTTTTGCTGGCCTTCTGCGGTGGCAGCAGTCGCACCTGGCCGTCGATCTCCGGCGCATCGGCATAACTGCGGCCCACCCCGCCCTTGCGGCCCAGGGCTGGCGCATGGTCGACCAGCACCTGCATGGTGGCACCCACACGGGCCTGCAGCTTGGCCACCGAGACGGCTTCGGCCACCGCCATGAAGCGCGCGCGCCGCTCTTCGCGCAGCGCTTGCGGCAGCATGCCCGGCAACTCATTGGCAACTGCACCTGACACGGGCGAGTAGGCAAAACAACCGGCGCGGTCGATCTGCGCTTCTTGCACAAAGTCGAGCAAGGTCTGGAACTCGGCTTCCGTCTCGCCCGGGAAGCCGGCGATGAAGGTCGAGCGCACCACCAGTTCGGGGCAGATTTCGCGCCAGCGGGCCAGCCGCTCCAGGTTGCGCTCACCGCTGGCCGGGCGCTTCATGCGCTTGAGCACATCGGGGTGCGCGTGCTGAAAAGGCACATCCAGGTAAGGCAACACGCGGCCTTGCGCCATCAAAGGCACCACATCGTCGACATGCGGATAGGGGTAGACGTAATGCAGCCTCACCCAGGCGCCGTGGGCCTCGGCCAGATCACCCAGCCGGCTGCACAGATCGAGCATGCGGGTCTTGACCGGTTGGCCGTCAAAGAAGCCGGTGCGGTATTTGACGTCCACACCGTAGGCACTGGTGTCCTGACTGATGACCAGCAGCTCTTTGACGCCACTCTCGAACAAAGCGCGCGCCTCCAGCAGCACATCGCCGATCGGCCGCGACACCAGATCGCCGCGCATGCTGGGGATGATGCAGAAGGTGCAACGGTGGTTGCAGCCCTCGCTGATCTTCAGATAGGCATAGTGGCGAGGCGTGAGCTTGATGCCGGCAATGCCCCTGAACTGGGCGCGCGCCTCGGGCACCAGATCGACGAAGGGGTCATGTGGCTTGGGCACATGCAGGTGCACGGCGTCCATCACCTCTTGTGTGGCGTGGGGCCCCGTCACTGCCAAGACCTTGGGGTGCACCTGGCGCACCAGGTTGCCGCCATCCTCACCCGTCTTGGCGCCCAGGCAGCCGGTGACGATGACTTTGCCGTTGGCGGCCAGCGCTTCGCCGATGGTGTCAAGGCTCTCCTTGACCGCATCGTCGATGAAGCCGCAGGTGTTGACGATCACCAGATCAGCGCCATCAAAGGTCTTGCTGGTCTCGTAGCCTTCGGCGCTGAGCTGGGTCAGGATCAGTTCGGAGTCAGTCAAGGCCTTGGGGCAGCCGAGGCTGACGAAGCCGACCTTGGGGACTTTGGAGATGACAGGGCCAGAAGGGCCAGTCTGGGCCAAGGTCGACGGGGTGAGGGTCTCTTGCATGGCTAGATTGTCTGCGATGCTTGCAGGTGAGGCCCTCAGCCCAGCAACTCAGCGCTTGCCAGCAAAGCCTGCGATGCCCGGAAACAGCTTGTTGGCTTCTTGCATCTGCTCCAGCAACTGGCTGCTTTGCGCCACATAACTGTCCATCAGCCCTTGCAATGCGGCAGGCTGGCCGCTGAGGAACTGGGTCCACAGTTCTGGCGGCAGCTGTTTGGCGTCGGTGATGCCTTTGGCAGTGCTCAG
>JBBQIB010000437.1:0-3539 GCA_038324515.1 Burkholderiales bacterium
CTTGAGTCCACATTGTTGAGCGGCCTGGCCGCCAGCGCGCGGCGCATCCTGCAACTGGCCTGGCCGGCGTTCATCGGCCAATCGGCGGTGCTGGCATTTGCCATCATCGACACCCTGCTGGTGGCGCGCGCCAGCCCCACAGACCTGGCGGCCTTGGCAGTGGGCTCGGCGGCCTACATCACGGTCTTCATCGGCTTGATGGGGGTGGTGATCGCGCTGGCGCCGATCGTGGGCCAGCTGTATGGCGCCGGGCGGGTGCAAGAGGCCGGGCGACAGGTGCACCAGGCAGTCTGGCTGGCCATCGGCCTGTCCATCATTGGCAGCACCCTGCTGGCACTGCCCTACCCCTTTCTGGCTTTGGCG
The DNA here is from genome assembly GCA_038324515.1 of Burkholderiales bacterium. GTDB lineage: Bacteria > Pseudomonadota > Gammaproteobacteria > Burkholderiales > Burkholderiaceae_C > Rubrivivax. The sequence goes on from JBBQIB010000437.1 coordinate 364, forward strand.
CGGGCCGGGCCCGAGCTTGGGGCCAAGGTGCAGGGCTATTTGCTGGCCTTGGCTTTTTCTTTGCCGGCCTCGCTGCTGTTCACGGTCTATCGCGGTTTCAACACCGCCATTTCACGCCCCAAGGCGGTGATGAAGCTGCAGCTTGCGGGGCTCGCCATCAAGATTCCGTTGTCTACCGCCCTGGTCTTTGGTTGGCCGGCGGTGGGCCTGCCAGCACTGGGGGTGGTGGGCTGCGGCATCGCCACAGCCGTGGCCATGTGGTCACAAGCGCTGGCAGCCTTGTGGATGCTGCGACGAGACGCTTCCTACGCCCCTTTTGAACTGCTGGGACGCGGGCTGGACCGCCCCCAGTGGCCAGCCCTGAAAGAGCAACTGCGGCTGGGCATTCCGATGGGCGCCTCGATCATGGTCGAGGTCACCGGCTTTGCGTTCATGGCCATCTTCATCGCCAGGCTGGGCACCACGCCAGTGGCAGCACATCAACTGGCGGTGAATGTGGTTTCGGTGCTGTTCATGCTGCCGCTGGCTTTCGGCAACGCCACCAGCACGCTGGTGGCTCAGCGCATTGGCGCTGCCGACCCCATAGATGCCCGGCGGCTGGCCTGGCATGGCTTGACGCTGGCTTGCGTGGTGGCGCTGGTCCTGGGCAGCGCGGTGTTTGCGCTGCGCGCTCAGGTGTTGGGCCTGTACACCAGCGACGCGGCGATTCTTGCTGCAGCGCTGCCGCTGGTGGCCTGGCTGACGGTGTTTCATCTGGCCGATGCGCTGCAGATCATGGCCGCCTTTGTGCTGCGCGCCTACAAGATCGTGACGGTGCCGATGTGCATCTACGTCGCCGCGTTGTGGGGCGTGGGCCTGGGTGGCGGTTATTTGCTGGCCTTCAATGTCAGCGGCAACGTGCCGGCCTGGCTGCAGGGTGCACGCGGTTACTGGGCCGCCAGCACGACAGGGCTGTTGCTGGCTGGCGTGGCCTTGACGGCTTTGCTGGCTTGGGTGCTGAACAAGAGCGCTTCCCAAGAGCGCCGCAGCAGAGGTTAGGCAAGACCTGAGCCCTGGCCCGCACCCGCCGTAGCTTCAAATAGAAGGCGTTGCAGGCGGCCCGGGTGGTGCGGATGCAGCAGGCGGCGCAAACCCGGCCGCGGACCCCGGCACAACCCCCGGGGCAACCCCCGATAAAGGCAACACCAGCACGAAACAACTGCCGCCGCCGTTGCGCGGCACGCAGCGCACCTGGCCCGCGTGGCGCTGCGCGATCTGGCGTACCAGCGCCAGGCCCAGCCCGACGCCACCTTCGCGCTCGGCATGTCCAGGCAGACGAAAAAAGGCTTCAAAGATGCGCTCTCGATAAGCCTCAGGGACGCCCGGGCCGCGGTCGCACACCTGCAGTTCGGCTTGCCCAGCATGCTGGCTCAAACGCAACTCGACGTCCTGGCCACCGTAGCGCTTGGCGTTCTCCAGCAGATTGCGCACGGCGCGGCGCAGCAGCCGCTCGTCGCCGGCGACGATCAGGCTGTTGTTCTGCACCTGCACCTCCACGTCGAGTTGCACACCCAAGGCAGAGGCTTCCTCTGCAGCCAGCACCAGCAAATCGACTCGCTGCGCTGCTGCCGGGCTGCCTTCGACGGCTGCCGCATCCAGCCGGCTGGCCAGCAGCACTTCTTCGACCAGGGCATCGAGCTCGGAAATGTTGGTGTGGATTTCCTTGCGCAAGCTGGCGCGCAGTTTGGCGTCAGGGTCAGGGCTGCGACTCGCAGCAGCATGCTCGCGATCGGCTGCTGGCGCAGCGGCTTGGTCGTCAGCACCCAGCCCATTGCTGTCGTCGAGCATCGACACCGCCATCTTCAAACGCGCCAAAGGCGAGCGCAACTCGTGGCTGGCGTTGGCCAGCAGGCTTTGGTGCGAGCGCACCAAAGCCTCGATGCGGCCGGCAGCACGGTTGAAGCTGCTTGCCAGGGCGGCCACTTCATCGCGCCCTTCTTCGGGCACCCTCTGCGTCAGCGCACCTGCGCCAAAAGCGTCGACCCCGGCTTTCAGCGCCTCCAGTCGGCGCGTCAAACCCCGCACCACCGGCCAGGCTGCGGCAGCCACGGCGACAAAAAGCACCACCAGCAGCACCAGCACACCGCGCCCGTCGGGCAGCAGGCCCAGCCCGAACCAGCGCTGCATGGCTGAATCTGCGCCGCGCCCTGCAGCAGCGCCGCCACCGCCAGGCGCCAGGCCGGCGATTCGCCCCCCAGCCCGCCCAGTGGCACGCGGCACCCACAGCGTGCGGCCGTCTTCAAAGCGAATGGGCTGCCAGCGCAGCTCGGCTGGCACGCGGCCTTCTCTCGCCAGCAGCCGATCGCGTCTGAAGTAGCTCTCCGACTCGGCGATGCGCCGCCCTGCTGGATCGTCCAGCGCCATCGGTATGCGCAGGCGCAAAGACCAGTCCAGCAAGGCTGCGGTCTGTTCTGCCGGGCTGGCCTGGGCCTCTGGCAGTGAGCGCTGCAGCAACTCGCCCCATCCCGCCATGCGCTCGCGCACCGAGGCGTCGGCACGCACACGCTGCGCTTCCAGCTGACGCTGCAGCAACCAGCCGGAGGCCAGCGCAAACAGTGCCAAGACCAGCACCAGCGTGAGGTAGATGCGCAGGTAAAGTGACTTCACGGGCTCGGCTTCACGGGCTCTGCTTCAGGACAGGAACTTCAGTCCCCCGCATCTTGCTTCTTGGCAAAGACATACCCTGCGCCACGCACCGTGATGACGCGTCGGGGTGCCTTGGGGTCGTCTTCGATGACGGCGCGGATGCGCGAAATGTGCACGTCGATGCTGCGGTCGAAAGCTTCCAGCGGATGGCCTTTCAAGGCGTCCATGATGTGGTCGCGCGACAGCACCCGGCCGGGCCTGTGTGCGAGTACCGCCAAAAGCTCGAACTGGTGGCTGGTCAACTCGCAAACCTGGCCCGCCAGGCGCGCCACCCGGGCGCCCAGGTCGACCTCCAGGCGGCCAAAACGCAGCACTTCATCCCCAGAGGTGTCGGGCGCAGCCCGGCGCAGCAGGGCCTTGACGCGGGCCAGCAGTTCGCGTGGCTCGAAGGGCTTGGGCAGGTAGTCGTCGGCGCCCATCTCCAGGCCCAGGATACGGTCCATCGGCTCACCACGCGCCGTCAGCATCAACAGCGGCAAGCGGCGCGTGCT
>JBBQIB010000438.1:0-3520 GCA_038324515.1 Burkholderiales bacterium
CCCACCGATTCGGGGCTGTGATGCGGGATCAGCCGAATCCAGTCACCATGCCGCCAGACACCGGGGTAGGTGTCGAAGTAGCTGTCGCGGCAGCGGCTGCCGTCTGTGTCGCCCCACAGGTACAACGGCATCGAAGGCATCGGCTGCGTGCAGACCAGCTCGCCCACTTCGCCCATCAACGGCTGGCCGGCTTCATCAAAGGCTTGCACCGCTGCGCCCAGGCAGCGGCACTGCATCTCGCCTTTGAACTGCGGCAGCGCGCGGTTGCCCGCCACAAATGCACCCGCAAAGTCGGTACCGCCGCTGATGGTGTTGATCCAGATGTCTTGCCCATCGACCTTGGGCAGCTTGTCCCAGATCCAGGTGTAGGCATCGTCAGACAACGGGCTGCCGGTGCTGCCGATGGCACGCAGCCGCGACAGATCGGCTTGCTGCTGCGGCTGCACACCTGCCTTCAGGCAACTCGCAAAAAAAGCCGCACCTACGCCAAACCAGGTCACGCCGGCAGCGGCAGCAAAGCGCCACAGCGTGCCCCAGTCGGCGGCTTGGCCGCTGGCCGGTGCCGGGCCGCCCGGGTTGCCGTCAAAGAGGCAGATGGTGGTGCCGCCCAGCAGCGCGCCGACCTGCGCATTCCACATGATCCAGCCGGTGCTGCTGAACCAGTGGAAGCGTTCGCCTTGGGCCATGCCCGGGCCGCCGGCACTGGGTGCGATGTCGTTGTGCAGCGCCGCACCCTTCAGCAACTCCAGCACGATGCCGCCGTGGCCGTGCACCAGCGCTTTGGGCAAGCCGGTGGTGCCGCTGCTGTAGACGACCCACAGCGGGTGCTCGAAGGGTAGCCAGGCGGGTTGCTCGTCTGCCGTGCCTTGCAGTGCGCCCGCAGTCCAGCTCTCAAACAGATGCGCAGGGCGCTTGGGGTGGGCAAATTCGCCCAAGCCGGTGGGGTGATCTGCATCGTCCAGCCACACCAGGTGCTGCACGCTGGGCAGGCCGGCCAGCACTTCGTGCAGCACCGCGCGGCGGTCGTGCACCACACCGCCCCAGGTCTGCTGGCCCACTGCGATCAGCACCTGGGGTGCAATCTGCTGAAAGCGGTCCAGCACCGCCACCGGGCCCATGTCGGGGCTGCACACGCTCCACACCGCACCCACCGCAGCGCAGGCCAGGAAGGCCACCACGGTTTGCGGCAGGTTGGGCAGGTAAGCGCAGACGCGGTCGCCGGGCGCCACGCCTGCTGCGCGCAGGTTCGCGGCAAAGCGGCCGACCTGACGTTGCAACTCGGGCCAGGAAGTCTCACTCGGCGGCTGGCCGCGCTGCGCCATGGCTTCGTTTTGAAACACGATGGCCGGTTGCCCCGCTGCGTGCGCCGCCTGGGCATGGCGCAGGGCCTGCGCGGTGTAGTTGATCTGCGCGCCTGCAAACCAGCGCGCACCTGGCATCACGGCTTGGTTCAGCACTGCGCTGTAGGGCGTGGGTGACTGCAGATTGAAGTAGTCCCAGATCGACGCCCAGAAAGCCTGCAGATCGGTGGTCGACCAGGCCCACAGCGTTTCGTAGCTGTCAAAGTGCAGACCACGGCTTTCAGCCAGCCACTGCTGGTAGTGCGTGATGCGGGGGATCGATGGTGTGGAGGGTTGTGTAGAGGTTGCAGGCATGGTGGAGTGTGCTGGATGCGTTGCAGTCACGCCAGCGGATCGACATCCACAAAGCGCCAGGCGTCACGCATGAAAGGGTGGCGCCAGTAGCCGCGTGTCCACGGCTGCACCAGGTCGATGTAGACGTTGTGCAGGTGCACTTTAAAGGGCATGTAAGCGACCATCAGGTTCTGCGCCTGACGCATCAAGGCCAGCCGCTCGGGGCCGTCGGGCAGCACGCGCTGGCGCTCGAACAAGCGGTCAAAAGCGGGCAGCTGAAAGCGCGGGTCGTTGGATTCGCTGGCGTTGGGGCCGTAAGCGATGCCCAGAAAAAAGCCGCCGTCGGGTGAGGTGGCGCCCCAGCTGTAGCCCCACATCATCAAGGTGCCGGCGCGGCTGCGTTTGAGCAGCTCGGGCCAGGTGGAGATGTCAAATTCCATCTTCAGGCCGATGGCGTCCATGCAGCGCTTCCAGATCTCGCTGGCGCGGCGGTCGCGCTGGCTGGACAGCGACGACATCACCAGCGTCAGCGGCTGGCCGTCGGGTTGTTCGCGCCAGCCGTCGCCGTTGCGGTCCACATAGCCCAGGGTGTCGAGCAGCGCCTTGGCTTTGGCCGGGCTGTACTCGCTCATCTCGCTTTTGTAGCTGGGGTCGTAGCCGGTGGTGTGGGGCCCGATCGTGCTTTGTGCCTCGATGCCGTAGCCGCCAAACACATGGTTGATCAAAGCGCGGTTGTCAAAGGCCAGGCCGATGGCGCGGCGCAACGCGACTTTCTCGGGCGTGTAGCCGCCCACCAGCGGGTGCTCCATGAAAAAAAAGCTCATCGTCATGTCAGGCTGCAGATGCTGGTGCATCTGGATGCCGCGCTTGGCCAGGTAAGGTGCCAGCTCACCGCCCGGTACGGCCATGGGCCTGAAGTCGCCCGGCACCAGCAGGTAGTCGAAGCTGCCGTCCAGAAAAGACAACCAACGGGGTTGGCTTTCTTCGACCACATCGACGACCACCTCGTCCACCAGCGGCAGGTTTTTGCCCTTCAGGTGCGCCGCTGCCGCCTGCGCCACCGGGTCATCGGCGGGTTGCCCCTGGTATTGGCGCTGGCGGTAGTTGGGCGAGCGCTCCAGCACGATGCGCGAGGCGCGTTTCCAGCTTTTCAGCCTGAAAGCGCCGGTGCCCACCGGGTGCGCGGCAATGTCGTCGCCGTAGCGCTCGACCACTTCGCGCGCCACCGCAGGCATCAGCACCGGGTCGGCAAAGATGTAGATGAAACGCGGGTCGGCCACGCCCAATTTGATTTGCAAGGTGTAGCGGTCCAGCGCACGCACACCTTCCACGGGTTGGTCGTAGTCGAAAGGTTTTTTGGCCTGGATCGCGGCTTGGCGCTTTTCGCTCAGGCCGGGCAGCTTCAGCGATTCGTAGACGTAGAGATCGCTGCTGTTGTAGCGCGGGTCGTAATAGCGCTGGATGCCGTAAACATAGTCTTGCGCCACCAACTCGCGGGGTTGGCCGCCAAAGGCCGGGTCGTCGGCAAACAGGATGCCTGGCCGCAGCCTGACCGTGAACAAGGTGCCATCGGCTGACACCACCGGCATTGCCGCTGCTGTGCCCAGCGCCATCCGCACAGGACGCGCATAGCGGTCGTATTCCAGTGGCGACTCGAAGATCTGCGACAGCAGCGTGACGGTGTTGCTGTCGCTGTTGGTTTGCACCGAGTCGAGCGCGGTCTCGGGCGAGGTCAATGCCTGACGCAGCACCTTCTTGCCGGGTGTCGCAGCTGCAGACTTGCGTTGCGTGGCCTGCGTGGCCTGTGCGGCCTGCATGAGAGCAGCGCTGGGTGCAGCTGCCACCAGCCCCGACAAGGCGGCCAGTACAGGGCGGCGCTTCAATGC
>JBBQIB010000439.1:0-3514 GCA_038324515.1 Burkholderiales bacterium
TTGCCGAATTTTTGCGGCTCCTTGCTGGCACGCCGGGCTGCAGCGTAAGAGGTCCACGAACCCATGTCTTCGCCCACGCCGGGCAGGATGCCCACGCTCACGCCGATCACGCCCGAGCGCAGGATGGTGCGCCGGTAGCGCCAGACGTCCGCGATGCGCGGCAGCACCGAATCCAGCTTGGTTTTTTGAGTCGGCAGCCGGGGCTGGCTCATCAGCATCAACAACTCGGCAAAACCAAATGCACCGACCAGCGCCGGGATCAGCGAAATGCCGCCACTCATCGCGTTGCTGCCAAAGGTGAAGCGCTCATGGGCGTGCACCGGGTCCAAGCCGATGGTGGCGATGAAGATGCCCAGCAGACCCATCAACCAGCCTTTGACGGCTGAGCTGCCCGTCAGGCTGCCCGACATCATCACGCCCGCCACACCCAGCCAGAAAAACTCGAATGCGCCGAACCTCAGCGCCACCTCGGCCAGCATCGGCGTGAAGATGGCCAGGCACAAGACGCCAAACAACGAGCCCAACACCGAGCCGGTGGTGGCAATGCCCATCGCGCGCCCGGCCTGGCCTTGCCTGGCCAGCGCGTGGCCGTCCAGGCACGTGGCAGCGTTGGCAGCCGTGCCAGGGATGTTGAGCAAGATAGCGGTGCGGCTGCCGCCGTAAATGGCGCCTACGTAGACGCAGATCAGCACCAGGATGGCGTCATTGGGCGCCATCTTGACCGTCAGCGTGGTGAACAGCGCCACCCCCAAGGTGGCTGAGAGACCCGGCAACAGCCCGATCATGATGCCCACCAGCGTGGCGCCCAGCGCGTAGGCCACTTGCCAGGGCCCGGCCAAAGCCGCCAGCGCGTTGGCGAGGTGGCTCAGGCCGTCCACAAGCCGGCCTTTTCAGTCAAGGCAGCCTGACCAGAAACACCGACTCGAACAGCCAACTGATCACAAAAGCTGTCAGCGCAGACACGGCAGCGGTTTGCGCCAATCCCTTCCACAAGCCGCTTTCAGCGCGCCAGCGGGGCCAGCTGAACAGGCTGATGAAGCAGAAGACGAACAACGCGGCCAGCACCACAAAGGGCAGGCCATGCCCCAGCGCCAGACCGCCGAAACCCAGGCACAACAACAGACTCAGCGCCAGGCTGGACCATTGGGTCGGTGGTGCCGGGCTGCCGTCGGCCCCATCCGTTTGAGCGCTTTGGCGCTGCGTGGCGAGCACGGCCGCCAACAGCAGCATGCCGAGCCCGGCCAGACCCGGCGTCAGCCCGGGCACAGACCAGGGGTTGATGCCGCGGTCTTGCAGCCGGTCCATGCGCCACGAGGCCACGGTGATCGTCGCCCCGGCAATGGCCCAGCCCAAAGCGCTGAGCCTGTCATTCTTGCTTGCCACCGCTGTTCGTGGTGTTTGCTGCGCTTCAGCGCTTGATGCCCAAGGATTCTGGCGAGACCTTGGCCAGACCTGCTTCTTGCAGCAGATAAGCGTCGTTGACCACCGTGGGCCAGACGGCGTCATAGGCTGCCTTGCCGAACAGCGGTGTGAACAGGGCGCCCCTGTCGTTGGCGTACTTGCGCAGCTTGGCTGAATTGACGATGCGCTCGGTCCAAAGTTTCTCAACTGTGCTTACCACCTCGGCTGGCACACCTTTGGGAATGAAGATGCCAAAGCCGGTGGTGACCTTGGGGAAATCCTTGACGAATTGGGTGATCGGCGGGATCGTGCCCACGCCCTCAAAAGTCAGCGCTTCGTCGCCCACCACCGCCAACGGTCGCAGCCGTTTGCCTTTGATCATCTCGGCCTGCTCGGGCGCCAGTTGTGTGGTGACCTCGGTCTCACCCGACACGGTGGACACCACCGCCGGGTTGCCGCCGTCATAGGTGACGTGGCGGTATTTGACGCCTGTGGCCTTGGCAATGGCTTCAATCGCGAAGTGCCCCGAAGAGCTGTTGCCGGCGGTGGCTACCGTCACCGTGCGCGTCTTCATGGCGTCCAGCAACTGCTGCATCGTCTGGTAAGGCGTGGCGGGGTTGACGCTGACTATGGACACGTTGGTAACAGCCAAAAACAGATGGAAGTCGTCCAGCTTGCTGTTGATCATGCCCAGCACCGGGTAAGTGCCCAGCGACTTGGCTGCGCCTGCGGTCCAGGTGTAGCCGTCTTTGGGTGCATCCATCGCCGCTTTGGTGCCGATGGAGCCTGCGCCGCCCGGTTGGTTGACGATGACGATCTTTTGACCCAGCCCAGCCTCCAGCTCAGAAGCTGCCAGCCGCGTCACTTGGTCGGTGGCACCACCTGCGGCCCAGGGCACGATGATCGTGATGGGCTTGTTGGGCTGCCACTGCGCGCTGGCGTGGGTGCTCATGGCCAGACCGGCAAACAGGGCAGTGCAGGTGCCGAGTGCCAGTCGCAGCGCCTGGCGCCTCTTGAGTGGGTTGAGCCGGTTGAGTGGCTGGGCTGGGTTGGCTGGGTGGGGGTTGACCTGAAGTCCGCTCATCCTCGTCTCCTTGCTGGTTACCCGGGTCACCATGACCGGGTTTAGTTAACGCTTTGGTGAATCATAGGCGCGAGTTGGGGCTTTGAGCAACGGGGCACACCCGCATTTTTGATGTTCTCAGCAGTGCACTGCAGCCCTCGCTCTCCTGACCAGCTCACTCTCGCACCAGATAACCCAGCACCAGGTCGGTCATGTGCGACAAGCGTTCGACCTTGGGCCTGGCGCCCATCAGATCACGATCGAAGATCGTCGACAGGGTATGGCAGTTACCCAGGTAAAAGTACGACAGCCCGGCGATCGAGATATACAGCTGCACAGGGTCCACGCCGGCCCTGAACAGGCCGCTGCGGTGGCCGCGCTCCAACACATCGGCCAGGGTACTGACCAGCGGCGAGTGCATCCGGCGCACCTTGGCAGATTGCTTCAGGTGGCGCGCCCGGTGCAGGTTCTCGCTGTTCAGCAGGGTCAAGAATTCCGGGTGTGCGATGTAGTAGTTCCAGGTGAAGGCGATCAGCCGCCGGATGGCCTCGATGGGCTCGACCTGAGACATGTTCAGCAACTGCTCTTCGTGGCGAATGCCTTCGTAAGCGCGCTCCAGCACGGCCACGAAGAGCCCTTCTTTGTGCTGAAAGTAGTAGTAGATCAAACGCTTGTTGAGCCCTGCGCGCTGGGCAATGCGGTCCATGCGTGCACCGCCCAGGCCGTGCTCGGCAAACTCTTGCAAAGCAGCGTCCAGAATGTCGCGCTGCGAGCGGTCAGCATCGCGCGAGCGGGCAACGGCGGGCTCATCGCTTGTGGGCCGCTGACCGGCGCCGCGCGCAGCTTTGCTGTCGGATGGTTTGAGAGCTTCGCTGATCAGAGCCGTACGGGGCATGATGGGGATCGGGTGCAGTGACGGGTAGGCGGGTCACGACCCCGCAGTGTAGACAGCACAGGCAGCGCCTGACAGGCAGAGCTTGCCACTGCGCTTGCGCAGCGACGTCTCGATGAAGAATCGTCCCCAGCTGCCAGCAGCGCCGGTCAATCGAA
>JBBQIB010000440.1:0-3511 GCA_038324515.1 Burkholderiales bacterium
GCGTTGACCATCACCAGGTCGCCCAGCGTCAAACGCCCTTCCACCACACCTTGGGTGGCGCGCCACAGCATGGCGATCAGCGCTGCTGCAATGATCAGTTGCTGGCCAGTGTTCAGGATGCTCAGCGTGGTCTGGCTTTTCAGCGCTGCGCGGCGCAGACCTTCCAGGTTCTGGTCGTAGCGTTTGGCTTCGAAGTCTTCGTTGTTGAAGTACTTGACGGTCTCGTAGTTCAGCAAGGCGTCGATGGCACGGCTGTGGGCGTGCGAGTCGAGCTCGTTCATCTCCCGCCTGAACTGGGTGCGCCATTCGGTCACTGTCACCGTGAAGCCGATGTACAGCACCAGGGCTGCCAGCGTGATCCAGGCGAAAGCGGCGTCGAACTTCCAGGCCAGCAGGCTCAGCACCATCACCACCTCCACCAAGGTCGGGAAGATGCTGTACAGCGAGTAGGAGATCAAGGAGTGCACGGCCCGCGTGCCGCGCTCGATGTCGCGTGTCATGCCGCCCGTCTGGCGCTCCAGATGAAAGCGCAGGCTCAAAGCGTGCAAGTGCCTGAAGACCTGCAGCGAGATGCTGCGGGCGGTGCCTTCGGTGGCCTTGGCAAAGACCAGCTCGCGCAATTCGGTGAACAGCGAGGTCGACAGGCGCAGCAAAGCGTAAGCCACCAGCAGCCCCACGGGCACGACCAGCATCGCCGCTGGCTCGCCCGGCTTGATCGACAAGGCATCGACCAGGTACTTCAGCAGCACCGGCACCGACACGTTGGCGGCTTTGGCGGCCAGCAGGAAGCTCAGGGCCAGGCCCACCCGCCAGCGGTACTGCCAAAGATAAGGCAAGAGCCTGGACAAGGTGGCCCAGTCGGATCGCTGGGCCGCTGGATCGGGCACCGTCGTGCCAGCGGCTTCAACCGCTGCAGTCTTCATTGAACGCATGGCAGTATTGTCGTCCTGACGCCTCCTCAGGCTGATCGACCGACGACGGCCCTTTCAGCCCGTGGATCGCCCGTTGATCGCCCGCAATCGTCCGTTATCCCCCGTTATCGCCCGGAGTAGGGCCAGAAAGTTGCCAGATGTCCGAGCCGCAGCCCGACCCCGTGATGCACCCGCTGAACCTGCGAGGCCAGCACGAGCTGGTGCTGCGGGTGATGCCGCTGCCCGCCGACGTCAACGCCAATGGCGACATCTTTGGCGGCTGGATCATGGCCCAGGTGGACCTGGCAGGCGCCGTGCTGCCCAGCCGCATCGCCAAGGGGCGTATTGCCACCGTGGCGGTCAACCAGTTCATTTTCAAGCAGCCGGTGAGCCTGGGGGATTTGCTGAGCTTCTACGCCCGCGTCACGCGCATCGGCACCACCAGCGTCAGCGTGCATGTGGATGTGTTTGCCGAGCGCAACCCGGCCAATCTGCAGGTGGTCAAGGTCACCGAAGCTGACCTGACCTATGTGGCGATCGACGACAAAGGCCAACCTCGGCCCCTGCCCATTCAGTAAAAACAGTGCTGTCGAAGACCCAGGCCCGCGAAACGCAGGGCACCGGCGTCAGTACTTGATGCTGGCGTAGTAAGTCTTCTGCGACGCCTGCAGCGCCTGGCCTAAAGTGTGAATGCCCATCGCGTCCAACAAAGGCAGCAGCTTCAAGAACAACTCTGCCGTCACGAGCGCATCGCCCAAAGCGGTGTGGCGGCCGATCACCGTGATGCCGAAGCGTTGCGCGATGGCCTCCAGGCGGTGGCTTTCCTGCTGCGGATGGACCACGGCAGAAAGCAACAAGGTGTCGAGCACCGGCTGATCGAAGCGCACGCCGCAATCAGCCTCTTGCAACTGCAAGAAGCGCATGTCAAAAGCTGCGTTGTGGGCGACCAGCACGGTGTCTTGGGTGTAGACGTGAAAAGCCGGCAAGACCTCGGTGATGCGAGGCATGCCTCTCAGCATCTGAGGGGTGATGCCGTGGATCTCGATGCCTGCGGCAGGGATGTCACGCTGGGGGTCGATCAACTGGTCGAAACTCTCGGCCCGCAGCAGTTTGCCGGCCACCACGCGGGTGGCACCGATCTGGATGATGCGGTCACCATTCTGCGGCTGCAGCCCGGTGGTTTCGGTATCAAAGACGGTGAAGTCCAGATCCTTCAGCGCCCGTTCGTGCATCGCCCGGTCTTCCACCTGGCGGCCAAAGAGGTCAAAGTCGACAAACACGGGGCGGCTGTCTGCTGGCGACAAGGCAGTTTGCCGATCGGCCGCGTCGCCCGCAGGGTGGCTGGATGCCTGGTGTGTCGATGCTGCAGCGTTGTCCAACTCAGCTTCGGCAGCCCAGGCGCCCAATGGCAGCGCAAAGCGCAAACAAAGCTCTTGCCGTGCGCGGTCGCGCTCGAACCAGAATTCACCGCCGTGGCGCAGCACCACGTCGCGCACCGTCAGGACGCTGCTGAGTGCCAGCGTGCTGGCCGCAAGCTCGGGATTGCCGGGACCGCCGGGCGGGTCTGCATGCGCTGAGCTGTTCGGCTTGGCCAACACCATCGGGTCCAACTCCCAGGACATCACGGTCTCGGTGCTGACGGGTTGCCCCGCCCACACCAGATCCAGGTGGGCACGGGTTTCTGAAGCGGCAGTCAGGCGCAGTTGCAAGCGCGTCAGGCTCAAGGACTCTTGCAGCCGCACGGCCAGAAATTCCAAGGCCTGCAACAAACCAAAACTGTCGATCTGCAACCACAAGGGCGCATCGGGCAACGACGTCTGACACCGCAAGGCAGAACGAGATTCGATGCGCACTTTGGCTGCCTGCAGCAGCTCGCTGCCTGGCATCGCCTGCAGAGTCCGGCGGCTTGCCAAGGCTTGTGCACTGCTTGCCGCAAAGCTTTGCAGTTGGTTGCGCAGCGATTGCGTCTGCTCGCTCAGCGCCTTCAGCAATTGGACAGATGACACGGAGGCCGGCGACGCAAAGGCCGCTGATGCAGCAGGCAGTGATACGGCAGCGTGTTCAGTCTCAGCCAAGCTACGCACTGCACGCTGAAGTGCTTCCAGCCCCACCCGCATCTGGCGGCTGAAGCCCATGATCAATCGCTCTTTGGCGGCTTCGGCTTCGTGCTCGGTGGTGATGTTTTCCAGCATCAGTACAAAGCCAGCGATTGCGACCGAGCCAGTCTGCGAGTCGGCACCTTTGGCGTCGGCTGCCCCAGGGGGCTGCCCCTTCGGAGCATGAAACTCCTGCGCCAGGCCACGCACCGGCGCCAGCTGGACCCGCAACAATTGGCCCGCGCGTGAGCTGATGACGAATTGCGCACTGGGATGCGCAGCACCGCGCTGCAGCCGCTGCTGCACGCTGGCCAGCGCCTGAGCGATCAAGTGACGATCAAAGGCACCATAAATGCTTCGCCCCAGCCCCAACAGCTCGACACCTCCAGCCAGCGCTGGTGCAGCCGACAAGGCGCGAAACTGCAGGCGCGCCCGGTTGTTGTACAGCAGCACCCTGCCGTCCAAGGTGCAGACCACCACCGCCGCCGTCAGCTCACTCATCAA
>JBBQIB010000441.1:0-3506 GCA_038324515.1 Burkholderiales bacterium
GCCATCAATCTGATCACCCGCGAACCTGCTGGCGCAGCGTTGACTCGCATTGAAGAAGGCAACCAGCTGCCGGTGATCGGCGAGGGCCGCTCGGGCATGGACGAGATGACCGGCCGGGTCAACCGCGTCGGCGACCTGGCCACTGTGGCTCTGAACAACTTCAGCGCCTTGGTGTCCAAGGACAATACGGTCCAGCTGATGGCCACCATCAATCGCCTGGGGGATCTGGCGAAGGGCCTGGAGCAACGCCTGGGCGTGCTGGAAAGTACATTGAAGAACACCGGCGAGGCCGCCACCTCGATCGCTGGTTCAGCCAGTCGACTGAGCGCAGTGAGCGAACGCGTGGCGAGCGTGGCCGAAACCACCGGCGCCAGCGTCACCGCCCTGGCTGACAGCGCCAACCAACAAGTGGATAACCTGGCTTTGCAGGCCAGCCAGACCCTGGATGTGGCGCGCACCGCGCTGGATAAAACCAACGACACCTTGATCGGAGCGCGCGCCACGCTGGATCAGGTGAAAGCTTCGGTCGAGCGGCTGGAGCAACAAGCCGGTGCCACCACACGCCGCCTGGAGTTGTCTGCAGAACAGGTCGAAGACCAGCTCAATGCCACCACCAGCGAGCTGCGCGCCAGCCTGGAAGCTGCCACCCGCGTGCTGGACCGCCTGCGTGACCCGCGCGCCGCCGTGCTGGGCCCCACCCCGGGCCAGCGAGGACCCGGAGAAGCCAAGCCATGAACCCGAGACAGCTTCATCACGCAACCCGGCGCGCGCACCTGTTGGCGGCCTTCTCAGCGCTGCTGCTTGGCGGCTGTATCTCGCTCGATCTGGGCGGCGATGCGCCGGCCCACGTGCAGTGGTCGCTGCGCGACGCCGCCGTTGCGCCGCCGGCGGCGTTGGACAAGCCGTGGGTTGAAGGCTTGCTGCTGCAGGCGCGCCCTTCGCACGCGGTGGCTGACACGCTGAGCATTGCCTTTTCGCGCCAGCCCGGCGCCTACAGTTTCTATCAATTTGCATCCTGGACCGAAAGGCCCGTGCGCCAGGTGCCGCGGCTGCTGCAAGAGCGGCTGCAAGCGCGTGGCGTGGCGCAATCGGTGGGCATGATGGGCGACCCGATGCGCGCCGACTGGCTGCTGCTGGTGGGCGTCGACCAACTGCACCACGAGCTCGGGGCCACTGCAGGCCGGGGCCGGCTGGCGATGACGCTGGAGTTGTTTGACCGCCGCAGCCGGCAGAAGATCGCTGCGCGGCGCTTTGAAGCGCAAGCGCCGGTGGCGAGCGAAAACGCCGCCGGCGCTGCGCAGGCGCTGTCGCGCGCCGTGGCCGTGGCTTTTGACGAAGCACTGCCCTGGGTTGAAAGTGAACTGCGGAAAAACGCCGACAAGCCCTGAGAGGCTGGGAAGCTGGGAAGCTGAGAGGCTGAGAGGCTCAAAAGCTGAGAGGCTGAGAGGCTCAAAGTTTCAGAGCGTCGCACTGGTTCTTGTTCGAGAGGCCGGTGAACCAGAAGATCAAATGTGTACGGGCGCCGGCGCTGCAGGGGGCGCTTGGGGCTGGCACTTCAGGCGGGACTGGACAAAACAGATTTCTACAAACATACTCTGGCGGATGTCATCACTCAACGCCCCCCAACCTCGGTGCACGCCACTGGCCGGCGCGCAACGCAGGGCGCTTTTCTGTTGTTGCATCGACCTTGGAGCGGTACGACCACGCTCTCGGCCCTGATCGATGCGCTGACTGCGCGGCCTGCTCAAGCTGCAGCGCCAGGTGAACACTGAGCATCGAAGTCTGACCTTCAATTCACAGTTCCAACCAGGAGAACCGATTTGAAAAGAATCCCCACGACCTTTGCCCCGCAGTTGCGGTCTGACTTCGCTGCGGTGTGTGCAGCCGTACCTCATGCGTCAGCCGGCTCGCCGGCACCAGCTGCACGGGGCCGCGACTTCAGACGCCAATCCACCCGATCCGGCATTGCGCCCTGGCTGCTTGCTGCTGCCGCGGTGGTACTGGGCGCATGCAGCAGCACGCCTTTGACGGCGCCAGCGGCGCCAGCGCTCAGCGCAGCGGCCCAGACCCGGACGACAGCCGATGCGCCCGCGACGACAACGGCAGCCAACCCTGCAACACCGGCTGCGAGCCCTGAGTCGGCTGTGCGCACAGTGCAATTGCCTGCGCATCTGGATCGCCAGAGTGGGGTCTGGCGCGAACGCAGTGTCTATTTCGATTTCGACGAGTTTCAGATCCGCGACGAATTCGGCGGCCTGATCCAGCAACATGGGCGCTACCTGGCAGCCAACCCCAGACTGCGGGTCACCGTCGAAGGCAACTCCGATGAGCGCGGCGGTACCGAGTACAACCTGGCGCTGGGCCAGAAACGGGCCGCAGCCGTGGTGCAAGCGTTGAAACTGTACGGCGCAAGCGAAGCGCAACTGGAAGCCGTCAGCTGGGGCGAAAGCAAGCCCAAGGCCCGGGGAGAGGGTGAATCAGTGTGGGCGGAGAATCGCCGTGCCGACGTTCAATACCCGGCGCCTTGAAGCCAGCCGACGGCAAGTTTCAAAGCACGCCGAATGAAACACTTTACAGCCTGCATTTTCACAAATAGACTCTCCATACCATTTCTAGACACACCGTTTCAAGGCCCCTCTTGAAACTGTGTGCTGCGAATGGTCAGGAGAGAGTTTCTTGTTCGTTTGGGCCCTTCGTGGGCCCGTTTTTTTGCCACTGCAGCGCCGGCGGCTGGCATCTTGCATCCCGGCCCGGCCCACATCAGCCCCTGCAGCGAATCGCTGTTGCTGTCGCAGTCGCTGTCGCAGTCGCAGTCGCAATCACACCAGTCGCAGGCATATGATTCACAAATGGCTGCATCAAAGACCCCTCCCCCCAAGCCCCTTGGCGCCGAAGCAGCGGCTGCACGAGCGAGCCCCGGGCAGGCGCAGATGCGGGTTTTGCCCGCCAGCGCGGACAGCGTCGATGCCCCCACGCGGGTGCTGAGGCGCTTCAGGCTGGTGTTCAACGCCGTCAAGACACACTTTCAGCAGGTCGAGAAGAAGGCCGGCATTGGCGGCGCCCAGGTCTGGGCGCTGGCCGTGATTCGCGACCAGCCCGGTATCGGCGTCAACGCGCTGGCACGTGCCATGGATATCCACCAGACGACGGCCAGCAACCTGGTCAAGGCCCTGGTGACGGCGCAGTTGGTGGCGACTGAAAAGCGAGCGAACGATCGGCGTGCCGTGCAACTGCGCATCCTGCCCGAAGGCACCCGGGTGCTGCGCAAGGTGCCAGGGCCCTTTACAGGCGTGTTGCCGCTGGCGCTGGCCAGCCTGGACGAAGCCACCCTGCAGCGGCTGGAAATCGACCTGAACCTGCTCATCACGGCCCTGGGCGCCGACGAAAGTGCGGCCGGCATTCCCCTGGCGCAGATGTAGTCCGGCGCCCGCTCGAACTTGCATTTGCCACTGCTTCCACCCCATGGCCAGGCGCGCCTGACTGGCCGCAGGGATCATTCGACAACG
>JBBQIB010000442.1:0-3480 GCA_038324515.1 Burkholderiales bacterium
TCTGAATGGCAAAAGCGCTGGTCACGCAAGATCGAGTGTTCGAGGTCGCCGACATGCTCACAGCACGTGGCGAGGAACCGGGCATCTTGTCCGTCCAGGCTGCCATCGGCGGGGGCAGCTACTCGACTGTCAAGCGCTACCTGGATAACTGGAAGGAAGCTGGCCGCCAGCGGCGAGCCCAAATTGACCTCCCCGAGGCGGCCGTAGAACGGCTGATGAGTCTGGGCCGCGACTTTTGGGCACTGCTTGAGGAGCGCACGGCGCTTCAGGTGGACCAAATCCGCGCCCGCGCGAAACAGGAAGCCGCCGCCCTCGAAGCACAGGTGCGCCAGGCCGAGCAAGCGATTGCCAAGCTCGAGCACGACAAGGATCGACTCGAGCAACTGGCCGCCGACCACGAGGCGGCGAATCTGGCGCTGCAGGCCGAGGTCCACGTCCAGCGTGAGCGCGCCACAGCCGCCGAATCGAAAGAGACGCAGCTCGAAGCCCGAATCTTGGATATCAAGGCAGAACTGGACCGCGCGCTCAGGCAGGCAGAGACCGAGCGACAGGCCGCATCGAGCGCGCGGATGGAGGCGCAGGCCGCCGCGGTTGCAGGTGCGGCACTGAAAGGCGAGCTTGCGGCGCTGCGCGGGTCGAAGAAGTAGCCGGGCCCAGCTCGAAGCGCTTTCCGGTCTTGACCCGCTCCGCTTTGCTCACGGGCGCCGGCACGAGTGAAGATGGACCGCGACATCCAGGGATAGGAGACGCTCGGCTTCTGGGTGGGTATCACTGACATCCAACCGAGGCATGTGAACGCTGGGCCGACCACACTTCATCACAGCCAACGCCTGACGCGTCGCTGCGCAAAGCTCAACAGCAGTGTCGCCGGCATGATGTCGGTTGCTCGGTGCTTGCTTCCGCTGCCGGTCAGACGCTGACGTGCTGAACAGTCTTAGCCTGCGCCATCTGCACAGTAGCAGTGCCGTGGTCAGCCAGCTGGCCCACGCCCATCAAGGTAGCTAGGGTCATCACGGCTGCGAAAACTGCAGCAGCGAAGCGGGGGGCGGTGCGAAGGGTTGTGTTCATGGTATGGCTCCAGGCGGTGTGTGGTGTGTCGATGCATGCAGTGTCTGCATCTGCCAGCCTGGCTGCCGACGTCTTGCGATAGAACGACAGTACTGGGCACTGAACTGCGTTTGGGGATTCAAAGGATTTCCGCCGCTTCGGCCGGGACGTTCTCAGATGCGCCTATGTTCGGCGGGCGAAGCCGCCCATTGGCAGGGCTTCGGTTGCCGGCTAACGTTTCCAGAACGCCTCGACCGCCTTCATCCGCCGGCGCTTTTCGGTCGTGACGTACACGGTCGTGGTGGCCAGCGACGCATGCCCGAGGTTCTGCTGTGCGATCTCGATCGGCATCCCGCCGGCGATCGCGTGGCTGGCATGCGAGTGGCGCATCCAATGGGTGCTGGCCTTTGCGAACCGATCTGCCCCCTTCGCATCGCCCTGCCCTCGCAGAACGCTGGCGCAGTCCTCGAAGAACGCCTTGATCTGGTCGTAGAACGTCGTCGCTGCGATCCCTTGCCGAGGGTCGAGCACCTGGCCGTTGCTCAGTCCCGGGGCGCGCTGTGCGGCATCGCTAGCCTTGCCCAGCAAACACGCCCCCTGGTTGCCGATGTCCTCCGGGTCCGCATCGAGCCCTCGGGAGACCATGTACCTAGCCAGCTCGCTCACCACGTCCACAGGCAATGGCACCTCCCGCTCCTTCTGCCCCTTGCCGATCACGCGCAGCAACCATCCCTCCATCGCCTCGTCGTCGGACGCATCGGCCGGGTACTCCACCCACTGCATGTCGTCGACCGTGGACGCCACCACTTCCGACAATCGCAGCCCGGTCGCATAGAGCAGATGCAGCCCAAACGTCAGCCGCTGGTTCGCCGAGGTTGCCGGCAGCATCTCCAGCTGCCCTTCGATGAACGCCCACTGCGCCAGGCTGAAACTCCGCCCCGCGTTCACCTTCGGCCCTGCGGTTCGCGGCACGCCGACCGCTGACCACGGGTTGCCCATCAGGTAGTTCTGGTCCACCAGGAACCCGTAGAGGTTCTTCAGAATCGTGACGGCGTGTCGCTGCGACGATACGGACAGCGGCCCTTCGAACGGCCGCCACAGCGGCGACCAGCGCTCGCGCCCCCGGTCACCACACCAGCGGCTGCGCGGTTGCGGGTCGGCCAGAAAGTCGCGGTACTCAATGCAGTCCTCGTTGCTCATCGAGGACAGGGCCTTGCCCTTGTGCGTGATGGCCCAGAGCAGAAACCGTTCCGCTTCCTTCCTGTACGCCCGCTGGGTGTTCGACAGCGCCTGCAGCCAGTCCAGGCCTTGCTCAACACCGTGGTTGCCCATGAGGTCCCGCTGGCGGCGGCGCGCTTTGAGGTGGGCTTTCTGATCCGGGGTGAGGCCGTGCTTGGAGCGCAACCAGGCGAGGATGGCCTGATAGTCATTGGTTGCCTTCAGCAGGCACTGCGCTTGTGGGCGCCGGTACAGCCCGCGCGTGCCGTCGATCTCGGCGGGCACGATGAATTTTTCCAGAGGGCGGATGGCGGTGGCCGGCACGACCACGGCATTGAGTTCATGCACGTACAGCTTGCTGCGCGCCATCGCGACATGGCGGCCGACCTGCAGCCCGGTAATGTCCGGATACGTGCTCGAGATGCCGTGCAGCCACTCGACGATGCGCTGGGCCTTGCCCTGCCCCATCGCCTTGATGCTGGAGTACCAACGCAGGCCCACGCCGTTGATGCGCTCCACCAGCTGGGCAAGCGTGAAGATGTCGGCCGCCTCCAGATGGCTGGCCAGGGTCGGGTTCAGCCAAGCAGCGACTGAGTCGCCCGCCTTCGGCGACTGTGCGACAAGGCCTTCGAGCCAGCGCAGCGCTTCGAGCTGGCGGGCGATCAGGCGCGCGCGCCTGCGCAGGCGCTGCGTCGCGCGACCGTACTCGGCTTCGTAGGCAGCCATCTGCTCTGATTGCAGCTCGTCCTCCAAGCCACGTGCTTCAGCGAAGGCCTCCAGGCTCGGCAGTTCAAGCGCCGGGTCAGCGATGCGTGTGGCGTCAATCCGCACCAAGCGTGCTGTGCCGTACCGGTCATGGCGTTTGGCGGCAACGGCAAACTCTTCCCGGATCCAGCCGATGGTGGCGCGGACGGTGCGCTGGTCGGTGGCCTCGCCTTCGACGCGGAGATACCGCTCCCAGCTTTCTCTGGCGTCGAGACCCTGGACGACCGAACGCATGAAGGCGAAGTGGCCGACGTGCAGCTTGCGCTGCCGCGCGGCGCTCATGGGCGTGACGCCGGTCAGTCGTGGAGTCTGGTGCCCCTGGGCCGTGCCCTCCCTCATTGGCGGCTTTCCTCGACCCAGCCGCAGGGGGAACTTACCCCCTTCGAGCCTTCCCGCAATCTGTCCCCTTCAGGCGCCAGCCCGGTGCGCGTTGACATGGCCTGCTGTTCC
>JBBQIB010000443.1:0-3470 GCA_038324515.1 Burkholderiales bacterium
GGATTGCATCAGCACCGTCAAAGCCGCTCCGCCCAGCACTTGCAGCAGCGTGTCGACAGCCGTGGTGCCCACCGGCAACGCAAAGTGGGTGGACAGCAGCCCAAAACTGCTCTGCAAAGTGGCAATGCCGATGAACAGCAAGCCAAAACCCGCCAAGGCCATGCCGATGGCGCCACGCCGGCTGAGCTCGCCCCCCATGCGCATCAGCATGCCCACGCCGATGAGCGGCAGCGCCAGCAGTTCGATCTTGAATTTGAGCCCCACCACGGCCACCAGCCAGCCGGTCATCGTGGTGCCGACGTTGGCGCCAAACAGCACCCACATGGCTTGCGCCAGGCTCAGCAGCCCGGCGTTGACAAAACCGATGGTGGCCACCGTGACGGCGCTGGAGGATTGCACCACCGCCGTCAGCAGCACGCCGGTGGCCAGGCCACGCGCCGGGCTGCTGGTGGCGCGCGCCAGTATCTGCTGCAACTGCGGGCCGGCGGACTGCTTGAGCCCTTCGGTCATCAGCCACATGCCCAGCAAGAACAGCCCCACGCCGCCGGCCAGGCCACCTGCGGCGCTCAACCAGCCGGTCGTGCTCACCTGTCAACCCTGCCTGTAAGGTATGGCACCTGGGGCTGCGCTCGCGCCGCGTCGGGCGGCGCTCAAGGGGCGGTCAGGCGTTCGCGCCCGCTGGCATCGCCCACCCAGCGCAAGTGGGTCGCGATCCAGGCCGAATCGATCTCGCCAATCGACCCGTTGGGGGTGCGGCGCGGGTCCAGCCACAGCGCCTGCGGTTTGCCGGTCCCCAGGTCGATGGTCAGCAGCACGTCGAAGCGTTCGCCGTTGCCCGACTCGCGGAGGGGTTGCCTGTGCGCAGGAAACGGCCGTTGTCGCCGACCCGCCCCACATGCCTGCTGATCTCGAACGGGCCCACCTGCCGTGGCGCGTCGGCCGCTGGCGCCGCCGCACCCCAGACGCCGGACGACGCCAGTGTGCTGACCATCGCCAATGCCAGTGTTCGAAGTCGCCTGACCATTGTCGTCCCCTCGTGTCAGCGGCAGACGGCCGCAGCCAGCGCCGAGTATCTGCCATCGGATGCGGCGTGCGAAAGCGAATGCCAAAGCGGACGCGGATGCGAATGCGGATGCGAGTGCGAGTGAGACTGCGGATGCGAAGGCGGCTGCGACTGCGGTGCCTGTTCGAAAGCAATCTGCCACCAGCAACGACAATCGTTGCTCCGCCTTGTGCGAATGTTTTGACCTCGCCATGTCCGTGATTCTTGCTGTCGAACACACCACGATCTACCGCTACAAGCGGCCGGTCAGCTTTGCAGAGCACCGCGTGGCTTTTCATCCGCGGCCTGCGCATGATCTGAAGATCCTCAGCTCGGGTCTGGAGGTGTCGCCGCACAGCAAGCAGCATTGGATGCACGATGCGTTTTCCAATTCGCTGGCGGTGGTGCAGCCGCTGCTGCCGGCGCAAGAGTTGCGCTTTACCGCGCGGTTCTCGATCGAGCACCTGGCCGTGGCCAATCAGCAACTGCCCGTTTCGCCCGAAGCCGAGACCTACCCGTTTGAATACTCCGAGGAGCGCAAGCTCGACTTGGCCAACTTCTTGCAGTTGCAGTATCCCGAAGACCGCGAGGCCGTGGCCGCCTGGATGGCGCCTTGCCTGCCGCAGCGCGGCCGCATACACACCCGCGATGTGCTGGTCAACATCACCGAAGCCATCCGCAGCGACTTTGCCTACGCTGCGCGTGACGCCATGGGTACCCAGCGGCCCTCACAAACCCTGGCTTTGCGCAGTGGCACCTGCAGAGACTTTGCGCTGTTGATGATCGAAGCGGTGCGTGGCCTGGGGTTGGCCGCGCGGTTCGTTTCTGGCTACATCTACGACGGTGCGCTGGACAATGAGTTTGATGCCAGCGCCGTACCCGGCGATCCTGCCGGTGCCGCTGCCGACAAGGTCCACACCATCGAAAGCCGCGACATTGGCGGCACGCGGGGCTCGGGCGCCACCCACGCCTGGCTGCATGTGTACTTGCCCGGTGCCGGCTGGATCCCCTTCGACCCCACCAACACCTTGTATGGCGGCACCGACCTGATCCGTGTCGCCTACACCCGCACGCCTGAACAAGCCGCACCGGTGTCGGGCTCCTGGATGGGTGAGGCCGACGACTTCGAGAGCATGAGCGTCAGCGTGCAGGTCAGCCGCATGGCTTGAAGGCGAGCAGATTTGTGAAAGCGCTTCGGCACAGCTGTCGGTTCTTGCGTCAGGCAGATGTCCTTGCGGCAGGCAGGGTACTGTCACTGAAATTTCATGGCTGATCCACAGCATCGGCGGCGTCATTCAATCAGGAGCCCGATCATGTTTGGCAAGAGTTTCCCCAACGACCCTTCAGCATCTGCAAACCAGCCTTCTCCTTCTGTGCAGGCCGAAGCCACTGAAGCCAATGAAGCCACTGAAGCGACTGAAGCCAAGTCAGGGCAACAGGGCCCGCAGCACCCCTCCAGACGGCGTGTGTTGCAACTCGGCGCCAGCTTGCCGGTGGTCACCGCAGGCGCGGTTTTGCCGCTGGCCGCCTGTGGTGGCAGCGACGACGGCGATGAAACCGCGGCTGCCACGCCGCAGGCCACACTGCCGCCACTGCCCACCGCCAGCTTTGACACCAACCGCAGCATCCTGAGCGAGCCGATGCTGCAAAACCCCGGCGCCGACACGGTGCGCGTGGTGTGGTTCAGCGAAATTGAGGGTGGGCGCCACAGTGTGCGGGTGGGCACGGGTGTGGGCGAAAGCGGCAGCGCAGCAGAGCGTGAGTTTGTCGCCACCACCTCGCGCATGACGCAGATGCTGGAAGATTCGGGATCGCAAGTCTTTCAGATGATCACCAGCGGCTGGACGACACCGCGCGAGCGGCGGGTCTATCGCCACGAGGCGGTGGTCAGCGGTTTGGTCGCTGGCCAGCGCGTGCCGTATGTGGCGGTCAGCGAAGCTGGCGGCCAGGCCTGGCGTTCAGGCCGTTTTACGCTGCAGCCACTGCCGGTGGCCGGCCAGGGCTTGCGCATCCTGTTGACCTCAGACCATCAGAACAACGCGATGTGCTCGGCCAACATGCAAAAGCTGGTCGAGACCGTGGGCACCGTCGATGCCGTGCTGTTCCCTGGCGACTTTGTCAGCCAACCCAACCGCGCCAGTGAGTGGTTTGACCGCGTCGGTGGGGGCGGCAACGCCAACTTCCCCGGCAACCCGAGTTTCTTTCAGTCGCTGCAGGGTACCGCCCGCCGCTGGAACCCGGGCTCGCCCTACACCGGCGGCGCTGTGCTGCAGCACGCGCCGCTGTTTGGCTCGCTGGGCAACCACGAGTACCCGGGGCGCTGGCGCATGGACCCGCGCACCAACAACACCAACAACCCGCAGCCGGTCAGCATCAACAGCATGGACAACGACCCGCAGCCGCGCTGGTACGCGCAGGCGCGCTATGA
>JBBQIB010000444.1:0-3461 GCA_038324515.1 Burkholderiales bacterium
GCTGCAACTGCCCCAGGTCCACAAAGCGCAGCAGCAGCCCGAGCAGCAGCAAAGGCAACAGCCAGCGCAACACCCAGCGCGACACCCAGCGCAACAGCCAGCGCAACGGCCAGCGCAACCCCCAGCGCGACAGGCGCCGCAGTGGGTGCAACGGTGGTGTACGCAAGCTCAGGCTCTCTTTGCGGCAAGTTTCGCCTTCAGTTTCATGATGTGGAGCGACAACGCCCGAGACCATGAAACACTTCCACGCTAAGGGCTCGGTGGCACATGGGCGCGGCTCTGTATGGCGCGCCATGCCAGCCGCACCAAGGCCAGCGGCCCATAGCCACTGCTGCCATGCCGGCGCTTGAAGTGCGGCACATCCACGTTGACGATTTGCTTGCGCGGTATGACCTGCTGCATGACTGTGCTCAGATAGAACTTGCCATGCACGGGCGCGGCCTGCGCCAGCCGGTCTGCTGCTTCGCGCGTAAAGGCCTTGAAGCTGGTGATGCTCAAGGCCTGGTCGGGCTGGTGTCGATTGCTGTAGGGTGAAAGACAACGGCTGCCCCACTGCCGCCACAGCGCATGTTGCGGCTTGCCAAAGCGTGCAATCGCGACACTGGCGCCCTGCTGCAGTGCTGCCAGCAACAGCGGGATGGACTCGGGTGCTTGCTGCAGGTCATCGTCCATCGTCACCGTGGCTTCACCACACGCCAGGCGCAACCCTGTCACGGTGGCTGGGTGCTGGCCGGCGTTGGTGGGAAGCCGCAGGTAGTGGATGCGGGGGTCTGCAGCAGCCAGTGGGGCCATGACCTGGGGTGTAGGGTCCGGGCTGGCGTCGTCGATCACCCACAGCTCCCAGCTCAACCGCTGATCTTGCGCCATCTGTGCCAACCTGGCGCACAACTCGGCCAAGCTGCCAGCGCCGCCGTAAGTGGGCACCACGATCGACAGCGCGACGGATGGCTTGGGTGGCGGCTTGGGTGACGGCCTCAATGACGGCCTCAGTGACGTCATTCGCGGCCGTTGCCCGGTCCGGCTCGTGCGGCCATGCCCACCATCGTGGTGTGAGCGGGCACGTCGCGCGACACCAGTGCGCCAGCACCGATGACACTTTGCGCGCCAATTCTGCAGCCTGTCTTGACGGTGACACCGGCGCCCAGGAAGGCGCCACGCTCGATCACCGCTTCGCTTCCGATCACCGTGCCCGGGCCGATGAAGACATGGTCCTCGATCTGCACGTCATGGCTGATGACCACGTTCAGCCGCGTCACCAGGTAGTTGCCGATCCGCGTGCGCGAACCCAATGCGCAGCCTTGCTGCAGGATGCAGCCCTGACCCAACTGCACATAAGACAGATCGACGGCCGGGTGGACAAGATTGGGTGTCGGACAGCGCAGTTGATCCAGCAACTCTGCGATCGCTGCAGCGTTCTTGACCTGGCCCGTGACGTTGTTGAAAAAGCTGGCGCCTTCGCTGCGCAGGGTCTGCATGAGGCTGCGCCCGCCCAGCACTTTCAGCCCCATGACTTCGTTGCCCAAACACTCGGGCCTGTCGTCGATGAAGCCCAGTAATTGCCAGCGCCTCTGTTCGCGGTTGATGGCGTCCACCAGCTTGACCACATCCGGGTAACCGGTGCCGATGATGACCAAAGGGCGCACCGCTGTTTCAGCGACTGCTGCAGGCAACTGCAGTCGATGTGGCGCCGCCACCCTGGACCGGGTGGCAGGGTGCAACGGAGTCTGCATCTTCAAAGGTAGGCTCACAGCTTGCGTGTGTAGACGTGCACCACACATGAAGCTCTGAAGTCGAGCCCCACGCGACACCCGGCGCACTGGTTGGTGCGCCGCTGTCGCAATTCTGATCAGAAGCCTGTCTTTTGGGCTGGCCGCATCGGGCACCGTCGGCCTGCTTTGTGAACTGATGCCGTGGCCAATTGCACTGTCATGGCGGCCATCTTTGTGTGCCCGCCTGTGGGCTCAGCGTTGGATGTCACCCAGACACAAGTACTTGATCTCGACATAGTCGTCCATGCCCTGCGAAGCGCCTTCGCGCCCCAGGCCGCTTTGCTTGACGCCGCCAAAGGGCACTTCGGCGGTGGAGATCAAGCCGGTGTTGACGCCCACCATGCCGTACTCCAGCGCTTCGCCGACACGAAACACACGCCCGATGTCGCGGCTGTAGAAGTAGCTGGCCAGGCCGAATTCGGTGTCGTTGGCCAAGCGGATGACTTCTTCTTCGGTCTCGAACTTGAACACCGGCGCAACCGGGCCAAAAGTCTCTTCTTTGGCGCATCGCATCTCGCTCGTCACGTCGGCCAGCACCGTGGGTGTGTAGAAGCGATCGCCCGCCAGCTTGCCGCCGATGACCACCCGCGCGCCTTTGGCCACCGCGTCAGCAACATGCTCTTGCACCTTCGCGATCGCGGCGTCGTCGATCAACGGCCCCTGGCTGACACCGGCCTCAAAGCCGTTGCCGACCTTGATGGCGCCGGCTTTGGCGGCCAGTTTCTCGACGAAGCTGTCGTAGACGCCCGCCTGCACATACAGCCGGTTGGCGCACACGCAGGTCTGGCCGGCGTTGCGGTATTTGCTGATCATCGCGCCCTCGACGGCGCTGTCGATGTCGGCGTCGTCAAAGACGATGAAGGGCGCGTTGCCGCCCAGCTCGAGCGCGATCTTCTTGATCGTCGGCGCACACTGCCTGGCCAGGATGCGGCCGACCTCGGTGCTGCCGGTGAACGACAGATGGCGCACCACGTCCGAACTGGTCAGCACCTTGCCGATTTCGATGCTGTTGTCGCTGTCGGCGCACAGCACGTTCAGCACGCCGGCGGGCATGCCGGCGCGTTGCGCCAGCTCGGCCACGGCCAGAGCCGACAGCGGCGTCTGCTCGGCAGGTTTGATCACCACCGGGCAGCCCGCAGCCAGCGCAGGGGCAACCTTGCGCGTGATCATCGCAATCGGAAAATTCCATGGCGTGATGGCTGCACACACCCCGATCGGCTGCTTGATCACCAGGTAGCGCTTGTTGGCGTCGGTGGTCGGAATGGTCTGGCCATAGACGCGTTTGCCTTCTTCGGCAAACCACTCCAGAAAGCTGGCGCCATAACTCACTTCGCCTTTGGCCTCAGCCAGCGGTTTGCCTTGCTCTGCGGTCATGATGCGGGCCAGGTCGTCGGCATGCTGGTGCAGCAAAGCAAACCACTTCATCAGGATGGCGCCGCGCTCTTTGGCTGGGCGAGCACGCCACGCCGGCCAGGCTTTGTCGGCGGCGGCGATGGCCGCAGCGGCGTCCACCGCGCCCAGGTTGGCGACTTGTGCCAACGCCAGCCCGGTGGCCGGGTCGATCACTGCAAAGCGCGTTTGGTTGGCTTGACCGGGGGTCCAGGCGCCGTTGATGAGGCCATCCAGTTTCAACAAGCTGGGGTCTTTCAGTGCGGCGAGGGGGCTGGTTTTGGTGTCCATTCGGGTCTCCAT
>JBBQIB010000445.1:0-3459 GCA_038324515.1 Burkholderiales bacterium
CCGGCAGCGCCGCAATCCATGGCTGCACATAGATGGCCGTGCGCAGCGTGTTCAGCATCAGGCCCCACTCGGGCTCGGGTGGCTTGACGCCCAGGCCCAGAAAACTCAAGCCCGAAGCCAGGATCATGCACACCGCGATCAGGCTGGTGGCATAGACGAAGATCGGCGACAACACATTGCCCAGCACGTGCACACGCACGATCGTGAAGGCGTTGGCACCGCTGGCGCGCGCGGCTTCGACATAGTCGCGGTTGCGCACTTGTGTGGTCACGCTCTCAGCCACGCGCGCAATCGGCGGGATGAAGACGATGGTCAAGCTGAGCAGCGCATTGCCGATGCCGGCACCCAACGCGCCACTGAGGGCGATCGCCAGCAGCACACTGGGGAAGGCGTAGAAGATATCGATGGTGCGCATCAGGAGGGTGTTGGTCACACCGCCTGCGTAACCCGCCAGGATGCCGATGGCCGAGCCGATGAAAAACGCCAGCACCACCGGCGTGATGCCCATGAGCAGCGACAGCCGCGCGCCCACCATCAGGCGGCTGAGCATGTCGCGGCCCAACTCGTCGGTGCCGAGAGGAAAGCCTTCGGTGCCGATAGGCTTCAAGCGGCTGAGCATCGAAGCCTTGAAGGGATCAGCAGGCGTCAGCCAGGGGCCGAACACTGCCAGGATCAGCAGCACCAGCAGCACCGCACTGGCGCCAATTGCCACCGGGTCTTTGATGAAGCGCGCCCACACGCTGCGCCAGTAGCCCTGGGTGGGCGGCTCAAGCAGAGCAGCAACAGCAGGGATCGCGATTGAATTCATGCGCGGGCGATCCTCGGATCAAGCAAGGTCTGAATGATGTCCACGACGACGTTCAGCACGACGAAGAACATCGCCAAAACCAGGATCGTGCCCTGGAGCAAAGGCAGATCACGCTGAAAGATCGCACTGTTGAGCAAGAAGCCCGTCCCCGGCCAGGCAAACACGGTTTCGATCAGGATCGAGCCGCCCAGCAAGTAACCCAGTTGCAAACCCATCACCGCCAGTGCGGTGGGTGCAGCGTTCTTGACCACATGGCGAAACACGCCCAGGTGCGTCAAGCCTTTGGCGCGCAGACCGACGACGAACTCTTGCGCCAATATCTCGGCCACCAGCGCGCGCACCGTGCGCGCGACGATGCCCATCGGGATCACCGACATCGTGATCGCCGGCAACAGCATGTGCCGGATGTGGGCCCAGTCCCAGGCCCAGTCGCCACTGCCGCCCGGCCCGGCACCCGTGGCCGGCAGCCAGTTGAGCTGTGCTGCAAAGATGATCACCAGCACCATGCCCAGCCAGTAGTGCGGCACGCTGACGCCCAGGACACTGAGCAACGAGGCGCCGCGGTCCAGCCAACTGTTGCGAAAGTAGCCCGCCACAAAGCCGAACAGGCAGCCGAAGAAAAAGCCGATCAGCGTGGCCACCACCGCCAGCCGCAGCGTGTTGACAACGGCCGTCATCACCTCGCTCGTGACTGGCCGGTTGCTGGCGATGCTGGTGCCCAGATCGCCCTGCAGCGCGCGCCAGACCCAGCTGAAGAATTGCTCAGGCAGGCTGCGATCAAAGCCGTAGAGCGTACGCAGCTGGTTCTGCAACTCCACACTGGCATCAGGCGGCAAAATCGACACCAGAGGATCGCCCGGCGACAAGTGCACCAGCGCAAAACACACCAGCGCCACCCCCACCATGATCGGCAGGGTGTAGATGATGCGCCGCAAGAGGTAGGCGATCATCGGCGCGGGTGTCTCACAGCCTGGTACTTGGCGCTTGGCTCAGCTCACTCGATCGTCATCGGAGCGATGTCGATGAACCAGCTGCGAGGCTGCACCACGCCTTTGACCTTGGCGCTCATTGCACGCGGCCCCACGTCATGGGCAATCCAGACGAAGGGCGCTTCTTCGACGATGCGCGCATGCAGCTTGGCCAGCGCGGCGTCGCGCGCGGTGCCTTCAAAACTGGTTCGCGCATCACTGACCAACTTGTCAAACTCGGCGTTGCCAAACAAGCCCCAGTTGTTGCTGACAGGCGGGAAGGTCTTGGTGCTGATGAAACGCACCATCGCAAAGAACGGGTCCATCGCGGCAAAGCTGACGTTGGTCGCATTGGCACCGTTGGCCGAAGGATCCTTGGCACCTTTGCGCCAGTTGGTAAAAAGCGTGTTCCATTCGATGACGTCAAACTCGACATCGAAGTGGCAGGCCTTCAGCGACTGCTGTACAAATTCGTTCATCGGCAGCGGCTGCATCTGGCCCGATCCACTGGCGCTGATCTGTACTTTGACCTTCAGCGGCTTGGCAGCCGTGTGGCCAGCATCGCCCATCAGCTTGCGTGCTGCATTGGGGTCGTACTTGATGTCGAAGCTCGGATTGCCCCACCAAGGATGGCCCGGCGGCACGGTGCCTTTGGGTATGCCCATCATGCCGCCCAAGAGCTTGCTCAAGCCCTCGCGGTCGACGCACAGGTTGGCGGCATGGCGAACGCGCTTGTCCAACCAGGGCGAGCCTTCGGCAAACGACAACTGCCATGGCCAGACATGGGGCTGCGGGTTGCTGTAGATGACGTTGCCGCGCTGGCGGATGGTGGCCATCGCGTCAGGCGACGGCGCCTCGATCCAGTCGACCTGGCCTGACAGCAGCGCGGCGGTGCGTGAGTTGGCTTCAGGCATCGGCAACATCACCACACGGTCGATCCTGGGTGTGCGCCTGGGGTCCCAGTAGGTTTTATTGGCCACCATCTCCAGCCGCTCGCGCGGCACAAAGCGCGACATCTTGAACGGGCCACTGCCGCTGGCGTCGGCCGCAAACGCGGTCCAGGCAGCTTTGGCCTTATCGGCTGGCGTGGCGCCCGCAGCAGCGTCAAACTTCTTCTGCCAATGCGCCGGGCTGGCCATGAACAGGTTGGTCAGGTTCAGCGGCAAAAAGGCGTCGGGCTCGCTGGTGGTCAGCTCGACCGTCAGGTCGTCGATCTTGCGCGCGCTGCGCAGCGTGGGCATGCGCGAGGCGGTCACACCCACCTGGCTGGCATCGAAGTGCACGGCGTCTTTGTCCAGCACCTTTTGCACGTTCCAGACCACTGAGTCGGCCGTGAGGTTGCTGCCGTCATGGAACTTGACGCCGGGGCGCAGCTTGAAGGTCCACTTGGTGCGGTCACTCGCATCGGCCTGCCAGGACAGCGCCAGCGCAGGAATCAACACGCTGGCCGCATCGGCCTTGGACAAGTCCCACTGCGTCAGCGAGTCGTACATCGGAATGCCGGTAAATCGGTTGCCCTCAAAGCCCTGGTCAGGCTGGCCCGAGGTGCGGGGGATGTCGGCGGCGGTCATCGCAATGCGCAGCACTTTTTCTTGCGCTTGCGCGGACAAGGTGCCGGCCAGCAAACCCAAAGCCGCAACGGCGGCGGCCCGACGAACGGTGCGCAGCGTGCGCGACCCATCA
>JBBQIB010000446.1:0-3456 GCA_038324515.1 Burkholderiales bacterium
CCGCTGGGGCATTCGTGGGCGATGAAGCCGGCGTCGCGCCCGCCGTAGCCGTTGGCCACCGGACAGCCGAAGACCTGGCTGATGCTGGCGCGCTGTTCGTCGTACAGGCGTTCACTGGTGACGAAGGCCACGCGGATGCCCAGGTCGCACATGCTCTGACCGCGCGCTTGCGCGTGCCGGGCGATGTGGCTCAATGCGCTGGGGTAGCCGAACAGCATGCGCGGGCGCGTGCGGCAGATGGTGGCCACCATCGCGTCCAGCTTGGCATCGGTCATCTCGAAAGCGGGCAGCAGTTGGGTGCGCATCAGCTTGTCGCGCAGCATGCGCACGCGGTCTTGGCTGCCCAGCTCGATGGGCGAACCCCAGACGACGATTTCGGGGTCGCCGATGTCCACGCCCCACCAACGGGTGGCGCGCCATTTCGCGGCCACGTCGTGGCTGACACGTTCTTTGCCGATGAAGAAGATCAGTGGCTCACCGCTGCTGCCGCCGGTGTTGAAGAGCGCCAAGCCCTGGGCCTGGGGATTCTTCATCGCTTCGGTGTGGGCGCGGATGGTGGCCTTGTCCAGCAGCGGCAGGGCTTGCAGGTCTCCCACGCGTGTCACAGTTTGCGGGTCGAAACCCAGCTGTGCGAACAGCGTTTTGTAGTACGGCACCAGTTGGCCCGCATCCACCAGCAGCCGGCGCAAGCGCTGGGCCTGCAGGGCTTCAATCTGTTCAGGCGCCCACCATTGCGAAGACTCCAGGCCACGGCGCGCAGCCACGGTGCTGTGGTGTTTCAGGCGTTCCTGCAGCGGAAACATCAGACCGGAAACGAAGTTGGTGTACATGCTTTCAAGCTCTGCGTTCGGCCAGCGCAACCGCATAAACCTGGCCCAGGCAGGGCGCGACAGCCGCCCAGGTGAAGCGCTGCACTTCACGCAGGCCATTGGCCGCCAGGTGCGCCGCCAAAGCGGGGTCGCGCAGCAGGCGCAGCACTTCGCCGGCCATGGCGGTGGGGTCGCCGGGCGGCACCAGCAAAGCGGTGCTGCCATGTTCCACCAGGAAGGGCACGCCGCCCACGTTGGTGCTGACCACCGGCACACCGCTGGCCATGGCTTCCAGTACCGAATTGGGCGTGTTGTCCACGCGGCTGGGGTTCAGGGCGGCGGTGCTGTGGCGCAGGCACTCGGCCATGGCATCGCGGTCCAGGCGGCCAGCGAAGTCAACTTGGTCTGCGATGCCCAGTTCCCTGGCCAGCGCTTGCAAAGCGGGCAGTTCGGGGCCGGTGCCGGCTACCGTCAAACGGGCTTGTGGATGAACCTGCTGCACCAGGGCGAACGCGCGCAGCGCGGTAGCGTTGTCGTAGATGGGTTCCAGGTTGCGCGCCACCAGCAGATGCGGCGCGCCTGCATACCCACCGGCTACCGGCCGGAAGCGCTGCAAATCAACAATGTTGGGCACGATGTGCGCCACCAGGCCGTACTGGCCGAACACTTGCTGCAAGAAGCCCGAAGGCACGATGAGCCGGGCTGTTTGCCGCAGCGACCAAGACACGCTGCGCCTTGAACCTGCAAGAAAGCTGGCCGCTTCACCGCCGCGATAGTTCACGACCACAGGCACACCACGAAGGCGAGCCACCCAGATGGCCGGCGCTGCGAACAGGTGCCAGGACCAGCCTGAATTGGCCATCACATGCATCAGCCGGGTGCGCCCCGCCGTGCGCCACAGCGCCGCCAAGTAAGGCAGCAACCTGAACAGAGCCCGCAGCAAGGGCACACGCCCAATCCATGCTGGGCGGTAGGCCGCGTTGGTCTGCACCAGACTGACCTGCGCCCCTGCCGAGCGCAGCAGTTCGGCCAGCTGCCGAGTTTGGTTGGCCATGCCGCCGGCTGGCGGCGGCAGGGGCCCGACCAAGCCAATATGCAAACCTGCCAAACCTGCCAATGAAGACATCAGGCGACCTGGCGTGACGCCGTGAGCGCGGCATAGGGCGCTACATAGTTCGCAACGCTGACCGTCCAATTGCGCTCGGTCTCGACGAAGCGGCGGCCAGCAGCGCGCAGCGTGGGCCAGTCCTGGCGGCGGCTTAGCAGCTGCAGGACAGCTTCAGCCAATGCCGGTGCACTGCCCGCGCGGAACAGCACACCGGTTTCGCCGTCGCGGATCAATTCTTTGTGGCCGCCCACGTCGCTGGCCACCAGCAGCCGGCCCTGGGCCATGGCTTCCAGCGGCTTCAGCGGCGTCACCAGTTCGGTCAGGCGCATGGAATGACGCGGGTAGCACAGCACGTCGACCAGGTCGTAGTAGCGCTGCACTTCGCTGTGAGGCACCCTGCCTGTGAACACCAGCTTGTCGGCCACGCCCAGCGCATGGGCCTGGGCCTTCAGCGCGGCGTCTTGGGGGCCGCCACCCACCAGCAGCACACGCAGTTCAGGCCGGTTCTGCAGCAGCACGGGCAGCGCGTCTAGCAGCAGGTCCAGCCCTTCGTACGCATAGAAGCTGCCGATGAAACCGAGCACGGTGGCGCCTTCAAGGCCCAGCTGATTCTTCAATGCTTCATCGGGCTGGCCGCCCACGGAAAAGGCGTCGACATCCACCGCGTTCGGAATGACGGTGACGCGCGCAGCCGGAATGCCACGGTCGACGATGTCGCGGCGCAGGCCTTCGCAGATGGTGAATACATGCGCCGCCTGCTTCAGCGCATGCGTTTCCAGCGCCCGCGTGGCGCGGTAGCGCAGGCTGCCTTCCGTGGTGGTGCCATGGTCCACCGCCGCGTCTTCCCAGAAGGCGCGCACTTCGTAGACCACCGGAATGCCCAGTTGCCGGCCCACGCGCAGCGCAGGCAAAACGTTCAGCACGGGCGAATGGGCATGCAGCACTTCCGGCCGCAGGCGCTGCGCGACTTCGAGCAGGCGCTTCTCGGTCGCGCGCATCAGGGCGTTCTCAGCCAGCACCGGCAGCTGCGAACCGCCGGCCGCAGCGGTGCGAAAGAAGTGCCACCCGTCCACGGTTTCTTCCGCTTCGCTGGGTGCCGTGTGCTTGGGGCTGGTGAGGTGGTGCGTTTCCCAGCCCAGCTTGCGCTGCTCTCGCAGCAAACTGAGCGTGCGAAAGGTGTAGCCGCTGTGCAGCGGGATGGAGTGGTCGAGGACGTGCAGGACGCGCATGGTTTCAGGCGGCCACGGCTTCGCTGGCTTGCGCGGGGTGGCTGGCATCGCCTTCGTCCACCACATTGCGCAAGAACGCTTCGAACATCAGCAGGCTCCACAGCGGCGCGCTGTAGTCGCTGGCGCCCGACTGGTGTGCGTTCACCAGATGCTCCAGATAAGGCCGCTGGAACCAGCCCGTACTGGCCAGGCGTTCGCCCAGCACGGCGTCGCGCACGCGTTGTTTCAGCGGGCCGCGGAACCACTGGGCCAGCGGCACGCTGAAGCCCATCTTGGGCCGGTACAGCACGTCGTTGGGCAGCAGCGGCTC
>JBBQIB010000447.1:0-3450 GCA_038324515.1 Burkholderiales bacterium
TTTCTGGCCGGCAGCCACGGCCTGGTTGACTTGCGTGGTGGCCTTGCGGGTGATCCGCTTGCGCGTCGCAGCGACTTCATTGACTTGCTGTTTCACAGCGCGGGTCACTTGCTTGACCTGCTTGTTGACCTGGCTCTTGGCACTGCGCGTGACTTGCTTGCGTGCAGCGGCGGCTTTGCGGGTGGTGGCGGTGAGCTTGCGGGTGGCCACAGCCTTGGCAGGCATGTCCTTACCCGACACGCGCTTGACCAGCGCGCTGCTGCCTTCTTCCAGCTTCTCTGCGACCTGGCTGACCAACTCTGCGGCGGGCATCGCCACGCGGTTCAAGGTGTTCAGTGCGTTGACGTTGGTGGCACGCTCCATACGCACGGCATTGGCAGCCATCACGCTGACGCCTTTGGTGGCCAGATCAACCGCCACGCCCACTGCGCGCTGCGCACCGTCGGTGCCCAGATGCAAACCCTTGACCGAGTAGCCGCTGACGCGCTTTTGGCCGTCTATCAAATTACTGCGCAGGCTCTTGCCGAAAGCAGAAGGCACGCCCGACACCGCCGAGGCGACGCGGTTGTCCACAAAGCCGATGAAGCGCTCACCACCAAAACGGTAGGCGTTGATGACGTTGGTGACGGTGATGCCATAGGTCTCGATGACGTTGGTGGCGACGGTAGACAGATTCTTGGTAGACATGAAAGCTCCTGAGGGTTGGATCGAATTGCCTGTTTGCCTGCCTGCTGTTCTCGCATGGCCCTGCAACCAGGAATGTCGCCAGCTTGCCGGCTTGTCGTAGAGGGCGCACCCCAATTCAGGGGTTTTCCCTAGAGTGATGGCTCTAGCCGTTTTGCTGGGTACAGGGATTCACGGGGCTGGCGCACTGTGGTTTGCCTCTCGCCAAAGCCTCGCGGTGCGCAGCCTTGGCCAGGCCCGACAATCAAAGACATTGCCGTTGCGCAGCCGCAGCACAACGGCCTTCTTCCACCCACTCTGACCGAGAGACCACGATGAACTCGCACATGCATACCCAATCCGTCCCCGTCTTCAAGCAGATGCTGACGGCACTCAAAACCATCCTGGCGCAGGTGGCCAGCCAGGCCGCCGACAAAAACATCGAAGCCGACGCGTATCTGCAAGCGCGCCTCTATCCAGACATGTTTGCGCTGCTCAAGCAAGTGCAGATTGCGGCAGACTTTGCGCGCGGTGTTTCCGCACGCTTGGCAGGTGTGGAGGTGCCGGTCTTTGATGCCGAGCAAAAGAGCTTTGCAGACCTCGATGCGCTGTTGTCACGCACGCTCGCTTTTCTGGACGGCCTGCAGGCCGCGCAATTTGAAGGCAGCGAAAACCGCGAGATCGTGCTGCGCCCCGGTACACCCAAAGAAAAGAAGCTCAGTGGTCAAGCCTACTTGGCCAACTACGGCCTGCCGCAGTTTTTCTTTCACGTCACCACCGCTTACGCGATCCTGCGCCACAACGGCGTCGCCATTGGCAAGAAGGATTACATGGGCGCCTACTGAGTGCTTGGACGGGCATGACCGTTGACAGGCTGAACATGACCCAGCCCGTCCTCTACTCGTTCCGCCGCTGCCCTTACGCCATCCGGGCCAGGCTGGCGATCAAGGTTTCGGGCGTGGCGGTGGTGTTGCGCGAAGTGGTGCTGCGCGACAAGCCTGCGGCTTTGCTCGCAGTCTCGCCCAAGGCCACCGTGCCGGTGCTGCAATTGCCCACGGCTGAGGTGCTGGAAGAAAGCCTGGACATCATGCGCTGGGCGCTCAAGCAGAATGACCCGCAGCAATGGCTGCCGGCTGAAGAGCCGCAGCTGGACCAGCGAGAGCAGCAAGAGCAGCAAGAGCGGCATTGGGTGGCCCTCAACGACGGCCCCTTCAAGCAACTGCTGGACCGCTACAAATACGCTTCTCGCCACCCCGAGCGGCCCGCCCACAGCGATCGCGACGAAGCGGTGCAGTTGATGCTCGCCCCGCTCAACGCCCAACTGGCACACAGTCAATTCTTGCTGCGCGATTCAGTGACTTTGGCAGACATGGCACTGCTGCCCTTTGTGCGCCAGTTTGTGGCCTGTGACGAGGCCTGGTTTGCCACCCGCCCGCTGCCCCATCTGCAGCGCTGGCTGCTGCAACTCAGCACCACACAATTGTTCGACTCGGTGATGCCCAAGTTCAAGCCTTGGCGCAGCGGTGATGCAGATGTGCTGTTTTAGTCTTGTCCGTTGATCCATCCCCACGCGCTCAGAAAGCCATTTGTCATGTCCAACCCTGCTGCTGAGACGCTGGTTCACAGCGCCTTCTACAGATTCGTCGCCTTGGCCGACCCAGCGGCTGTGGCTGACGCCGTGCGTGCGCTGGCTGCAGCACATCGGCTGCAGGGCAGCATCTTGCTGGCAGCGGAGGGCATCAGCGGCGCGGTGGCGGGTGCGCCCACAGCCGTGGCGGCTTTTGAGGCCGAGCTGCAAGCGCTGAAGGTCCTGGTGGCGGTGCAGGCCGATGTGAACTTGCCCGCGTCTGATCCAGCGGCTGAGCGCGCAAGCCAAGCGGCGCTGTTGGGCGTGCGGTTCAAACACAGCGCTTGTTTGACCGAGCCTTTTGGGCGGCTGAAAGTCA
Source organism: Burkholderiales bacterium (assembly GCA_038324515.1). GTDB lineage: Bacteria > Pseudomonadota > Gammaproteobacteria > Burkholderiales > Burkholderiaceae_C > Rubrivivax. The sequence continues at coordinate 2,610 of JBBQIB010000447.1, forward strand.
GCGTCAAACCCGAAATCGTGGCGCTGGCGTTGCCTGCTGCAGAAAACTCGATGAGCGCATTGACCGCGACCGCGACCGCAACCGCGACCGCGACCGCAACCGCAACCCCCGGCTTTGCGCGCGCACCCAGCAACCGCAGATTGCCATTGCCCGACGAGCAGGACGACAGCCACCTCAGCCCACCCGCCTGGCGTGAGCTGTTGGCGCGCCAAGACCTGGTGTTGCTGGACAACCGCAACCACTTCGAATTCCGCCTCGGGCACTTCAAAGGCGCGGTCGATCCGCAGGTCCATCACTTCCGCGATTTTGTGGCCTATGTGCAGGCGCACGCGCCCGCCTGGCGCGATGCGCAACGCCCAGTGGCGATGTACTGCACGGGCGGCGTGCGCTGCGACAAGACCGCGCCTTGGCTGCGCAGCCTGGGGCTGCAGGTGTGGCAACTGGACGGCGGCATCCTGAACTACTTTCAGAGCCTGGACGATGCTGCCAGTGATTGGACGGGCGACTGCTTCGTGTTCGACAACCGCCTGGCCCTGAACTGCGCGCTGCAAGAGACGGGTGCCAGTGCCGAAGAGGTGTTTGATGCCAACCACCCTGACGAGGCTTGGCGCCTGCAGCGCGCACAGCGCTTGCAATCCTCAGGTGGCTGTCAGGACCGGTAGCTAGCCCACAGCTAGACCACAGCAAGCCACTAGCAAGTCGATACCAAGCCGATACCAAGCCTGCCAAACACCTCGAAGCATCCTGGCGTGAAACGCACTGATCCCCTCTGGCAGCCGCCGATGCGTGAAGGCGTCAGCGCCAGCCGCGTGGTGATGGCGGGTGGACCCTTTGCTTCGCT
>JBBQIB010000448.1:0-3450 GCA_038324515.1 Burkholderiales bacterium
AATGGACCAACCCCGGCTGCCCGTTTGTGCGCAAGCACTACAACGGCAACATGCAGGGGCTGCAAAAAGAGTTCATTGGCAAAGGCGTGGTGTGGCTGGCCATCAACTCCACCAGCGACACCAGCAGCGACCACCTGAGCCCGCCGCAGCTCGGGCGCTGGATGGCCGACAAGGGCGCCGCCGCCACCGCCATCCTGATGGACGAAGACGGAAAGGTCGGCCAGGCCTATGCGGCCCGCGTCACGCCCCACATGTACATCGTCAACGCCCAGGGCGTGCTGGTTTACGCCGGCGGCATCGACAGCATTCCCTCAACCCGCGAAGCCGACATTGCCAAGGCCACCAACTACGTGCGCCAGGGCCTGACCGAGCTGCTCGCCGGCAGGCCCATCAGCATGCCGACCAGCCAGCCCTATGGGTGCAGCGTGAAGTACAAGTCGGCGGCCTGAGGCCCCGCCAACGGCGCTGAAAAACGGCACTGCGCTAACAACTGGCCACCGAGGTGTTGCGCGCGGACCAAGCAGGCAACTTGCTGGCGAGGCTCTGACCAAACCGCCTGCCAGCAGGCGAAAAAAACCGGCCAGCAGGCCGGTTTTCTCATTGCGCAGAGCGCCGCTGGCTTCAGTAGTTGCCGCGGCCGCCGCCGTATCCGCCGCCGCCGCCACCCGTGCGTGGCTCCATCGGACGCGCTTCGTTCACGACCATGTCGCGACCGTCGACCGATTTGCCGTTCATGCCGGCGATCGCAGCCTGCGCTTCCGCATCGCTGGACATTTCGACAAAGCCGAAGCCCTTGGAGCGGCCGCTGTCGCGGTCGGTCATGACTTTGGCGGACTGCACCGAACCGAAGGCGGCGAAGCTGTCTTGCAGAGAGTGGTCGTTCACCGAGTAGGAGAGGTTGCCGACGTAAAGTTTCTTGCCCATGAGAGGACCTTTCAAAAATCGCCCGGCACCATACGTTTGATGGTTGGCGCCTGGCGAAGATACCGGGCTGATTGGGCAGCTTGGTATCGGGGTTGCGCGTGGTGAAAAACCACGCACCGAGGGGCTGGGCAGGAACATGTCGAAAAAAGATTCGACATTGGCCCAGGTTGTGAGTTGGGTTGGGAGAGGAAAAGAATACCGGAGCCGGATCGCCATGGGAACGGCGGGCGTGGGAACCGGGGAGAAGGGTCGCCTTTGACCATGGGGGTGCGCCTGTTGGGGCACATCTGAACCAAGTCTGACAGCGGCTACCGAAGATGAAAACCTTTTGAGTAACTCACGTATTTTAGTTCACATAGGGACAGAGCGGCGAACAAGCTAGCGCGAGCAAGTTGGCCCTCGCCAAATCCGAACCTCGGGACTCTTTTTTGGGCGGTGCTCCATTGCGCCGCAGGCTGGGTCGAACGAGAGCTCAGCTGTTTGAAGGCGATAAGCGCTCAGCGTTTTCCATGGTCGCACCGACCGTCAAGGCATGTGGCGGGTTTTTATCGGGACACGGCAACACTTTATGGAACGATCTGCAGCGAGTCCACGCTGACATACCGGCCCGAGATACCCAGGTCCACTTCTCCCATCAACTGCACCTTGGTCTCCGGATTCACGCCTCGGTTTCGCCAAATTTCGGGGCCGACCTCGACGCGCATCTCCCCCGACGCGTCTCGGAAGGTGTAAATGTCCCTGCGCACATGGGCCACCGGGTTTCCGGGCAGCGTCACGCAGGTGCCCGGGAGGGAATCCCACGCTTGCGCGACCGTGCTGGGCTTGGTCTAAGCGCTGGAGCCGGTGAACTGGACCAAAGCCGGGAGGGAAAACGCACTCACCAGAACGGCAGCCAAAACGGTTTTTTCATACAAAACTTTCTTCAGGCACTGAGCCACATTTCAAGAGGTTACGAGCCTAAACGAAGGGCAGAAGCCCCACCAGGCAGGGTTCTCTGCTGGTGAACCCCCCGCGATGCGGCAAAACTTCCGCACGCATGCGGGCAATGCCCGCATGCGTGCTCTGCCGGCGTTCCAAATATCCCCTCTGCGCTAGGCTCAGAGCAGTCGGGATAATCCCGCATCCTTTCAGCGCATTCCCACTGGACGCAAAAATGAGCTTCGCCCCCCTGCAAAACGACACCTTCCTGCGCGCCTGCCTGCGCCAATCCACCGACCACACCCCCGTGTGGCTGATGCGCCAGGCTGGGCGCTACCTGCCCGAGTACTGCGCCACCCGCGCCAAGGCTGGCAGTGTCCTGGGGCTGGCGACCAATGTGGACTACGCCACCGAGGTCACATTGCAGCCGCTGGAACGCTATGCGCTGGACGCATCCATTCTGTTTTCCGACATCCTGACCGTGCCCGACGCGATGGGCCTGGGCCTGACCTTCCAGATCGGCGAAGGTCCGAAGTTTGCCAAGACGGTGCGCACCGAAGCCGACGTGGCCGCGCTGGCGGTGCCCGACATGGACAAGCTGCGTTATGTGTTCGACGCAGTCACCTCGATTCGCAAGGCGCTCAACGGCCGGGTGACGCTGATCGGTTTTTCGGGCAGCCCCTGGACGCTGGCTTGCTACATGGTGGAAGGCGGCGGCTCGGACGACTACCGCGTGGTCAAGTCGCTGATGTATTCGCGGCCCGATCTGATGCACAAGATCCTGGCGATCAACGCCGACTCGGTCGCCCAGTACCTCAATGCCCAGATCGACGCCGGCGCGCAAGCGGTGATGGTGTTCGACAGCTGGGGCGGCGTGCTGGCCGATGGCAAATTCCAGGCGTTTTCGCTGGCATACACAAAGCGCGTGCTGGCACAGCTGCAGCGCGAGAAAGACGGCGTGGTGATTCCACGCCTCGTCTTTACCAAGGGTGGTGGCCTGTGGTTGGACGAGATGAAGAATCTGGACTGCCACGCGCTCGGCTTGGACTGGACGGTGAACCTGGCCAAGGCGCGCGCGCTGGTGGGCGACAGCAAGGCCTTGCAGGGCAACATCGACCCCAATGTGTTGTTCGCCCCGCCAGAGCGCATCGACGCCGAGGTGGCCGCCGTGTTGGAGAGTTTCGGCATGCCCCACCAGGGCGCGGGCACCGGGCCCACACACATCTTTAACCTGGGTCACGGCATCAGCCAGTTCACCCCGCCCGAACACGTGACGGCTTTGGTGACCGCGGTTCACACGCATTCGCGCCGGCTCCGCGCGGCCGCCTGAAGAAGCGTTGCGGCGGGGCACCTGAGCGTTTGTAGCGCACGGAGCGCAGCCCGCTTGGGGTTGCGCGTAATTGGCCCGCTGTCAAGCGGGCAAAGCGAAATTCTCTGAAAAAAAGTGTTTGACGCGCTCCACTTATGCACACAAATCGTGGTACGAGACTGCGCCTCTACAGCCCATCTACAAGCCGAACGTTAAAACCCGAAATTTCGTTAAGTTATTGATTTAATTGGTTTTTTTGGAACTGCTGTTTTTCTGTGCAAGCCAACAAACCCCTTGAT
>JBBQIB010000449.1:0-3437 GCA_038324515.1 Burkholderiales bacterium
GCGCCAATTTGGCTGACGTTGTGGTTGAGCTCTATCTGGGGCTGGTCGAAGAGTTCCCGAAAGTTGGTTTCGTATTTGATGGGTGGGTCATCCCGTCCAGCGACATGATCGGTGGAGCACAAGTTGCATCGGCTTTGACGCCGTTGTCCCGTGCACATGTGCTGGCCGAATCAGACGAATTTCTTCGGATCGTCGCTCGGCTGCCTGGCACAGCGATTGCCGGGTCGACTATTGGCACGGGTATGTTCGAATCGCTCGCGTTGCTCCAGGGCGTCGATGTCTATCTGGCACACGTGGGGACGCTACAGCACAAGTTGGGTTTCCTATTTCCAATCAACGGGATTGTCCACGGACCGAAGTCGCAACTCGAGCAACTTGACAGTGGTCCATTTCACGCTGAAGTCGGCTCTTCGCCGTGGTACTTGCCTTCGCACTGCGTGGAGGATCTTGCGGCTGAGTCAGGACCCGGGCCCCGCTATGCCAGCTATCGAATCGCGGAAACCGGTCCGCTGATCGACCGCCTGAGGACACTGCTTCGGAAGCGGGCGGCATCGTGCCAACCGTGAGCACGGGAGCATGGGCCTGCGGCGCGGGGCCGGTTACCCGAACTTCCAGCCTTGGCTCCCGACACGTCAGGATTAGACTGTCGCCTGATTCAGTACCAGAGCGCCCATGCAACTCGCAGCCAGTCTGAAGCCTCTGATCCTTCGGGGATCATTAGACGAGGCATTTTCCTTGTGGTCGATCGCACCGCCGACCGATCCGGAGTTCGCAACCGCGGCCCGATTGGTGGTTCCGGCCTTCATTTCCGCCGGCCGGGCCGCAGAGGTTAGCCATGTGCTGGAGACTGCAGCGGCTTCCAATCCCAACCTCGTCTGGTTGATTCAACTTCAGGTGCAGGTCGCAACGGCTCTTGGAGACCAGCCTGGGCGCCTTCGTCACCTGCGCCACGCCTTCGAGTTGCAGCCCGGCACACCAGGACCGTACGCCGCGCTGACGGCTGATCTGGTGTCAGCGGATATGGCGGACAGTGCCGATGCTGTGGCGCAGGAACACGCTGCTCATGTCTGCTTCGCGATGCAGCGCCTGACTACCTGGCAAGCACCGCCCAAAACTGAGCTTGCCGTCGACCCGCAGTCAGTGCGAACTCGCCGCCTGTTCCTCGACCTGCTGGAACGTGCGGTGAGCAACTGGATCTACGGCGACGCGGCCAATGTCATGGGCAAGTTGATACCGTTCGATCCTGATCGCCGCCGACTGGGCAAGGATATTCCTGAGCACGGTCACACGATGATCGGACTTGAGCGCTTAAGGCACCTGCGCACGATGGTGGAAGAGGTGCTGGAGCGCGGAGTGCCGGGTGACTTGGTCGAGGCTGGCGTTTGGCGAGGCGGAGCGTGCATCCTGATGGCGGGTGTACTGGAGGCCTGGAGTGACGACCACCGCCGGGTCGTGGCCGCCGACACCTTCGCAGGCCTGCCACCTCCCGACCCTCGCTACCCGAAAGACGCTCTAACCACCTTCAACTTTCATCTGCGGGAAGAACTCTCGATCGGTGCAGCTCAAGTGCGGTCCAACTTCGAGCGCTATGGCCTTTGGGGCCCGCGGGTTGTGCTGCTTGAGGGCTTGTTCTGCAACACGCTACCCCAGTATCCGTACGGGCCGATCGCGGTGCTGCGCATGGACGGTGACCTCTACAGCTCGACCATGGATACGCTCGTTCACCTCTACGATCGTGTATCACCTGGCGGCATCGTCATCAGCGACGACTATGGCGTGGTCATCGATGCACGTCGAGCGGTGCTCGACTTCCGCGCTCAGAGGGGGATAACGTCCGAGATGCTTCGCGTGGACAAGGACGCTGTCTTCTGGCGCAAGCCGGGCTGACCCGCTGTCTGGCGTCAGCGGAGCTGTCGCAAAGGGCAAGCGGCGAGTTCTGACTGTCTCAAGGCCCCCAGGCGTGTACTCCCGCCACCCCGTGTCGGGGCCAGCCAACCTCCTTCGTCGAACTCGTTCCAGGCGTAGACCAGCACGGCCCGGGACGCAACGGCGGGGGTCTGTGCACGCTTTAGGGCGGCCGTCAGGTGGGCTTGCAGTTCCGTCGGCGTGGGCTGTGCAAAGAAGCGAAGCATCTGCTCTTCGCTGTAACGCCCACCCTCCCAGGGAACCGGATTCATCACGCGAGGGCGCCGATCCCATCCGGTCATGGCCAGCGGGACCAGGGGCAATCCCGCGTCGGCAACCCGCGCCCAGAAGCCCTCGGCGAGTTGTGCGAGCTGAAGGTAGCTGCCCTCGCGCACCGTACCGTCCGCTACGGTGTAGGCACTGATCGCATCTAGGCCGAGGTCCTGAAGCAATCCGGCCCCTCGGGCAACATCGCGCTCCAACAGGATCATGTAGGGTGTGGCGCTGCCGTCTTGCCGCACGCGGGCGCGAAACTCGTCAAAAATCGCCCGCAATGACGCACGCCCGCCGAATCGGGTTTCGATCATCGTTTCCGGCGCGAAGCCGACGAAAATCAGTGGCCTGCCATCGGCGGTTCGCTGGTAGCCTGGCTCACGAGCGAGGCGAACGTAACGCGCCACTGCGTCGCTGTGGTTGCGTTTGTCGCCCCATGTGTCGAGCCCGGTCAACATCGCGAAACCGATCTTCTTTCGATTGGGCGCGCGCAGGTATGTACGCAAACCAAGACTCATGGGGTCCGAATCCGCGTATGCCGCAAAGGCCCAAAAGTCAACGCCCGCGGCGGCAGCCTGATCAATCTCCAGTGCCATCTGCTCCACGCTGTCGCAAGCGATGCGCACCGAGTCCGGGCCGACAATCTCAGCACAGGTAGGTAAGCGGTCATGCCAGCGTGAAGGTCCAAGCGACTTCTCCACGGCCATACCTGGCACACCCTTGGCGCCGAACCATGCATCCCAGCGGATCGCGCCCAATGCTGGGCAACTCTCCGTCGGCGACTCGGCCGCCGCGCGCGGCTCGTTTGACTTGATCTGAGTGGCCGTATCTGCGGCACGCGCGAGGTTAGGCATCGCCACCGGCAGAACCAGACCAAGGGTTGAGACGAGCATCAGCAAGCCGAGCGTCGCTCCCGATGGTGCCGGCAGGCCCCTCCTCATGGTCGACATCCTATGCGCTCAGCCGCAAGACCGGCCTGCTCAGGCCGGCGGGGCTGGCAGGTTGTGCGGCAGACCGTTGAGCGACAGAAACGTGCAATAGCGCCGGTAAAGTGCCTGATAGCTCGACTCGAACTGAGTGAACGAAGCGCCGGCCAAGCGCTCTGCCAGCAAATCGACAGTCATCGTCTCAAGTCCGATCTCGCTGACATGGATGCTGGGGATCCCCATCAGCGTGCACATCTCCATCGTGCGCGAGTCATGGATGATCATCAAAGCAGGCACGCCGTTGATCAGTGCGATCAGGTTGCCATGGAAGCG
>JBBQIB010000450.1:0-3429 GCA_038324515.1 Burkholderiales bacterium
CTCTACATCGGCGGCAGCACCTTGCTGACCCAGGCTTACCGGCCCGAGGAGAAAAACCGTGCCCAGGGCATCATGGACACCTGCGTGTTCTGGACCATGGCCGTGACCTCGTTTTCTTCTGGCGCGCTGATCACCACCCAGGGCTGGACCTGGCTGAATCTGGGCTCGCTGTTGCCCATGGCGCTGATCGCTTGTGCGTTGGTCTGGCTGGCGCTGCACCTCAAGCGCAGTGCTGCAGCAAAGGCGCAGCAAGAGCTGGCCGGCTAAGAAAGCGATCTCAGAGCTTCAACTCCAGCCGCATCTGCCAATTGATGGCACTGCTGCTGATGTTGCGCACAACGGTGCGCTCGTCGCGCTGGCTCAGCGGGTTGATGCCGTCGTTGGTGGTGGTGCGGATGTAGTCGCGTGGGTCGAGGTTGCTGCCCAGCAGCCGCAGGGCAACCGCAGGGCTGAAAGTCCACAGCGCGTAGGCGTCCCAGACCTGCTTGGTGCTGACCTTGACGACCTGGTCAGCTTCCAGCCGCGTGCTGTAGCCTGGCACCCAGTTGACATTGCCGCCCAGTGACAGCGGGATGCCGCGCATGCGGTAGTCAGCGCCAATGTTGGCGGTGGCCTTGGCTTGTTCGTCGAGCCGGTTGTCGGGGCCCGGCACGGCTTTGACGCTTGAGTGGAACAGGCTCAGGTTGCTGCGCATCTCTACCCGCGGTGCTTGCGGGATCAGCTGGTCGAGCCTGAACTTGGCCTCCAGTTCGATGCCGCTGGTGGTGGCGTTGCCGATGTTGCGCTGGCGGCGCACGTAGCGTTGCACGGGGCTCCAGCTGACTGTTTCTTCTTGAGTGACGCCGCGGATCAGATTACTGATCTGGCGGTGGAAGAGATTGGCCGAAAGCACGCCGCCGGCCTCCAGGTAGCGCTCCAGCGCCAGGTCGATGCCCGTGGCCAGCTCGGGCTTCAGGTCTGCGTTGCCGGCGCTGTCGGGCGCGGTTTCGATGTTGGTGTCAGCCGCAGGGTAATCGCGGTTGATGGTTGGCCTCGCGATCAGTGATCCCAGCGGTGGGCTGCGGTAGCTGCGCGTCAGGCTGATACGCACCTGGTCGCGGCTTTTGGGGTCAGGCTTCCACACGCCGTGCAGCAGGGGTGTCCACACGCTGCTGCGGTTGTCGGGCCGCTCGCCGGTGGCGCTGTCGCCCTGGGTACGGATACCTTCCCAGCGCAGGCCTGCATGCACGCCCCAGTTGGGGCTGAGTTGCCACTCATCCTGGCCGTAGGCCGCCACGCGCAAGCTGCTGGCCTTGAGATTGTCACCAAAGTCGGCCAGGTCGGGCACCGAGACGCGGGATTCATCACGCGCCGAAGTTTCGAGCTCCAGTCCGGCAACGAAGTTGTGTTCGTTGGAGGGTGCGCCGGTTGCGGCGGGTGGGCGCGCGCCTGTACCTGTACCTGCACCTGGCCCCTGACCCGCAGCAGCGGCCACGCCCCCTGGGGCTGATGCAGAACGCCCCGCACCCCCCGCGGGTGGCCGGCTGGGGGCTGATGAAAACCCGCCGCCGGCTGCGCCAGAGGCCTTCAACGTCAGATTCAGCGTCTTTTCACGCGTGCTGCCGCTGTCGGTCAAGACCCGCAGCGGTGGCGCCGAGCCATTGACAAATTCGCTGCGTTGGCTGTCGGTGTCGGCGCGCCACAGGCTGCCGTTGCCATTGAGCTCCAGTCGCACATCACCGACCCGCTGGCGCCAGCTGGTGCCCATCCGGCCCACTGTGAAGCGGCCGTCGTTGACCGTGTTGCCGGTGTCGTAAAAAGTCGGTGTGATGCCGGGTCGGCGCTCGGGCTGGATCAGTGAGAAGCGGCTGTCGCCATGGTTTTCGGTGTGGAAGATCGAGGGCGAGAGCACCAAAGAATCACCTCGATCGTTCAGGCGCCATTGCAGCCTGGCGCTGAGGTTGGTGCCAAAACGTTCGTCCAGGCCTGTGGACTCGAAGCGCCGCGCTTCCTGTAATTTGAGCGTGCCCAGATCGGCGAGGTCCTGCACCTCGGTTGCGACCCAGGACTCGTTTTTTCGATGACGCTTGAACAGCGAGGCGTTGAGGTTGTAGGTGAGGTCGCCGGCACTGTTGTTGTACGACCAGTTCAAGCCGGTCGAGCGCTGCCCGTCTTCCACGCCCAAGCCCAGTCGCACGTCGTTGCGGCGCAGCCTGAAGCCCTCGCGGGTGATGATGTTGATGGTGCCGGCAATGGCGCGTGCACCGGTCTCGGCGGTCGGCGCCCGCTGCACTTCGATGCGCTCGACTTGCTCGGGCGTCAGGTCTTCGACGTTGAAGCCGCGCGGTGCCGGCTGGCCATCGATCAACAACTGCGTGAAGCCGCTGCCCAGGCCGCGCATGCGCGGTGGCCCACCGCGCCCGGGAGCGCCGGGCGTGGTGACGCCGGGCAGCCGGCGCAGCACTTCACCCAAGGTGGCGTCGCCAAACTTGTCGATCTCTTCGCGGCCGATGATGATCTTGGCTGCCGTCGAGCGACGTCGCTGTTCGGTGTCTGACTGCCGTCCGCCGGTGATTTCGACCTGTTGGGTGGGCGCGGCACCTGGGACCGGCGCAGCCGGTGTGGCGGGTGCAGCTGGTGCAGCTGGTGCAGCAGGCACCTGAGTCTTGGCAGGTTCCGGCGCGGATGCCGCAGCGCTGGGGGCAGCAGCAGCCTTGGGTGTGGCGGGTGCAGCCTGGGCGCTGGCCCAACCCGCAGACAGGCACAGCCCGGGCGCCAGCGCAAGCAGGCGCCCGATGGAGAGAGAAGGCATGAGAATCGACGCTTTGTACAGAACGGTGGCAGCGATTGTCTGTGTCGGGCCATCTTCTTGCTGAGCTCGTTCAGCCAGCTTCATACTTCTTTTCGCAAACAGCGTGGGCGGCTGACCACAACCTGCGGACAACCTGCGGACAACCTGCAGACACGCCGCAGGCGCCCAGCAGACAACTGACATCCCGCCGACCCCCCGCGCCACACATTCAGTCCCCCAACCCACCGATGCAACAGCTTGACCAGATCCACCAGCGGCTGCTGGCCCACGGCGCCGGGCCGCTGCACCTGCAGCGCATCCTGCGCTGCTGGGTGCAGGCGCGGCCGCTTGAAGGCGGGCGGCGCAAGCTGGACGACTTCTTGCCGCTGGCCGTGCGGCGCGACTTGCCCGCGCTGCTGGCCGATTTGGCGGGCCTGGCGCGACTGCACTCGGCCCATCCTGGCGAAGATGGCTCAGAGCGCCTGCTGGTGGCTCTGGCCGATGGCCAGACGGTGGAGACCGTGCTGCTGCCGCGCGGCGGCTTGTGTGTCAGCACCCAGGTCGGTTGCGCCGTGGGCTGTGTGTTTTGCATGACCGGGCAGGGCGGTTTGCTGCGCCAACTGGGCAGCGCTGAGATCGTCGCGCAACTGGCTTTGGCA
>JBBQIB010000451.1:0-3419 GCA_038324515.1 Burkholderiales bacterium
TGAGCAAAACGGCAAGCGCGAAGCCTTTGGTTTGCGCCATGCCTGGAACGCTGACCACCTTTTGACCAACTGCATGCTGATCAACCTTCAGCGCCACTCCGATCACCATATGCACGCCTGGAAGCCCTATGCAGAGCTGCAGCCCTTGGCGGGGCCACAGTTGCCTACGGGCTATGCGGGCTGTCTGTTTCTGGCTTTGGTGCCGGCGCTGTGGTTTCGTTTGATGGAGCCCCGGTTGCAATCGGAAGCGGCTCTGGCGACGTCTTGAATGTCGCAGCCCAGCGCATCAAGCGCTCTGCGCAGGCCGGTGATCATTCCAGCGGCGAGACCTGTCGGGCGCGTATCAACGCACGTCGTTCAACTTCCAGTCGTAGTCCAGAAAGTCGATCTCGGCCTTCAAGCCCTTCAGCTTCTCGCGGTCAGCCGGGGCATCGGCCAGCAGATCTGAATAACGCGCAGCAAAGGCCGGCAATGACGCGATGCCCTTGTGGCCCAGCTTGAAGTCACCGCCGTACCAGTCAAAGATCTTGTTGATCTCCAGCTTGCCGTTCGCAGCGTTGTAGCGGTTGCGGCTGCGGTCGCCCATGAAGCGACGGGTCTGCTCTTCGAGTTGCGCTTCCAGTCGATCGGCCACGAAGGCTTCTTCGCGCAGCATCGGGCAGCCGATGCTGGCGCAATTGACCGCAAAGTGGATGCGTGGGTCGTCATAGCGGCCTTTTGCGCGCAGGGTGTCGTGCTCGATGTTGTCCAGCGACATCTCGGTGCCCAGCAGCTGGATGAACTTGGGCTTCCAGGGGCTGGAAAACAGCGCGCCCAGATCCTTGATCGAGTCCAGCCTGGGGTACTTGCTCAGGATCAGCTCGATCGTGAAAGCGTTGTAGGCGTTGATCAAAAAGGCCATCTGCTGTGGCTTGCTGAAGCCGGCAAAGGTGGCGGCACTGACGCCGGACAGACCGTCGGTGTAGGCCTTCAGCGCAGCGCGGTCGCGGGCCATGCCGGCATAACGCAGTTGCGAGCCCTTGCCGCCGTCCAGCAGCACCACATGTTTCTTGAGCAGGGCCGTGAAGGCTTCGTGGCTGTGGTCGAAAGCGGCAGCCTGCGCCATCAACGCTGCAGGCCAAGCAGCGGCCAGACCCAGACCGACCCCGGTGGCCAGGGCTCGACGGCGGGATGCTGGAGCGGCTGCGTGCTGAAATTTGATCATGGCTCAAGTTGAGTGGTTGGCTGCCGGCCCAGTATCGGGCACTTGCATCCACGGTATGCAGCCACGGTATGCAGCCACGGAATGCAGGCAGTGAGTGAAGGCAAGTTCACGAAGTCGTCGTCCGGCGGCTTGCAGCCTTACAGCCGTTGTCCTGTTCAAGGCCACTGATTGGGTTCGACGGCCCTCTGCTTGGACCCATCCTGGATCCGGTTGGCTGTGGGTTCTGCGTGGGGCCAGCCATCCAGGGCGCTACAGTGCGCGCCAGATGAACGCGCAGCGCATAGAGGGCCCAGGGCCCCACCCGATCGAGCTGGGCCCCGGCACGGATCGCGGCCTGTTGGCCAGCTCTGCAAACCCTGGCCACCGCTGGCTCGCGCCGGCTGTTGACGGCTCAACGCCGGCCACTTCGACGTGGATGCTGGAGCTCAGCGGCGATTGGCGTGGCGCCGCACCTTTGCAGCTCAACGCTGCGCCGCTGCCAGGTCCGCCCACGGCTGATTTGGCTTTGCAGTTCAACCTGCAGCAGTTGCAAGCTTGGGACGCTGGCCTGGCGGCCGCGCTGCACCAGCACCTGGCGTCCTGGGCCCGTGCTGGCGCGCATCTGGAGTTGAGCAGCCTGCCGCGTGAAGTGCGCGCAGTGCTTGAGCTGTCACTGCCGCGTGCTGGCCAGCCGCTGGTTGCAGAAGTGCCGGCTGAGATCTCGGTGCTGCAGCGCTGGGATGCCTCGGTGCGCAACTTTTTCGGCCAAAGCCTGTTGACGGTGCGCTTCTTGGGCGAAGTGCTGTTGGCGCTGGGCCGCGTGCTGCGCCCGCGCCCCGGGCGCCCGGGCCTGAGCGGGCGTGAGCTGCTGCGCCAGATCGACCTGGCGGGCCCGCTGTCGCTGCCGATCGTCAGCCTGACCTGCTTTCTGGTCGGCTTGATGCTGGCCTACATGGGTGGCGCGCAGTTGGACCGTATGGGTGCACAGCGGTTCATCGCCGACCTGGTGACCGTGGGCATGGTGCGTGACCTGGCCGGGCTGATGACCGGCATGATCCTGGCCGGCCGCATCGGCTCGGCTTACGCCGCGCAACTGGCGACGATGAAGGGAGCATCGGAAATTGATGCCTTGCGCGCGCTGGGCGTCAACCCGATCGATCATCTGGTGCTGCCGCGGGTGTTGGCGCTGGTCTTGATCTCACCGCTGATCTGGGCCTATGCCGCGTTGGTGGGCGTACTGGCGGGTGTCGTGCCCACCGCGCTGGCTTACGGGGTGCCGGCGCAGGAGTATCTGAATCAGGCTTTGGGCGCTTTGACCTGGTCCCATGTCTGGGTGGGGATCTTCAAGTGCAGCCTGTACACCGCGCTCTTGGCCCTGGCCGGCTGCCGGGAAGGCATGTACGCAGGCCGCAGCGCCCAGGCCGTGGGCCAGGCCACCACCCGGGCTGTCGTCAAGGGCATCGTGTGGGTGATTGCTGCGGCCACCGGCAGCACGATCCTGATGCAAAGCCTGGGGATCTGAGCTTTGGTCGCCGCTGGTTCTTCCTATCCCGCATCGGCCGCCGCCGCCGTGCCCGGATTGGCGAGTTCAGCGGCAACTTCAGCAGCTGCGGCCATCGTGCAGGTTCAGGGTTTGACAGTCGCCCATGGCCGGCAGGTCGTGCTGCGCGACCTCGACTTCGCAGTCCAGCGCGGGGAAATCTTTGCCATCGTCGGCGTCAGCGGCAGCGGCAAGAGCTCGCTGATGCGTGATCTGGTGGGCCTGCAGGCCCCGGCAGCGGGCCGCGTGCGGATCGATGGCCATGACTTCTACGCCAGCCCGCCGGAGACCGTGCAAAAACTGCGCCGACGCATGGGCGTGATGTTTCAGACCGGCGCCTTGTGGAGCGGCATGACGGTGGGCGAAAACCTGCTGCTGCCACTGCGTTTGTTCACTTCGCTGCCCCCTGCAGCACAAGCCCAGCGGGCGCGGCTGAAGCTCGCGCTGGTGGGCTTGGACGGCGCTTTTGGCTTGATGCCTGCAGCACTCAGCGGCGGCATGGCCAAGCGCGCCGCCTTGGCGCGGGCCTTGGTGCTGGACCCGGAGCTGCTGTTCCTGGACGAGCCGGGCTCGGGCCTGGACCCCGTCAATGCCGAGCGCTTGAATGGCTTGATACTCCAGTTGCGTGCGCAACTGGGCACCACGGTGGTGATGGTCACGCATGAGATACACAGTGTGATGACGGTGGCAGACCGC
>JBBQIB010000452.1:0-3405 GCA_038324515.1 Burkholderiales bacterium
TGCGCAGTGGTGACCCAGACGCAGCTAATCATGGACGCTGGCCGATGACGCTGCGTCGGCCCCTTGTTTGCACCGGGCGACACGAGACGACCTGCACGCCTCGGCCGATGTGTGGTGCCTGGCGTTCAACGGAATAACGCATGGACAAAGTCGACCTGCGCAAGACGCTGACACTTCTGTACCAACCCTCGGCCAAAGCGGTGGCCGAGGTCGACGTGCCCGCGTTCGACTGCCTGATGATCGACGGCCACGGTGACCCGAACACGTCGCCGGCTTGCGCGCAGGCGGTCGAGGCGTTGTTTGCCGTCGCCTACACCGCCAAGTTTGCGCTCAAGAAGGGGTCGCGGCAGATCGACATGGCGGTGATGCCGCTGGAGGGTTTGTGGTGGCCTGATGACATGTCGGCCTTCACCGCGCAAGACAAGTCACGCTGGTGCTGGACGATGATGATTCTGCAGCCGGATGTGATGCCGCGTGTCGTGATCGAGCAGGCCATCACCGAGTTGCGCAGGAAGAAGCCGTCGCCGGCGCTGGACTTGTTGTGAATGGAGCGCCTGATCGAGGGGCGCTGCGCGCGGATTCTGCATGTCGGGCCAGGTGGCGCCTCGGCTGACGTGGCCCGCGGTGTGCGGGCATGGGCGATGCGGTGACGGGCATCAGCCGGGCGGACTCAGCCATTGGGGAATTGAATGGGCCGGTGCTGCGCCAACTTCTTGTGGTTTGCAACGGCAGCAGCAGCAATCGTCGCGGCTGCTTCCCAATGCCCGATTGGCACGGCAACTGCGTCAGGGTTGTCAGCAGCGCTGACAGCGGACACTGCATTCGCCGATCCAGGCGGCTTACCCACCGCCGCGCGAGTCTTGCGTGAGAGGCGCCGATCGCGCGGCGGTGGATCAGCGTTTTCGGCTTTCTTGGTTGAGCCACCCGACGGCGCGCGGACCGAACCGCACGGCTTCGGGGTTGCCGCTGTGGCACGGGGCGTAGATGCTCCCCGCAATGGCGGATGCGCTGGAGCGCGCGCCTTGAGAAGCTGCACCACCCCAACCCTTGCGCTGCCAACCACGAGTTGTTCAAAGCCTGCCTGTGGCATCAACGCCATGCACGGCAAAGACGTTCATTGCCAAATCACTCGGGTCGAGCCCGGTGAGGGGCCACGAAGCGCAAGGGTTTGCCCGATGTCGAGGGGCTTTCAGGTCAGTCGGCGGGGCTGCGGCTGCGACCGGCCAGGCCAGGCCAGGCCAACACCTCCCCAAAACTCCCCGGTGTGACACCCAGTGCGGGCGAGCCCGTGCCGGTGGGCACAAAAACATGCCGTTTGATTCTCCTATTCACCATGCAGCCTTTCGCAAAGCGCAGGGCGAGGGTCTATCCTGGCTGACTCAAAAAGTCCAAAGATATCGCAATTGTCGGTATTTTGATAATATCTATGTCATGCCAAAGAGATCAATTGCCCTAACTGAGATGCCACCTGCGGTGCGCTCGCTGCTGCGCGAGCTGGGTGCAAACCTGTCCGTCGCCCGCAAGCGTCGAAAGGAATCGATGAGGGCATGGGCCGGGCGCATCGGCGTATCTGAGCCCACACTGGCGCGCATGGAGCAGGGCGACCCCGGCGTCGCCTTCGGCACCTACGCCACCGCACTGTGGGTGATCGGCCGTGCGCAGGCTATTCCCCAACTGGCCGCGCCGCAACTCGACCTCGGTGCGCTTGAAAGCGAGGTCCGGGTGGCTCGGGAGCGAGCGGTCCGCTCACCGATTTCTCTTGAAGCGCGGCTCAAGTCTTCGGGCGCGGTCCAAGCGGATCTAGCGACCGCGGCTGTTCCTGCCAAATTGCCTGGTTCATCTTGATGGCTGCACAGGAGATCAACGGCTATAGACCCGTCGACAGCCTCTACCTTTGGTGGACGGGGGACCGGGCGCGGCCGGTTCTGATCGGCGAACTCGCCATGGTGCGTGCGTCCAGGGGAGTGTCGCTGCGCTACGCAGCCAGCTGGCGCGCCGCGGGCTTCTCGCTCAGCGAAGATCTGCCCTTGATCGACACCGAATTCCTACCATCGAGCAAGGAGACAGCTGCCGGCGCGGTGGACGATGCCCGGCCCGACCGCTGGGGCGAGCGGGTTATCCGTGTCCTGGACAAGCCACCGCGTTTGTCCTTGATGGAGTACCTGTACTTCGCTGGCGATGAGCGGTTCGGCGCATTGGGTGTGTCGACTTCAAAGGATCAATATTTGCCGCGCCGCCTGGGGCCCCTGCCCGAGCTGGTGGATGTCGCGCAGATTGACGAGCTGGTGAAAAAGGTGGCCGCCGGTGAACCGGTGCCCGCGGAGCAGCGCCGACTGATCGCGCCCGGCGCGACCATGGGTGGCGCACGGCCCAAGTCGCTGCTCAACATCGGTGGTGAGCAGTGGGTGCTGAAGTTCTCGGAGCCAGGCGAGTACGTCGACATGCCCCTCATTGAGCACGCAGCGATGACGCTGGCTGAACTGGCGCATATCCGAGTGGCCGCCACGCAGCCAATCGCCTTGGCGCGGGGGCACGCGGTTGCTGTCAAGCGCTTCGACAGGACCTATGGCGGGGATGGCGGCAGGCGCCGGCACGCGCTGTCCGCCAACGTGGCGCTCAAGGCTGCGGCCGAGGGCTTGGGCTACCCTGAGCTGGCCCAGCTGCTTCGCCGGCGCGGCGTCGCCGAGTCGTTGCTGGGCAGGGCCCAGATGGCCGAGTTGTTCCGCCGCATGGTGTTCAATATCCTCATCGACAACACCGACGATCACGAGAAGAACCACGCCCTGCTCATGAACGACCGTGGCGAATACGAGTTGTCGCCCGCGTTTGATGTGCTGCCCTCTGGCCATGCGTTGGGCTACCAGCAGATGCGAGTGGGTGTCGACATGGCGGACTCCACCATCGCCAATGCCTTGTCCGAGCACGGACAGTTCGGGCTCAAGCGAGATGAAGCCGAGTCCCAAGTGCGCCAGGTGGTCGCCGTGGCGGCAGCATGGAAAGACCACTTCGCTGCAGCGGGTGTGCGGGCGGCCGATGTCGAGTCACTGGCTCAGCAAATCGACAGGCCGTCCATGGTCGATCAACGCCGCGCTTGGGGTGGTGCCGGCTGACGAAACACCATTGAAGTCGGATTGACTGCCGGCCAGAACGGCGACAGCCCATTCGCCATTTCCTGGGTGGCAAATTCAAAGTCATCCTGGGAGACAGCGTGGTGGACGCCAACGGCGCCGTCATCACCTTGGCCGAGGGTCAAACCCAATTACGGCACCTACGCCTGGAACCAGACTAGCTGGGCGACCGACGGCACCTTGAACAACGGCCTGGCCGCACCCGACTTCAGCGATGTGCTGCGTAGGGGGGGCGGGCAACGACAATATATCCAGGTTGGGTGGCAACGATGCGAGC
>JBBQIB010000453.1:0-3383 GCA_038324515.1 Burkholderiales bacterium
GCTTTTTTCGCTGGGTTTCAGTACCACCGAATTGCCTGCGGCCAGGGCTGGGCCCAGCTTCCAGGCGGCCATGATCATCGGGTAGTTCCAGGGCACGATGACGCCAATGACGCCCATCGGCTCGCGTGTGATCAAGGCCAGAGCGTTGCCGCCGGTGGGGGCGATTTCGTCGTAGATCTTGTCCACCGCCTCGGCATACCACTGGATGCAACGCGCGGTGCTGGGCACATCCACCGACAGCGAATACTGGATCGGCTTGCCCATGTCCAGGGTTTCGAGCAGCGCCAGTTCTTCCTTGGCGGCGACGATCTTCTCGGCAAAACGCTGCAACAGTTTCTTGCGCGCCGCCGGTGGCTTGCCGGCCCAGCGGCCATCTTCAAATGCCGCTCGTGCGCTTTTGACTGCGGTGTCGATGTCTGCTGACTGGCCCCGTGCAACTTGCACCAGCGCTTGGCCGTTGATGGGCGACAGCTTTTCAAAAATCTGGCCGTCGGCTGCGTCGCTGCGCCTGCCGTCGATCACCGCCCGGCCATCGGGGTTGAGCTGGGCGGCGCGCTCGTGCCAGGAGGTGGAGGAGATGTTGGCGTCGGGGGTGATGGCGGTAGAGGCGGCGGCAGAGGCGGCGGCAGTGGTGGTTGCGGTCATTGTCAAAGAACTCCGGAGCGGGCTGGGTGCCCGCTCTTCATGCATCGGTCTGAAGATCTCGGGCAGGGCCCTGCATCGTGAAACTGAAGTGAGTCAAATGCAGCCTGCAGCCTGCAACCCTCAGGCTTCAGAAGCTGACCACCATAGCAGCTCCCAGCAGATGGTTGCTCTTTTTGTAGCCTGCGGCATTGAGCCCGCGCTGGGTGGCAAACACCGGCTGGTCTGCGCCGTCGTAGCGGTATTCGAGCTTGAAGGTGGCGTTTTCGTCCAGCAAGTACTTCAGACCGAACGACACGGCATAGCGGTTGGCGCCCTTGGCCTCGCCTTTGGCAAAGCTGCCATCGGCGTTCAGGCCACGGCCGATGCCATTGATCGGATCGTCGAAGCTGTAGCCCAGCAAACCGCCGCCATTGCGGGTGTTGTTGACGTAATCGGCACGCAGGATCGCTTCGAGCCTGGGTGAAAGCTGGTAGCCCACCAGCCCCGAAAGCCCCCACCAGCGCGCCTGGCGCAAGCGGCCGTCGCTGTTGAAGATCGCCGCACCCGCCTGTTGGCCGTAGCTCACCTGCCCGAACAGCGACAGGTCGCCGCGCACGAAGTAGGCATCGGCCTCCAGCAGATGCAAGGTGCTCAGCTTGCCGGCGCTGGCAAAGCCCAGTTCTTCCAGCAGCGGGCTGCCTTGCTCATCCAGTTCGCCCGTGGGGCTGAAGTAGGTGCCGTCGGCGGCAAAGTTGGCGGCCTTGCCGTGCACGCCACCAAAACCGAAGCCTGCAAACTCGCCACGCGCGTAGTCCACTCGGTAGACCAGGGCCTGCCCTGTATTGCCGTTGGGGGTGCGTGCGGTGTTGATGTTGGCGATGCCGCCGCGCAGCCACCACTTGCCGCGCGTGATGTCCATCACCGCGCCGGTGTAGGCCGTGGGCGCCATGGTGTCGAACAGCAGGTTGTGGGTGATCAGCTTGTTGCCCGCAGGCAGCGTGATCTCGTAACCTGTCCAGTCGGGGATCTGGCCCAGCCAGAGGCGGGTTTGCAGATCACCCAGCGGGATGTTGACCGAAGCCTCGTGCACGATGCTGCCGCCATTGAACAGCGCCCCGGTGCCTCGTTCGGGCGCAAGCGTCAGCTTGAAGCGCGTGCCGCCGTCGGTCTCTTTCTCGAAGTCCAGCACCGCCATGCCGAAGTAGGAGTTGTCGTAGGTGTAACGCGCGCCGCCGCCGTTGAGCAGCACAAAACTGGCGTTGTCCAGCGCACGGTTGTAGATGAAGGTGGGGTCGATCTGGCCGCTGATCTTCAAGCCCTTGAAGCCCTGGTCGATGAAGTTGTCCTGCAGCGCTTCGGTCTTGACCGCGATGCGATTGAGCTCGCGGGCCTGCTCGGGGGTCATGCCCCATTGGCCGGCGGCCGGTACGGGTACTGGTGCTGGTACGGCCGCGGGTGCAGTTTGCTGCAACCTTTGCTCAAGCTGGTTGACGCGCTCGCGCAGGGCGCGCAGCTCTTTCAGCAATTCGTCGTTGCTTTGCGCCGTTACGGGGCCGTGCGCCAGCAGCGTGCCAGCGAACAGCGCCCAAACGGGCGCTGTCCACACACGGTGTGCGGTAACGGGTGCAATGTGCTGTCTGCTCATGGGTGCCTCCGGGAGTGTTGGGAATGGTGGTTTCAGCGGCGGCCGGCCGCTGCCAGTTCTTGCTGGCGCTGGCGCTCGCCCCGCGCGATCAAATAGCTGGCGAGAACGACGCCGATGGCCACGATGACGATGATCACGGTGGCAACAGCGTTCACACTGGGGTTCAACCCCAAGCGCGCGCGCGAAAAAATCACCAGCGGCATCGTCGTCGATCCGGGGCCGGAAAGAAAGGCCGACAGCACGACATCGTCCAGCGAGAGCGTGAAAGTCAGCAACCAGGCCGACACCATGCTCTGCGCGATCAGCGGCAGCGTGACGAGCCAGAACACCTGGTGCGGCCTGGCGCCCAGATCCATCGCTGCTTCTTCCAGCTGCGGGTTCATGTCCTGCAGCCTGGCCTGGATGACCACGGTGGCATAGGCCACGCCCAGCAGCAGGTGGCCCAGCCAGATCGTCATCATGCCGCGCTCGGGAAACCCCAAAGCGCGCTGCACACTGACCAGCATCAGCAGCAGCGACAAGCCCACCACCACCTCGGGCATCACCAGTGGTGCGTTGACCATGCCGCCAAACAGCGTGCGGCCGGTGAAGAGTTTGTACTTGACCAGCGCGTAGGCCGCCAGCATGCCCAGCACCACGGATGCGCAGGCGGTCATGAAGGCGATCTTCAGGCTCAGCCACAAGCCGGCCAGCAGTTCGGTGTCGCTGGCCAGCGAGGCGTACCACTTCAGCGTGAAGCCGCGCCAGACATTGGGCAGCGGCGAGTCGTTGAACGAGTAGATGACCAGCGCCAGAATCGGCAGGTACAGAAAAGCAAAGCCCAACGCCAGCCAGCCGCGGCCAAACCAACGGGCGGTGTTGCTTTGATTGCCGCTGCTCATGGCTGCTCCGTCAGCGCCTTTCCTGCGCCTGCGCCTGATACTTGTTGAACAGCGCCAGCGGCAGCAAGATCAGCAGCACCATCACCACAGCCACGCTGGAAGCCATCGGCCAGTCGTTGTTGCTGAAGAACTCGTCCCACAGCACGCGGCCGATCATCAAGGTCTCGGGCCCGCCCAGCAGTTCAGGGATCACATACTCGCCCACGCAAGGGATGAACACCAACATGCTGCCG
>JBBQIB010000454.1:0-3352 GCA_038324515.1 Burkholderiales bacterium
GCACTTCTTCGCTGATGCTGCCGTACCAGTCCACCACCGTGCCGAAAACGTCAAAACACAAGGCGCGGACAGGCTTGAGGGCAGCAGCGCCGCGAAGTTGGTTTTCAGTCATCACACACTCCAGAACCGGGGCTGGCGGCGGCAGTGCTTGCACCACCGCGTGCCGCGATCAATGTCGGGATGGCTTGCTGCGATCCCCTGCGCGATCCCCTGCGGCATTGACCTGCGGCAATCACCAGCGGCGATCATTTGCCACTTTTTGGCTGGTTGTCGTTGATCTTGACCGTGAAGGTGCCAGTCAGGATCTCGGTCTGGCGCTTCTTCACCAAAGCCATCGTGGCGGCCGGCACTTTGCCCTCGAAGGTGCCCAGCGGGCTGAGCTCGCTGCCTTTGTACTTCATCATCGAGAACTTGCCGTAATCCTCTGCCTTGAACTGGCCGGCCTTGACTGCCTTGAGCGCCATGCCGATGGTGGGCTCCATGTTCCACAGGGCGCTGGCCACCACGGTGTCGGGGTACTGGGCCTGGGTGTCGATGACGTTGCCGATGGCCAGCACCTTGCGCTCTTTGGCGGCGTCAGAGACGCCAAAACGCTCGGCATACATCACGTCGGCGCCTTTGTCGATCATGGCGAATGCCGCCTCTTTGGCCTTGGGCGGGTCAAACCAGCTGTTGATGAAGGTCACCGTGAAGCTGGCTTTGGGGTTGGTCTCGCGGGCGCCGGCCATGAAGGCGTGCATGAGCCGGTTGACTTCGGGGATCGGGAAGCCACCCACCAAGCCGATCTTGCCGCTCTTGCTCATCGCGCCGGCAATCAGGCCCGACAGGTAGGCCGGCTCCTGGATGTAGTTGTCAAAGACACTGAAGTTGGGAGCCTGCGGCTTGCCGCTGCTGCCCATCAAGAAGCTCACCTTGGGGTAGTCCTTGGCCACCTTGCGGGCAGCGGCCTCGACGGCAAAACTCTCGCCGACGATGAAGCTGTTTCCGCCTTCGGCGTATTGGCGCATCACCCGCTCGTAGTCGGCATTGGCGACGTTTTCGCTGAAGACGTACTCGATCTCACCCCGCGCCTGCGCCGCCTTCAGCGCCTTGTCGATGCGGCTGACCCATTGCTGCTCCACGGGCACGGTATAGATCGCGGCCACCTTGATCTTGGTTTGCGCGGCCACCGGCCCGCCCCAGGCGAGGGTGGCTGCTGCCACCACGAGGCCAAGGCTCAAACGGCGGGTGATCGGGCTGGAAAGGGGCGTACGGTCAGTCATGGGTGGCTCCTGGGGCGCTGGAAAGTTGAGTGGAGAATTTGAAAGGCGTGCTTGGGGAAGGAAATTGGGTCGGGCAGGCACGCAGTTATAGCAAGCCTGATGCCAAGTGCGGCGCCCCGACGGTGCAGGCTGGCACTCACCCCACCTGATGCCGCCTGTGGGGTCAGGCCTGCAGAGCGCCCATGGCACCCCCTCAGAGCAGGGACCGAACCTCAGGCCCGCGGCGCCAAAGCAGCACGCGGACGGCGTTGCCACGGCTTAGACTTGCAGTGTCCTATTTGACGGTTGTGTTGCCACTTTCCATGAGTCTGCCTTCGCCTGCTGCCCCGCCCAACTTGTCAAGCCTGTCTGCCCTGTCTGCCCTGTCGCCGTTGGATGGCCGTTACGCCGGCAAAGTGGCGGCGCTGCGACCGTTGCTGTCTGAGTTCGGATTGATGCACCGCCGCGTGCAGGTCGAGGTGGCCTGGTTCAGCGCTCTGTCAGACGCCGGCCTGGCCGAGTTCAAGCCGCTGTCGGCCGCTGCGCGCGAGTTGCTGCAGCAGCGCGTGGCCCAGTTCTCTGCCGCAGAGGCGCAAGCGATCAAGGACATCGAGCGCACCACCAACCACGACGTCAAAGCCGTCGAGATGTGGTTGAAGGCGCAGTTCGAAGGCCAGCCCGAGCTGCAGGCCGCCGCCGAGTTTGTGCACTTTGCCTGCACCAGCGAAGACATCAACAACACCAGCCATGCCTTGATGCTGCAGGCCGCACGCCAGCAAGTGCTGTTGCCGGCGCTGGACCGTCTGCAGCAGCAGCTGAGCACGCTGGCCCACGCCACGGCGGCCTTGCCGATGCTCAGCCGCACCCACGGTCAGACCGCCAGCCCCACCACGCTGGGCAAGGAAGTCGCCAATGTGGCGGCGCGGCTGGCGCGTGGGCGCGCCAGCATTGCCGCCGTGCCGCTGCTGGCCAAGATGAACGGCGCCGTGGGCAACTACAACGCCCACCTGGCAGCCTACCCGGAGGTCGACTGGGAAGCTTTCAGCCGCCAGGTCGTCGAGCAACACCTGGGCCTGCAGTTCAACCCCTACACGATCCAGATCGAGCCCCACGACTGCATGGCCGAGTTGTTTGACGCTGTGGTACGCACCAACACCGTGCTGATCGATTGGTCGCGTGATGTCTGGGGTTACATCTCGCTGGGCTACTTCAAGCAGCGCGTCAAGGCCGGTGAGGTGGGCTCCAGCACGATGCCGCACAAGGTCAACCCGATCGATTTTGAGAACGCCGAAGGCAATTTCGGTCTGGCCAATGCACTGCTGGCGCACATGAGCCAAAAGCTGCCGATCAGCCGCTGGCAGCGCGACCTGAGCGACAGCACGGTGTTGCGCAACATGGGTGTGGCGCTGGGTTACGCCGTGCTGGCGCTGGACAGCCTGTCGCGTGGCACCGACAAGCTGCAGGTCAATGAAGCGGCGATCAGCGCTGACCTGGATGCGGCCTGGGAGGTGCTGGCCGAGCCAGTGCAAACGGTGATGCGCCGCCACGGCCTGCCCAACCCGTACGAGCAGCTGAAGGTCTTCAGCCGCGGTCAGCCGATCACCCGTGAGCTGATGCAGGGTTTCATCGCCAAACTGGCGCTGCCGCAGGTTGAGAAAGACCGGCTGCTGGCGCTCAGCCCGGCCAGCTACATCGGCCTGGCCAGATCGCTGGCGCAGCGCTGGCAGGCACCTGATGTTGAGGAGCCTGATGCTGAGAATCCTGATGATGGGAAGCGGGGTGCCGACATGCCTGCTGCCGGAAACCCAGCTTGAAGGGGCAGACTTGAACTTCAGGCAACAACTCGCGCAGACCGAGGCCGCGCACAGCTCGATGCTGTGCGTCGGGCTGGACCCCGAGCCGGCGCGTTTTCCACTGGCCTGGCGCGACGACCCGGCGCGCATGTTTGACTTCTGCGCTGCCATCGTTGACGCCACGCACGATCTGGTGATTGCCTTCAAGCCACAGATTGCCTACTTTGCAGCGCAGGGGGCAGAAACCCAGCTCGAGCGCTTGATCCAGCACATCCACCGGGTGGCGCCTGCGGTGCCGGTGATCCTGGACGCCAAACG
>JBBQIB010000455.1:0-3322 GCA_038324515.1 Burkholderiales bacterium
GGCAGCGATCGACCAACGCTGGGTCAATGCCGGCGAAACCGAGACTTCGGGCATCGAGGTCAGCTTGCGCAGCAACATCGACGCGATGGGCGCACGCTGGACGGCTGCACTGGAAGGCACCTACCTGCTGAAGAAGCGCTCACGCGTGCTGCCGACCGTGGACTACGGCCCCAGCGAGATCGGCCAGTTCAGCCTGGCTGGCGATCTGGGCCTGCGCTGGAAGCACACGCTGTCGCTGGGCTACAAGCGCGGCGACTGGAACGGCAGTCTGAGCCAGGTCTTCCGCTCGGGCTACAACGACCAGGTGCTGCCGGGCGTCAGCTCCGGCATCGTCTCGCCGCCCGACTGGAAGCCGAAGGTCGACTCTTACACCACCTACAACTTAGGCGTCAGCTGGACCGGCATCAAGGGTCTGACCCTGACCGGCGTGATCAAGAACCTGCTCGACACCGACCCGCCTTTTGCCGTCACCTACGACAGCAACTTCGGCAGCGGCAGCAGCTGGGAGCCGCGTGTGGCCGACCCGCGCGGCCGGGCTTTCGCGATCACTGCCGAGTACCGCTTCTGAGTTCAGTCTCGCCAGGGGGGTGATGGAGGGCCTGAGCCTGCACTCCCCAGCCGCTGCACTTTGAGCCTGAAGGGGCCTGCGCCGCGCAGGCCCTTTTTTCATGGACACTGCGCTTTGTGCTGAAGTTGTTTCTGAGCCGTCTGCTGACCCTGATCCCCACGCTGCTGGGCGTCACGGTAGTCGCCTTTGCATTGATCCGCCTGATCCCCGGCGACCCGATCGAGATCATGGTCGGCGAGCGGCGGCTGGACCCTGCAGCGCATGCCGCGTTGATGGCGCAGATGGGGCTGGACCAGCCGCTGCCGGTGCAGTACTTCAAATACCTCGGCCAGTTGCTGCAAGGCGACCTGGGCAACAGCCTGGTCACCCGCGAGCCGGTGGCGATCGAGTTTGCAGCACTCTTTCCGGCCACCATCGAACTCGGCATGGCAGCGCTGCTGCTGGCACTGTGCATCGGCTTGCCGCTGGGGGTGGCGGCGGCACTCAAACGCGGGGCATGGTTCGACCAGCTCGTGATGGCCATCGCCACCGTGGGCAACAGCATGCCGGTGTTCTGGTGGGGGCTGATCCTGATCATGTTTTTCAGCGTCGGGCTGCAGTGGACGCCAGTCTCAGGCCGCGTGGGCATCGAATTCGACATCACGCCGATCACCGGCTTCATGCTGATCGACAGCGCGCTGGCAGATTGGCGTGGCGAGGAGCCCGGCGCCTTTGCCTCTGCCGCGCTGCACCTGGTGCTGCCGGCAATGGTGCTGGGCACGATCCCGATGGCGGTGGTGGCGCGCATGACACGCTCGTCGATGCTGGAAGTGCTGCGCGAAGACTACATGCGCACCGCCCGCGCCAAGGGCCTGGGCCCCACCCGCGTGGTGGTGGTGCACGGGCTGCGCAATGCGCTGATTCCGGTGATCACGGTGCTGGGCATGCAGGTCGGCAGCCTGCTGGGCGGCGCGGTGTTGACCGAAACCATCTTCTCTTGGCCCGGCATCGGCAAGTGGTTGATCGACGCGATCGCGCGGCGTGACTATCCGGTGGTGCAAGCCGGCATCCTGATCTCGGCGCTGATTTTCATCGGCGTCAACCTGATCGTCGACCTGCTGTACGGCGTGCTGAACCCGCGGCTGCGCGGGCGCCCGGATGGATGAGACGGGAACGCTGGCGCCAGTTGCGCTGAACCCGCAGCTGCGCGGGCGCCCGGAAGGGGGCGCCTGATGCAGGCACGCGCAAATCACCTCCAGGGCAACGCCGGAGCCGGGCGAGAGGCATCGTGAGCGCTGCACCCCAAACCTCCTCTTCACTGCCACCTGCAAGCCCCGAGGCCGGGCAGCCGCCGCCCGGCCCGGCGCGCGAATTCGTCACCGCCTTTGCCAGCAACCGGGGCGCGTTGATCGCCTTCTTCGTGTTTGCTGCCGTGGTGCTGAGCGCTGTGTTTGCCCCCTGGCTGGCGCCACACGACCCGATCGAGCAGTTTCGCAACCACATGCTGACGCCGCCGCTGTGGCAGGCCGGTGGCTTGGCGCAGTTTCCGCTGGGCACCGACGAGTTGGGCCGCTGCATCCTGTCGCGGTTGCTGTTCGGCGCGCGGGTGTCGCTGATGATCGGCGCGGCCGCCGTGTCGCTGGCGCTGGTGCCGGGGGTGCTGTTGGGCCTGCTGGCGGCATTCCATGGCCGCTGGTTGTCGCCGGTGATCATGCGCTTGATGGACATCCTGCTGGCATTGCCCGGGCTGTTGCTGGCGATTTGCGTCATCACGATCCTGGGGCCGGGCCTGGTCAACACCGTGATCGCGATCGCCGTCGGCGCCTTGCCAGGCTATGTGCGGCTGGTGCGGGCCTCGGCGCTGGCCGAGATGGGGCGCGAATACGTCACCGCCAGCCGCGTGGCGGGCGCCAGCACCTGGCGCTTGATGTTCGACACCGTGCTGCCCAACTGCCTGGCGCCGCTGACGGTCAACGCCACCTTGTCGTTTTCTTCAGCGATTCTGGAAACTGCGGCTTTGGGCTTTCTGGGCCTGGGCGTACAGCCCCCGTTGCCCGAATGGGGCAGCATGCTCAGCGCCGCACGTGACTACATCGAGCGTGCGCCGTGGGTGGTGACGATGCCGGGGCTGACGATCCTGTTCACGGTGCTGGCCATCAACCTGATGGGCGACGGCTTGCGCGACGCGCTCGACCCCAAGCTGCGGCAAGCGGGCTGAAGATGGCAGATCAAGCCTTGCTGCGGATCCGCAATTTGAAGGTCAGCTTCGCCGGTTTCACCGCCGTGGACGGTGTGGACCTGGACCTGCAGGCGGGCCAGATGCTGGGCATCGTCGGCGAATCCGGCTCGGGCAAGAGTGTCTCGATGATGGCCTTGATGGGCCTGATCGACCCGCCGGGCCAGGTCAGTGCTGATTTACTCCAATTCGATGGCCACGATCTGCTGCGCCTGAGCCCGGCCCAGCGCCGGCGCCTGATCGGCAAAGACATCGCGATGGTGTTTCAGGACGCGCAGAACAGCCTCAACCCCAGCCTGACGGTGGGCGACCAGGTGCGCGAGGTGCTGCGGCTGCATCTGGGCCTGCGCGGCTCTGCGCTCGAAGACCGGGTGTTGCAATTGTTTGAGCAGGTCGAGATCCCGGCACCCGCCACCCGCCTGGACGCCTACCCGCACCAACTCAGCGGCGGCATGAACCAGCGCGTGATGATTGCGATGGCGATGGCCTGCCAGCCCCGACTGCTGATTGCCGACGAGCCCACCACTGCGCTGGACGTC
>JBBQIB010000456.1:0-3316 GCA_038324515.1 Burkholderiales bacterium
AGCCATTGCGAGTCGCCTTCGCAAGCCAGGATGTGGGTGCAGATGCGATCCAGGAACCAGCGGTCGTGGCTGATGACCATGGCGCTGCCGGCAAACTCGAGCAAGGCTTCTTCCAGCGCACGCAGGGTTTCGACATCCAGGTCGTTGGACGGCTCGTCCAGCATCAGCACGTTACCGCCTTGGGCCAAGGTCTTGGCCAGGTGCAGCCTGCCACGTTCACCACCGGAGAGGTTACCGACCAGCTTCTGTTGGTCGTTGCCTTTGAAGTTGAAGCGGCCCAGGTAGGCGCGGCTGGGCATGACGAACTTGCCGACCACGATGTTGTCCAGCCCACCCGACACGTCCTGCCAGACGGTCTTGTCTGCGGCCAGGCTGACGCGGCTCTGGTCCACAAAGGCCAGTTGCGCGGTCTTGCCGATCCTGACTTCGCCGCTGTCGGGCTTCTCGACGCCTTGCAGCATGCGAAACAGCGTTGATTTGCCAGCGCCGTTGGGCCCGATGATGCCGACGATGGCGCCAGCCGGCACCTTGAAGCTGAGCTTGTCGATCAACAGCCGCTCACCAAAACTCTTGCTGACGTCGACGAACTCGATGACTTCGTTGCCCAGCCGCTCGGCCACCGGGATGAAGATCTCGTTGGTCTCGTTGCGCTTCTGGTACTCGACGTCGCTGAGCTCTTCAAAGCGCGCCAGGCGGGCCTTACTCTTGGTCTGCCGGCCCTTGGCGTTGCTGCGCACCCACTTCAGCTCTTCCTTCATGGCCTTCATGCGCGCGTCTTCAGAGCGCTGCTCGCCGGCCAGGCGCTTTTCCTTCTGCTCCAGCCAGTCCGAGTAATTGCCCTTCCAGGGGATGCCCATGCCGCGATCGAGTTCGAGAATCCACTCTGCCGCGTTGTCCAGAAAGTAGCGGTCGTGGGTGATCGCCACCACGGTACCCGGGAAGCGCTGCAAAAAATGCTCGAGCCAATCGACGCTTTCTGCGTCCAGGTGGTTGGTGGGCTCGTCCAGCAACAACATGTCGGGCTTGCTCAGCAAGAGCCGGCACAAAGCAACGCGGCGTTTCTCGCCGCCCGAGAGCACGCCGATGTTGGCGTCCCAGGGCGGCAGGCGCAGCGCGTCGGCGGCCAGTTCCAACTGCAGGTCGGTGTTTTCGCTGCCGGCGGCGGCGATGACGGCTTCCAGATCGGCCTGCTCAGCAGCCAGCTTGTCGAAGTCGGCATTCTCGTCGGCGTATTCGGCATACACCTCGTCCAGCCGCTTCTTGGCGGCCAGTACGCCACCGATGCCCTCCTCTACCGCTTCACGCACGGTCTGGTCCGGGTTGAGTTCAGGCTCTTGCGGCAGATACCCGATCTTCAGATCGGGCATCGGTGTGGCTTCACCTTCGATCTCTTTGTCCAGGCCGGCCATGATCTTCAGCAAGGTGCTCTTGCCTGAGCCGTTGACACCGAGCACGCCGATCTTGGCGCCCGGGAAGAAAGACAGGGACACATCCTTCAGGATCTGCCGCTTGGGCGGCACGATCTTGCCGACGCGGTTCATGGTGAAGACGTATTGCGCCATGGTTTGAGGTCTCGGGTTGCAGGGGATACAGCTGGCGCTCGCGCCGGCGTCGGCCAAAGGCCGGCAGCGCAACGCAACGCAGCGAACACCGGATTATCGGCCAGGGGCTTTGACATGAAGTTTGAGCGGCTGTCGCAGGCTGCCAGCCTGCAGATCCGCTGCCGGGCTGTTATGGTCGCGCCGCAAATGCCGCACGCACCGATGCCCAGATTCCTCATGCTCTTGTTGTGCCTGGCCAATCTGGTCATCGGCACCGGTGCCTTCATGGTCACCAGCGTGTTGCCGCAAGTGGCGCAGGCGCTGCAGGTCAGCCTGCCGGTGGCCGGTCAGGCGATGTCGGTGTATGCGCTGAGCACCGCGCTGCTGGCGCCGCTGGTGCTGGTGGCCACCGGCCGCTGGCCGCGCCGCCATGCACTGGTGTTTGCGATGCTGTTGTATGCCGCCGGCAATGTGGTTTGTGCGATGGCCGACAGCTTTTTGGTGCTGCTGCTGGGCCGCGTGTTGATGGGCCTGGGGGCGGTATTCACGCCCTTGGCCGCCGGCATCGTGGTGGCCATGGTGCCGCCGGCGCAGCGCGGCCGCGCGCTGGCACTGGTCTTCCTGGGCATGAGCCTGAGTTATGTGGTCGGCCTGCCTTTGGGCAATTGGCTCGCCACCATCGGCGGCTGGCATCTGCCGATTGCTGCGGTCGCGGTGGCTGCCCTGTTGATGTCGGCACTGCTGTGGGGGTGGGTGCCGCGCGACGTGGCTGCCCCGGGCGGCAGCCTGGGGGGCCTGGCGCAGGTGCTCAAGCGCGGCGACGTCTGGGCCGTGCTGGGGGTCACACTGCTGGCTTTGACGGCGATCTTTGTGGTGTTTTCTTTTGTCGTGCCTGTGCTGCAGGAGCTGGTGGCGATGTCGCCGGGCAAAATGGCATTGACGCTGATGTTGTTCGGCCTCTCAGGGGTAGCCGGCACCTTGCTGGGGGGTGCAGCCAATGACCGCATCGGGCCGCAAAGGACGCTGACGATGCAGCTCACGGGCCTGGCTTTGATGATGTTGCTGCTGCCCCTGACGGCGGGCAGCTGGCCGTGGATGATGGGGGTGATGCTGCTGTGGGGCACTGCAGGCTTTGGCATGATGGCACCCCAGCAATCCAGGCTGGCCACCTTGGCGGCGGCGCAGGCGCCGTTGTTGCTGTCGCTGAATTCTTCGATGCTTTACGTCGGTACCGCGCTGGGTGCGCTGTTGGGGGGCCTGGCAGCGCCGTGGATGGGCTTTGACCACCTGTCCTGGGCTTCTGCGCCGCTGGCACTCCTGGCGCTGGGTCTGTTGTGGCTGGGCCCGGCGCGAGCGCGGCGTAAAGCGACGGTTTCTGCTTGAATCTGCAGCGCCACGCCCCACCTGTCAGGCGTGCGAGTTGGTTGAACGTTTCCATCACAGCTTGCAACAAGCAAATTGAGGAGCCCGCGATGAACACCACCACCACAACCACCGTAGAAGCCCCGCAGGGCCTCGTCAACATCACGCATCTGGTCTACGGATTGCATGCAATGGGATTGGCGCTCGGCGCCTTTGGCGCAGCCACCGTGCTGGGTTCATTCCTGTTCGGCTGGCCTTCGATCATTGCCGTGATCATCAACTACGTGAAGCGCAGCGAGGTGCGTGGCACCTGGCTGGAGTCGCACTTCAGCTGGCAGATCCGCACCTTCTGGTTTGCCTTGTTGTGGGCCGTCATCGTCGGCTTGATCTCGTTGCCGCTGACAGTCATCGTC
>JBBQIB010000457.1:0-3303 GCA_038324515.1 Burkholderiales bacterium
CCGGTTGGCGGTGTCCACGGCCAGGCGTCCTTCCAGCGCATGCGACACAGCGATTGCCAAATGCCGCAGCACCTGGCGTTGACGCTGATCAAGTTCGCGCGGTTGGCGGTCGATGACGCACAACGTGCCCACGCAGGCCCCATTGCTCAACCGGACCGGAGCGCCGGAATAGAAGCGGATGCCGGGTTCGCCGGTGACCAGTGCGTTGTCCGCAAAGCGCGGGTCCTGGGTGGCGTCAGGCACCTCCAGCAGGTCGACCCCCAGTACCGCGTGGGCGCAGAAGGCCAGGTCGCGGGGTGTCTGCGTGATGCCGGGCAGACCCTGGTTGGACAGGAACCATTGGCGGTCGGAATCCATCAGGCTGACCAGCGCGATCGGCACACCGCACACCAGGGCAGCGGCTTGTGTCAGCGCATCGAACTCGACATGCGGCGGACCATCCAGCACGTTCAGCGCATGCAGTGCGGCCAGGCTTGCAGCTTCATCGCGACGGAGGGCAGCAGCGGGCATCACAGGCTCCAGCGCCCCCAGGCGGCCGCGGGTTGGACCGCCCCAAAGGGACGCGGCCCATTTTAGGTAACCGCCGAGCGAGCCGGTCGCTCGAGAACAAGTGAGGTAACGAGCCAAATCTGCTAAGGGCACACCGACCTGAACAGCACCGGCTGCACGACCATCGTGCATGGCTGCGACTTCCGCGGCACCGAGTCCATCGAGGCACGCAAGGTCCCTGCCTGGCCGTAGCCGGCAGGCCATGCCCCGACGACCGAGACCGTTGCACGTCGGTTTGGCAATGGCGGCTTTGGACTGCCGTGGAGTTCCTGCTGCACCACTTGCCGGCCACTTCAGGGCGACGGCAGATAGGCTACCTGCGGCTGCCAAGCGCCGCGGCCACGGCTGCTTTCTGAACGACCGCTCCAAGACGCAGTGAGTAGCCGTTTAAAATTCCGCGACGCGGCTCATCTTGATCTATGGCTAACGCTGGCTCTCGGTAGCGCAGGCGCCGTCTATGTCGGCCTGTCCGCAGGACGCGTCATGTATTCAGACATTTCGGTCGCCCTGGCCGTCACTCTGCGCAAACGTTGCGGCTCTAAGTCACCGGCACCCTGACGTTTTCCGATGGTTGTTTGGCCCGAGCGAAGGAAGCCGAGGCGCGGAGCGTTCCGGCGCTGAAAGACGGCATCGCCCGCGTAGCAAGGACAAACGCCAGCAAGAAAGTCACTGCTGCGAAGTCGTTCAGCGCCTGTATTGATGTGCCAGGTGCCAAGACAGACACACCATCGATACACTCAGACGAAGGGGCAAACGAGAGAGTCTTGATGAGCGCGCTCGCCGTCAGTGCAGATTCAAAGCGGGAGGGCCTGCCGAAGGCAGGGGTTGTCGCACTCTTTCGGAGACTTTTTGACCACAGCCTGGAAGCGGCCTTATTGACACGCCCAAATGGCATTGTGCTGGCAGCCAACCCAGAAGCTTGCGCAGTTTTCCTCGCGACCGAGGATGCCCTATGCGAGCGGTCACGTACGGTTGGGCGCGGCGCTCTGGCCGATGCGGACGATCCGCGGTTGATCGAACTGGTCGCAGAACGGCAAAGCCGCGGCAACGCTCGCGGCGAAGTGCGCCTTCGCAGGCTGAACGGCGATCTTTTCGAAGCCGAAATCTCTGGCTTTCTCTTCCTCGATGAGGGCGGCGAACCGACGTCGATCATGACGATCCGCGACATCTCAGGCTTGCGCCAAGCTCAGCGCGCCGAGATGGAAAGTGAACAGCGATTGGGCTTCGCGCTGGAAGCAGCCAACATCGGTGACTGGGACATGGATCTGCGCACGAACATCGCGCGACGATCAATGAGGCACGACAGCTGTTTCGGGTATGAGCAGCCAGTGCCAGAGTGGGGCTATGAGACCTTCTTGTCCCATGTCATTGCGGAAGACAGGCCGGATGTGGACCGCTGCTTCCAGCAAGCCATGGCCTCCAGCGGTGACTACGACATCGAGTTTCGCGTACGTTGGTCTGATGGAACGCTGCACTGGCTTTGGTCCAAAGGCCGCTTCTACTTCGATGACGCCGGCAAGCCGTATCGCGTGGCCGGTATCCAGGTGGATGTCAGCGCTCGCCGCCAAGCCGAAGAAGTGCTGCGCGAAAGCGAACAGCAACTTCGCCTGGCACTCAGCGGGGGTGACCTGGGGCTGTGGGACTGGGACGCTGTAAGCGGGACGATGGTAGTCAACGTGCGCTGGCTGACCATGCTGGGGCTGGCTCCCGAAGGCCCGACGCCAACGCTGGCACAGTGGCATGCGATGGTGCACGCCGACGACTTGCAGAAGCTTGAACAGCTGGTCGCTACCGTCATCCTGAATCCGGCAGGTCGTGAATTCGAAGCAGAAGTGCGCGCTCTGCGGTCGGATGGCCGTGAAATCTGGATTCTGGACAAGGGCGCCGTTGTCGAGCGCGCTCCCGATGGCAGCCCGCTGCGCGTGGTGGGCACCCACATTGACATTACCCAACGCAAACTTGCCGAAGCGCAGTTGCGACGCAGTGAACAGAATCTAGCGATCACCTTGCAATCGATTGGCGACGCTGTCATCGCCACCGATGCGGCAGGATGCGTGACGCGAATGAATCCGATAGCCGAGCGTCTGACTGGCTGGCGCTTGGCTGATGCCGTTGGACGCCCGTTGGTGGAGGTATTCCGCATCATTGATGCCCAAACGCGAAAGCCAGCCATCGACCCGGTCGAGCGTGTCTTACGAAGCGGTGGAGTGGTGGGGCTGGCCAACCACACGGCCCTGCTGTCCCGCGATGGCTCGGAGTATCAAATCTTCGACAGCGCTGCGCCGATCCGCGAAGCCGCCGGCAACATCGTTGGCGTGGTGCTGGTTTTCAGCGACGTGACCGAGGTGTACCAGGTACGGCAAGCCCTGGCGAGCACGGCCGCCCTGCTGGAGCGCACGAGTGCCATGGCCCGGGTTGGAGGTTGGGAGTTCGATTTAAACAGCCAACAACTCCACTGGTCGCAGGAGACCTGTCGCATCCACGAAATCGACTCGCTAATCGCACCTGCGTTCGATGAGGCCCTGGCGTTTTACGAACCCCCGTCCAGGGACTTGATCCGGGCTGCGATGCAGATCGCGATCGACAGTGGTGCGCCCTTCGACCTCGAATTGGCCATCACGACGGCGAAAGGGCGAAATGCATGGGTGCGGGCGCAAGGCGCCGCAGTTCGGGAAGACGGACGGACAGTCAAACTGGAAGGGGCCTTTCACGACATCACTGAGCGCAAATTGGCCGACGCCGAGAAGCAGCGGT
>JBBQIB010000458.1:0-3297 GCA_038324515.1 Burkholderiales bacterium
GAGGTGCGGGGGATGTCGGCGGCGGTCATCGCAATGCGCAGCACTTTTTCTTGCGCTTGCGCGGACAAGGTGCCGGCCAGCAAACCCAAAGCCGCAACGGCGGCGGCCCGACGAACGGTGCGCAGCGTGCGCGACCCATCAACAAACTTGGTCATGACAAAAATCTCCTGGCGTTGGCTTGGTAAAAA
Organism: Burkholderiales bacterium; assembly: GCA_038324515.1. Lineage (GTDB taxonomy): Bacteria > Pseudomonadota > Gammaproteobacteria > Burkholderiales > Burkholderiaceae_C > Rubrivivax. The sequence goes on from JBBQIB010000458.1 coordinate 189, forward strand.
AGATGTGCTTGACACACGAGCTTGCAGCGGGTGACGCAAGAGGCATGCCAGCGTCACCCCAAACGGAAAGGGATTATTGGGGTGGCGCGGCACGGGCTTGCAACAAGCATTGCAAGTCACCGCCGAGCCCTTGCCAGCCTGCTGCCGCCTCGGGCTGGTCGTTGCCCGCACCAGCGTTTTGATGAGCCACCGGCAGGGTTGGCTGCGCCACCTGCGAAGTCGCTTGCAATGCCGCTTGCAATGCCAGTTGCCAGTTGTCCAGCACCGGCACCCCCTGCACCGCAGACACAGCTTCGGCAAGCCCGGCCAGCCCTGCGCCGCCCAGCAATACCGATCTGGCCTGCGGCCAGCGCTGCAGCGCTTGTGCGCATGCATGGCGCAGCGCAGGCACCGCTGCCAGACCTTGGCCCGCGATCTGCCCGCCCGTCGCGTCCAGCGCGTGCACGCCCTGCAGCGCATCACCCACATCCAGCGCCAGCGCCAGGCGCTGCAACATCGGTACCCAGGCCGCACCCCCGGTCACGACCACAAAGGGGCCACGCAAGGCCGCCTGCTGCATCGCAGCCTGGGCCAGCCCGAACACCGGCACACCGGCCAGATCGCGCAGCGCAAACAGGCCCGGGTCGCCAAAGCAGGCCAGCAGCACGGCGTCGGGGCGGCCATGGGCTGCTGCGTCAGCGGCGTAGGCGTCCAGCGCGGCGTGGGCAGCAATGGCAACAGACACTTCGTCGCTGATGTAGCGGGCGCCAAAGCGGGCGGTGGCCAAGCGCAAGCGGATGCCCTGCCCCACCATGGCTTGAGACAACGCAAGCAGCCTGTCGCTGGTCTGCTGGCCGGTGTTGGGGTTCAGGATCAGCAGCGTGGGCATGTCGAGAGGTGTGGGCAGCAGCCACCGTTGGACAGGCAGGTTGAAACGCGGACCGCGCTGATTATTATAGCCGCAGCAGCTCAGCCAGACCGCGGCCTGCGGGTGGCTTGGCCGCAAAGCTGAGCTGGCTTTTCAGGCGCTGCAGATGTTGCTTGGTGGCCTGCACGGCTGCCGCTGTGTCACGCAATTTCAGTGCGGCCAGGATGGTGCGGTGCTCGTGGCAATCACAGCCTCCGGCAGCCACGGGCTCGCTGATCTGCTGCGGGCCATAACGCAGCAGCACCAGCGAAGTCCGCGGCACCAGGGCGTGCATCACGCGCGCCAGCGTGGCGTTGCCAGCGTGGGCAGCGATGTGCAGATGAAAGGCGCCCGCAGTACGGATGGCATCGTGCCGGCGGTGGTCGGCGCGGGCGCGCTCTTCCTCGACGATCCACTGCTGCAGCGCGCGCAATGCAGCGGCCGAGGCCACCTGGATGAAGCCCGCCACCAAAGCGGGCTCGATCAGCAGCCGCGCCTCGAAGATCTCGCGTGCATCGTCGGGCGTGGGTTCGGCCACGCGGGCACCCGCGTTGGGCACCAGGGTCACGAGCTGCTCGTTGGCCAGCCGGATCAGCACCTGACGAATGCGCGTGCGCGAGACACCAAAGGCCTGGCCCAACTCATCCTCCACGAGCCGGGTACCAGGGGTCAGGCGCTGGTCCAGCAATGCCAGGTACAAGCGTTCGTGAATCTGCGCGTCGCTGGGCAGCGCTGCAACCTCAGGCTCGGGACTTGGCGTTGGCCCAGCCACGGCGGCCACGGAACGCGAGCTCTTGAGGCGGGTGGCGGCGTTCATCGCTGACCCCGCTTGCAGTTTGCATGCCAGCAATGGCGCGCGTTGCAACAGGTCGCCAGGACTTCAAGACACCCTGAGCCCTGAAAGATTGCATACCAAATGCACCCAATGGGTACACCATCGCTTCAAATCGGTGCACACAATCTTCAAAAAGGTGCATCGCCATAGGCTGCGGCCGGCGGCGCCAAGGCCAGTGTCTGCCCGGTGTCTCACGCCACGGCCAGGCGCGGCGCACAACCATGCAGCAGCGCGCGAATGGCCGGCAGCGCCGACTCTGCGGCCTGCCGCCCGGCATCCACCAGGTAGGGCATGGCGGCTGTATCGAACAGGCCGACACGCCTTTGCAGCTGCGGCACGATGCTCAGCAGCTGGCCGCCGCGCACGCCGGCCTCGGCCAGGCGGGCCTGCATCAGGTTGTTGGTGAGCGCAGAAGTCACCTGCGCCAGCATGCGCGTGGGGCCGTCGATGCGCTTGGGCATCGGGGACTCAAAGCCCAACGCCACCACCACCTGCGCATCAGCCGCCGCGCTCACAGGCAGCGGGTCGGCCACGAAACCGTCGATCAGGCGCCGCCCGCCGATGTGCACCGGCGCAAACATGAAGGGCAGCGCGATGCTGGCCCGCAGCGCCTGCGCGAGTGGGCCTTGACGCAGCACCACGGCTTGGCCGGTGGCAGCATCGGTGGCAGTGACACGCAGCGCCGTGCGCAGGCTTTCGATGCGCAGGTTGCCGAAGGCCTGGTCCAGCCGCTGCATCACCAGGCGGTCGTCGCGCAGCGCAAAGTCGGCGTCGAAACGGCCCAGGCGTGGACACAGCATCTGGGCGATCGCGCGCCAACGGCGCTGTCGCGTCACGTCGGCCGACCACAGCGTGGTGGCAATGCGCACGGCTTCATCGGCGCCATGGCCGGCAGCGATCAGCGCGCCGAACATCGCGCCCGCGCTGCAGCCCACCACCAGGTCGGGCACCAATCCTTCGCGTTGCAGCACCTCGACCATGCCGAGTGCAGCGATGCTGCGCACGCCGCCGCTGCCCAGCACGATGGCAAAGCGGTGGTTGAACGGGAAAACGGACAGCGGGTTGGGATTCATGGCGTGGCTTTCTGGTGCGGGTGCTTCGGGGCAAGGGTGGGCATGCAACGCGCGGCTCGGGCTATGGCGCGCATTTGCAACGACGAGCGGGCGTCTTTTGGCGTGATGAGTGGGCATGATCGAAAGACTCTCAGCCTCTCAGGCCGCAGCCGGCGCGGGGCCGGGCTTGAGCCGGGGCCACCACCGCAACAGACCAGTGCGCGCTGAGACAGGGGCTGGCGTGTACCCGTGTTCGGTGCCCGAATCCAGCCAGCGCCGTGCGCGCAGCACGCCAGAGTCGTCACCCGCCGGGCTGAGCGTGTAGCCACAGCGTTG
>JBBQIB010000459.1:0-3282 GCA_038324515.1 Burkholderiales bacterium
CTTGGGATTTGGCCGCCTGAAACGTGTTGGCTGGAGGGTCTCAGGCCGCTTGCAGTTGCGACTCACGGGCGGGCGCGCGTGGCGGCGCCCGGGCTTGCAGACCCAGGTGCGTGAGGATCTTCTCGATCACTGGCTGTTCGAGGAGCGCCGCGATGATCTTCAACTCACCGCCGCAGTTCGGGCAATGCGCCATGTCGATGTCGAAGACCCGCTTGAGCAACTTGGCCCAGCTCAGCCGAACCGCACGGTGGTGCGCACAGGTCGCCTCGCACTCGGCGGGCGGTGAGGCCGGCGCGGGTGGTTCGGGTTCCTGCGGTTCCACCATCACTTGAAATCCCAACCCTTTTCCGGTTGGGATTTTTTTGTCTGTTCCCCTCATGGCGAAGTGCATCTTTTTCACCTGAATTGATGTCCACATGACATCGCTGTTTCGTAGCAGCCAAGCCTCAAGGCGCAATGCCAGCGGCAAACTGCTGCAAACGCAGCCCCTCGACCCGGGCCTCAGCCAGCAACTGGCTCCAGTCGTCCGGTGGGCGCCCGTTTTCCAGCATCTTGCGGAACACCCTGTAGGCGTCGTCGCTGTTCTCATAGGCGCGTTTGGTGCCCTCATCGTTCACCCAAGCCAGCACGATCACTTGGCTGGACGCGTGGTAGCGAAAGAACAAGCGGTACTGCTGGAAAAACTTGGCCCGCAACCAGTGCTTGTAGTCGTCACCGAGCGTATTGCCTTGTCGGTACTCTGGCCTGGTCGGGTCTTGCGGGATGACATCGAATGCCAGTTGGGTGATCGCCGCCAGTCGTTTGTTGGCGTTCTTCTTGATGTATCCGACGGGGTCTTTTGCCTTCAGCAGCGTCACTTGCTGGACCAAGGTCTCAAGTTGCGCGAGAAACAGCGGGTGGGCGAAAACCGTCCACCTGTGGATGAGTCGTGGCGCAGGCTTGCTGTTGCTCATTCATCGTCCGCCAACAAGGGGGCGTCGAGATCGACTTCGATGCCGCCGGTCAGGGACTGGAGGCGCTGCACGAGACTGGCTTCGAAGGCCTGCAGGCGCTCCGGATGGCTGGCAATGTCGCTGGCCAGGAAGCTCAGGAACTGAGCCAGAACCGGGTCCTCAGCTTCGGATGTGCCGACGCGGGTCAGCACGACTTCGCCGCTGGGGCGGATCGCATAGTGAATCTTGTCGCGCTTGCCGAGCCGCAGGGCTCGACGCACGGTCTCCGGCACCGTCGTCTGGTAACGGTCGGTCAGCGTGGATTCAACTTCGAGGGTGGCAGGCATGTCATTCTCCGAACAATGAAGTCACGACCTGGACGGTAATGCATTTGCCTTGCTGAGTCAATGCAACTGCATTGCCTTTGTTCGCTGCTGCCGGTTGACAGATTCAAGGGGGCGGCTGGCCACCGGTTGAACGTATCGAACACCGTTTTCAGGGTGCCTTTCCACCGGCGTCTGCATTGCCGCTCTCGGCTGTCTCGCTGTGATAGCGCGTCGCTCGTTCGACCTCGTTCTTGGAGCCCAACACCACGCTGACCCGCTCATGCAGCCGAGTGGGCTTCAGGTCCATGATGCGTTGGTGGCCGTTGGTGGCCATGCCGCCCGCTTGTTCGATCAAGAAAGCCATCGGGTTGGCTTCATACATCAGGCGCAGCTTGCCGGGCTTGTCGGGTTCGCGCTTGTCCCAGGGGTAGAGGAATACACCCCCCCGGCTGATGATGCGGTGCACGTCGGCCACCATGCTGGCCACCCAGCGCATGTTGAAGTCTTTGCCGCGCGGGCCTTCCCTGCCGGCCAGGCATTCACCGATGTAGCGCGTGACCGGTGGCGCCCAGTGGCGCATGTTGCTCATGTTGATGGCAAATTCTTGGGTGTCATCCGGTATCTTGATGCCGGCTTCTGTCAGCACCCACGACCCGGTTTCGCGGTCCAGCGTGAACATGGCCACGCCGTCGCCCAGTGTCAGCACCAACGTGGTTTGTGGCCCGTAGACGCAATAGCCGGCAGCCGCCTGGTGCTTGCCGGGTTGCAGAAAATCCTCTTCGCACACGCCGCGGGTGTGGCCGACCTTGCGCAGCACGCTGAAGATGGTGCCGATCGAGACATTGACGTCGATGTTGCTGCTGCCGTCCAGCGGGTCGAACAGGAGCAGGTATTCACCTTGCGGGTAACGGTGCGGCACGACGTGGATGCCGTCCATCTCTTCGCTGGCCATGGCAGCCAGGTGGCCGCCCCATTCGTTGGCTTCGATCAGCACTTCGTTGCTGATGATGTCCAACTTCTTCTGTACCTCGCCTTGCACGTTTTCGCTGCCGGCGCTGCCCAGCACTTCGCCGAGAGCGCCTTTGTTGACCGAAATCGCGATGCGCTTGCAGGCGCGGGCGACGACTTCGATCAGCAGACGCAGCTGGCCGGGGATGCGACCGTGCTCTCGTTGTTGTTCAACCAGGTATTGCGTGAGGCTGATGCGTTTCATGCGGGTTGCAACGCGCGAGTGAGCACCTCGCGTACGTCGTTGCTGAGCTTTGGGTTGTCCGCCACTTGCTGGATGGCCCGATGGGCCTGGCTGCGGTAGGGCTCGCTGAGGTGCGCCCAGCGGTCCATCGCGCGCGCCAGGCGCCCGGCCACGTGGCCATTGATGGCATCCAGGGCCTGCAACTGTTCGGCCCACAGCCGGTAGCCAGAGCCGTCGGCACGGTGAAAAGCTGAGGGGTTGGCGCTGCACAGTGCGCTCAGCAGACTGCGTACGCGGTTGGGGTTCTTCAGCGAAAAATCGGGGTGCTTCAGCAGCTGCTGGGCACGCGCAAAGCTCGAGTCTGAGGTGCTGCTGCCGCTGCCGCTGCCCCTGCCACTTGCTGAATCGCCATCGATGGCGGGCAATGCTTCGGGCGCGGTGGCTTGCAGCGCAAACCAGCGGTCCAGCACCAGCGCTTCGCCTCGCGCGCTGGCGTGAAAGTGCGCCAGTGCAGCGCTGCACAGCTCGGAATGACTGGACAACAGGGCCGACAGTGCCGCGGCACGATCGGTCATGTTGCCTGCTGATTTGACGCGCTGGTAGGCGCGACCAGGCCAGACCGGGTCGCCCTGGCGCACGGCGTTCAAGCACAACATATGCAAAGCCATGTTGGCCAGTGAGCGTGCGCCGGATTGTTCGGCATTGGGGCGGTAGCCTTCATGGATCTGGTGCGCTTCAAAGGCCCACACCCAGTCGGCATGCAGCTCTTGCGCCAGCATCAAACGCCATTGCTCGCGCACCTGATGCACGCGCTGGGGGTCGACGCTGGGCA
>JBBQIB010000460.1:0-3280 GCA_038324515.1 Burkholderiales bacterium
GCCCCCGACCCTGCGGAAGGTGCCCGACTCGATCAAGCGCAGCAGCTTGACCTGCATCGGCAGCGGTACGTCACCCATCTCGTCCAGGAACAGCGTGCCACCCTCGGCCGTTTCAACCAGCCCCTTCTTGCGATGCTGCGCGCCAGTGAAGGCGCCTTTCTCGTAACCGAACAGCTCGCTGTCGAACAGGGTGTCGGTCAGGCCCGAACACTCGACGACGACGAAGGGGCCGCCGGCGCGATCGCTCGCCTCATGCACGGCACGTGCAAACAGCTCCTTGCCGGTCCCGGACTCGCCCAGCAGCAGCACCGGCAACATCGATGGGCCCACCCGCTGCACTGCAGCCAGCGCGGCATTGAAGGCCGGCGCCCGGCCGACCAGGCCATCGGCGCTTGGGCCGGCGGAGGCATGGCGCACGGTGCTCAGCCGCTCGACAAAGGCGACAACCTCGCGCGCTTCATCCAGGATCGGTCGCAACTCGACATCGACATGCTCCTGGCCGCGAGGCGTGTGATGGATGTGCAGCACCCGGTCGGGGCCCTTGAGTTCGAGCGCACGCTGCATCGGGCAATGCTCGCCGGCCTGGTCGCAGGGCACCTCGTAGTGGTGTGAAACGCGATAGCACTTGTGACCGATGTAGGGCTTGTCGGTGGTCCCAAACTGGCGCCGGTAAGCGGTGTTGGCCGCCAGAATGTTGTAGTCCGGGTCGAGCACGATCATCGGCTGCGCTTCATGCTCGAGGTACGAGATCAGCGCCTGAACCTGTGGCGCGGCGCGCATGTTTGGAGTGCCGGCCTGCGTAAAGGCCGGTGCGAGAGCTTCGCTTGGGTTGTGCATTGGGTCACCTCCGTGCTCGGCGCCGAAGTGCAAGCCCCTTTCGGAGCGGCCGGGCAGGGAAGTCGGTGTCCCGGGTCAAGCCGACATTGTGCGCACGACTGCCAACGCTGCCAAATTATTGAGCGAGTCTGCCAAACGGTCTGCCATGGCAGTTAAAAGCGTCCCCAGTGGCGGCGACCAAATTTTTCCCTGGTTGATTTCTATCTATAAATCAATGAGTTGCGAAGTCTCTCCAACGCCATGCTCGGCTGGCACGCATCTTGATCTATTCCATTCAGCCGCCGCCCAAGGCGGCTTTGTATGCCACCTGAAACACCGAAGGAGATCCCAGATGAAAACGAATGAAGGCACCGTGGACCGCATCCTGCGAATTGGCGGCGGGTTGGTTTTGATTGCTCTGGCCGCCACCGGCACGGTGGGTGCCTGGGGCTACATCGGCGTCGTGCCGCTGCTCATGGGTGCCATCGGCTACTGCCCGCTGTACACGCTGCTGGGCATCAACACTTGCCCGATGAAACGCGGCTGAATCCGGCGATTTTCGGCTGCTGAACTTTGAGCCCCCCACCCAAGCCACCCAAGCCACCCAAGCCACCCAAGGAGACCTCCGTGACCATGCACCGCAATCTGCAGGTAGAAGGCTTCTTCGACCCCGCCACCTGGACGGTCAGCTACATCGTGCTGGACCGCGCCACCCGCCAGTGCGCACTGGTCGACAGCGTGCTCGACTACGACCCCAAGTCGGGCCGGACCTCGCACACCCGCGCCGACCAGTTGATCGCAACGGTGGCCACACTTGGCGCTTCGGTGCAGTGGATTCTTGAGACCCATGTGCATGCCGACCACCTGTCGGCAGCGCCTTACCTGAAGCAGACACTGGGCGGTCAGGTGGGCATTGGCGAGCAGATCACGAAGGTGCAGCAGGTTTTTGGCCAGCTTTTCAACGCGGGGGAGTCATTCGCCCGCGACGGTCGGCAGTTTGATCATCTGTTCGCCGACGGGGAGACTTTTGCCATCGGCAAGCTGCAGGTGCAAGCCATGCATACGCCGGGTCACACGCCAGCCTGCATGAGCTACCTGGTCAGCGATGGGGACGGCACAGGTGGCGGCAACGGTGGCGGCAATGGTGGCGGTGCGCAACGCAGCATGGCGGCCTTTGTCGGCGACACGATTTTCATGCCCGACTACGGTACCGCGCGTTGCGACTTTCCCGGTGGCGACGCGCGCACGCTTTACCGCTCGATCAACAAGCTGCTCAGCCTGCCGCCCGAGACCGAGCTTTACATGTGCCACGACTACCAGCCCGGCGGCCGCGAAGTTCAATTCGTCAGCACGGTGCGCGAAGAGCGCGAGAAGAACATCCACGTGCGCAACGGTATCAGCGAGGAAGAGTTCGTCGCCATGCGCCGTGCCCGCGATGCGACGCTGGAGATGCCCACGCTGATCCTGCCCTCCGTGCAGGTCAACATGCGCGCCGGCCAGTTGCCCGAGCCAGAAGCCAACGGCACGCGCTACATCAAGATTCCGCTGAACGCGGTCTGAGCGTCATCAGCCCAGAGCCTGATCCACAGGCCACACCAGGAGCCACCTGCCATGGACATCCGCCCACTCACCCCTGGCAGGGCATGCTGAAGAAGCATGAGTGGCCGGCCCAACCCGAGATGATCGGCTCATGGCGCGGCCCGGCCACCAGGCCGCATCTCTGAAGCGCTGGCAGCGCTGGCTGCCGGCGCTGCCTGTTCTGGACTGGGGGCGGCGCTACGACCTTGACACGCTGGTCAGCGATGGTGTCGCGGCGCTGATCGTCACGGTCATGCTGATCCCGCAGAGCCTGGCCCCAGACAACCTGATCTCTGACTTCGATCATTTTCTTACGAGGACGTTAAAACGCCATATGCATCAGTGACTTGGGTAGGTCAAGGATCGCGATCGTCGGCGCTGGACGGGATCGAGGTGGATATTGGGTGCTGCCCGATGCAACGCGATTGTGGGCGCAGGTGCAGGCCTGCGTCAGCCTGGGTGAGATTGAGTTCACCATGGGGGCCAGGCCGGGCCACAAAGCCCGCGTCGTCAAGCAAGAATTGCGCGTCAAGCGCATGTGCCTGAGCACCGAGGGCGACAGCGGTTTGATGATGACGTGCCTGATCGCCAACGAAATGGGGGCGCCCAAAGGCGAAGAGCGCGTTTGCTGGCGCCTGCTGACCAACCGTGAGATCGGTACCCTGGCAGAGGCCATTGAGCTCATCGATTGGTACCGCGCCCGCTGGGAGATCGAGATCTGCTTTCACGTGCTCAAGAACGGCTGCCGCGTTGAAGCGCTGCAACTTGCAAGCATGCCACGCATCGAGCGCGCACTGGCATTGTTCATGGTGGTGAGCCGGCGAATCGCGCACCTCATGCGTAAGGGACGCACCTGTCCAGATCTACCGGCCGAACTCTTCTTCGA
>JBBQIB010000461.1:0-3254 GCA_038324515.1 Burkholderiales bacterium
GCCGGGTACAGGCGTGCCGGGCACAGGCAGCGGAGCAAGCTCCGCTCTACAGAATCATCAGGCCAAGGCCTGCACAATGCCGGCCCGATGTCTGCTCTTGTAGCGCCGAGCTTGCTCGGCTTTGCAGGTGCGTGCCGGGTACAGGCGTGCCGGGCACAGGCAGCGGAGCAAGCTCCGCTCTACAGAATCCTCAGGCCAAGGCCTGCAGAATGCCGGCCCGATGACCGCTCTTGTCGAGCCGAGCTTTCCCGGTGGGTTGAACCAGGTCAGGCGCGCTCTGCCTTCGGCGCTGAACGCTTGCGCGACAGTCGCCACCAGTCGCGGAACGGCGAAAACATCGATCTGAGGGGGCTGTTCAAGTCCTCGCCGTCATGCGTTCCGGTGGCCGGCCATTCGTCCTGCTTGGGCGCGACATAGGTGCCGAAAATCACGTCCCAGACCGGAAAGAACGCCGCGAAATTCACGTCGGTGTGTTCGGCCTTAACCGAGTGATGCAGCCGGTGCAGCTGCGGACCGGTGAACACCGGCGTCAGTGGACCAAACGGGACGCGCAGATTGAGGTGGATCATGAACCCCCACAGCAGCAGGCCCGACCACAGCCAGCTGATGGTCGGTGGCGCGATATTGAAAACCATCCCGAGGGGAAGAAATACGATGAACACCCGCAGCGGCTCCTCCAGCCAGTGGTGGCGCTGGCCTGACGTGACGTTGATCGAACGGTCGGCGTGGTGCAGTTTGTGCTGCGCCCACAGCCACGGTGACGCGTGCTGCAGGCGGTGCAGCCAGTAGTAGAAGAAGTCAAAGGCGAGGAAGAACAGCAGACCCTGCAGCACCTGCCAGCCCAGGCCGCTGGGAAGCGCGACCGTCACCCAGCCGCCGTAGGTGACTATCCACGGCTGGCTGATCGCCGCCAGCGGCGGCACCAGCAGATGGGTGAGAAAGATGAAGGGAACGGTGTAGGCAAGATTGAAGACGATGTGCTGCCACGGCTGGTTCCGCTCGGCCCGTCGCAGGCGTTCCAGGGCCAAGCCAACGGCGTAGATCAGGAACACGTATTTCAACGTGCTCCATGATTGCTCTGCCGCGAGGAGGAGGGCGTCGGTCATCAATGCTCTTGAGCGTTGTCGTGGTCGTGCAGCCGAACGAACTCGGCTCTACAGCAGAAATGGGCGACTCTGGCCCGCGCTCCTGTAGAGCGGAGCTTGCTCCGCTGCTTCGAGCGGAAGACGTCGTGAGCCGGGCGAGCGCCAATCAAGCCAGCATAGTCTAGCCGCGCCACGGTGAAGGCAACCCGAGTGCGTCGCCCCTTTGATGGGTCCAACGGTAGACTCTTTCAATGACCGGTCACGCTCCGCTGCACCGACGCCAAGCCAGCCAAGCGCTGGCGGTGGCGATTGCCGCCACCTTGGCCCTTTACTGGGTGCCGTACCTCAACCTGCTGGCGTGGCCGCTGCTGCTGCTGTCGACCCTGGTGCATGAGCTGGGTCATGGATTCACGGCGCTGCTGCTGGGCGGTCGTTTCGAAAGCATGATGATGTGGCCCGACGGCTCGGGTGTGGCCGCCTATCGAGGTACGTTCGGATCGCTGGCGCTGGCGTCGATCGCGGCCGGTGGCCTGATCGGGCCACCGCTGGCGGCGCTGCTGCTGTTCCTGGCCGGCCGCCGTTCCCGCAGCGCACACATTGCCCTCGGCGTGTTTGCCGTGTTTCTGCTGCTGGTCGCCGGGCTGTGGGCAGCCAGCGCCTTCACGGTGCTGTTCTGTCTGGTGCTGGCCGGCGCGCTGGGGCTGTTGGCGTGGAAGGCATCACCGGCGTTGAGCCAGATCGTTTGCGTCTTTCTTGCCGTGCAGCTCGCACTGGCGTCGTTTTCGCGCTCCGACTACCTGTTCACGCCGATAGCCAACACCGGCGCTGGCAGCATGCCGTCGGACGTCGGCCAGATTGCCCAAGCGCTCTGGCTTCCCTACTGGCTGTGGGGCGGCCTGATTGCCGCCCTTTCATTGGCCCTGCTCGCGCTGGGCGCCTGGCGCTTTGCCCGCGCGCTTAACTGACGGCAGCCCGGCGGCTCAGGGCGGGTCGGGCGAGCAGCCTGTCGGACGTAGGTCGGTCGGGCTGCAAATCCGTCAGCACCACGAACAGCAGCTGGCTGCGCGAGAACGTGGAGCTAACCCGCATGTTCCATGAATTCGCGCGATGATCGCGCAGGATGTTGTTCGCACCGGAGACTACCGAAGGAGCGGCGTAGCGGGCCATACGACCGACTGACGAAAATCTCCTGTGCGGACAAGAGACAAGCGAGGGCGCGCGAGATTCATGAAACATGCGGGCTAAGGGGGTGGATCGATCTCGCCGCTGCGGGTGTAGGGGATGGTCGGTGGCGATACAGCGCCGCCGGAGATGATGAAGGCCATGGCCTGATCGACGGTCCAGTCGGTGGGCGTCAGCTGTTCGACCGGCACGATCTCGAGATAGCCGGAGGTCGGGTTGGGTGTGGTTGGCACGTAGACCGCCGCCAGTTCGCGCTCGCTGCCTTCTTCGCGAATCACCCGGGTGACGAAGCCGATTGCCTTCATCTGACGGTGCGGAAAATCGATCAGCACGACGCGCTGTGCGCCTTCTGGCTTGGTCTGCAGGACGGTCAGCAGCTTCTTGGTCCCGCCATAGATGGTCTGCACCAGCGGGATGCGCGAGATGAAGGCGTCGACGATCCCCAGCAGACGCACGCCAACCACCCGGTTGGCAAGCCAGCCAAGGCCATATAGAAACAGGACGGTCAGTGACGCCGCAAGCAGAAAGCGCACCCATTCCTGATCCAGCACAACGCCGAACACGCTGGGCATGCGCTGCGCGATCCGCGCCAGGCCATCGACCACCGGTGCGCCCAGCTTCGACAGCTGCCGCAGCACGAATTCGAACACGATCCAGGTCAACCAGACCGGAAACACGGTCAGCAGGCCGGTGAGCAGATAGCGCTGGATATGCAGGTCGCGTGGCATGTCGTCATTCTAGCCCGCATGTTTCATGAGTTCGCGCGATGATCGCGCAGGATGTTGTTCGCACAGGAGATTTTCCGAAGGAACGGCGTAGCGGGCCATACGACCTACTGAGGAAAATCCCTTGCGCGGACAAGAGACAAGCGAGGGCGTGTGAGATTCATGAAATATGCGGGCTAACAGCTCTGCCCCCAACCTCTTGCTCATGTCCATCGTGCTTGCTTCCCCGAAACTCCGCCAACCCCGTGCCGGCGGAAACTGT
>JBBQIB010000462.1:0-3222 GCA_038324515.1 Burkholderiales bacterium
GGGGCGCTGCTGTCACGGGCGCATCACCATGAACACGCGGGCACTGATCGAGACCGCGCAGGCCCTGGTTGCCGGTGGCAAGGGCTTGCTGGCCATGGACGAAAGCAACGGCACCTGCAATCGGCGTTTCGCCAGCGCTGGCATTGCGCAGACGGTGGCGATGCGGCGCGCCTGGCGCGAGTTGCTGCTGACCGCGCCTGCGTTGGGCGAATCCATCAGCGGCGTGATCCTCTACGACGAAACCCTGAGGCAGCACAAGGCCGACGGCACGCCGTTCGTCCAGGTCGCAGGCGACGCCGGTCTACTGATCGGCATCAAGGTGGACACCGGTGCGAAAGATCTCGCAGCTCACCCTGGCGAGAAGGTGACCGAAGGCCTCGATGGGTTGCGCGAACGACTGCAGGCCTACTTCGCGCTCGGGGCATGCTTTGCCAAATGGCGCGGCGTGATCGCTGTCGACGAAGCTCGACTGCCCACTGCCAGCTGCATCGAAATCAACGCCCACGCGCTGGCCCGCTACGCCGCCTTGTGCCAGGACGCGGGGCTGGTGCCGATCATCGAGCCCGAAGTCTTGATGGACGGCCAACACACCCAGGCGCGTTGCCAGCAGGTCACCGAAGCCGTGCTGCGCAGCGTCTTCGAGCAGCTGACGCGTCAAGGCGTGGTGCTGGAGGCGATGCTCCTGAAGCCCAACATGGTGCTGGCCGGCCTGGACTTCCCGGCGCAGCACACCGCAGCCGAAGTGGCACAGGCGACGCTGCAATGCCTGCGGCGCGTCGTGCCGGCGGCCGTGCCCGGCATCACGTTCCTGTCCGGCGGGCAATCCGCCGAGCTGGCCAGCAGCCGGCTGAACGCCATGCATGTCGCGGGCACGACCTGCAACGGTCAAGCCCTGCCCTGGCAGCTGTCGTTTTCGTTTGGACGAGCTCTCCAACATCCAGCCTTGGCTATCTGGGCCGGCGACGAAGCCAACCGGGGGGCGGCGCAACAGGCACTGGTGCACCGCGCGCGCTGCAACGCCGCAGCCCTGAGGGGCGCGTACAGCGCAGCCCTGGAAGCTCAAGTCCGGTGACCCAGCCGCTTCAGATCTACCTCATCCGACATGGCGAGACCGCATGGTCGCTGACCGGGCAGCACACGGGCCGCACCGATCTGCCGCTGACGCCACATGGCGAGGAGATGGCACGACAACTGGCAACGACGCTGAAAGCCATCCCCTTCTCGCTGGTGCTGACCAGCCCGCGCTTGCGTGCGCGCGCCACCTGCGATGGCGCGGGCCTGGGTACGGCGTCCGAGATTGAGTCCAATTTGGCGGAATGGGACTATGGCGACTACGAGGGTTTGCGCACCACCAAGATTCACGAGCAGCATCCGGGTTGGGACGTGTGGGAAGACGGCTGCCCGGGCGGCGAGATGCCTGCGGACGTCAGTGAGCGCGCCGATCGCCTCGTCGCCCGCCTGCGCGACTTCGGTGACAAGGCTGGCGGCAAAGTCGCACTGTTCTCGCACGGCCAGTTCGGGCGTGTGCTGGCCGCCAGGTGGATCGGGCTGCCGCTGGCCCAGGGCAAGCACTTTGCCCTCGATCCAGCGTCGATCAGCATCTTCGGCTTCGAGGCCAGCCACCCGCAGCGGCCTGTCATCTCGCTGTGGAACGCGTCGGGCAGCGGCGGTGTGCGTGCTGCGTGACTGCCATCAGGGATCGCAAGTGGGCTGCCGCCGCAGCTGAAGCTGCAGGTGCGCGGCGAAGGTTCGGGCTTCATCATTCGCGCCGATGGCTTGATCCTGACCAACGCGCATGTGGTGACCGATGCCGACGAGGTCTTGGTCAGGTTGAGCGACCGCCGAGAATTTCGTGCCAAGGTGCTGGGCAGCGACAAGCTGACCGACGTGGCTTTGCTGAAGATCGACGCCAGCCAGTTGCCGGTGGCTAAGCTGGCCCCACCTGGACTCGTCAATGGCCTTGAACCCGGGTTCACAGCCGAGGTGAAAGCAGGGGTCACAGCCCACGAGGGTCGGCGAATGGGTACTCGCCATCGGCTCGCCTTTCGGCTTCGACAGCACCGTCACCGTTGGCGTGGTCAGTGCCACGCGCCGCTCTCTGCCCGGCAACGGCTGGGTGTCATTCATCCAGACCGACGCCGCCATCAACCCCGGCAATGCTGATGGCCCGCTGATCAATGCGCGAGGCGAAATGATCGGCATCAATTCGCAGATCTTCTCGCGAACGGGTGGCTGTCAGGGCCTCTCTTTCGCCATTCCCGTCGATGTCGCGCAGCGCATTGCAGCGGAGATCCTGGCCACCGGCAAAGTGCGGCATGTGCGGCTGGGTGTGGCCATACAAGAAGTGGATCAGACACTGGCCGTCGCCTTCAAACTCGACAAGCCTGCAGGCGCGTTGGTCACCGATGTGAGCAAGGGCAGCGCCGCCGAAAAGGCAGGCCTGGTCAGCGGCGACGTGATCGTGGGCAGCAACGGGCGCACGGTGGACGTGTCGGGCGATCTGCCCGCAGCCGTGGGATTGGCCCAACCGGGCGGCGCCATCGAGCCCGAGGTCTGGCATCGCGGCGCCGAGGTGCTGCGGAGTACCCGCTTGGAAGACGCCAACCCGCCGAAAGCGTCTGGAGCAGAGGCTGCTGCTGCCGCAGCCGCAGCCGCAGCGGCTGCCAGCACAATCGCTCCACCGGGCCGATTGGGGCAGGCGATGCGCCCGCTGGAAGCAGCGGAGATGCGGCTGTCCGGCATCACCGCTGGCCTGGTCGTCGACGGCGTGGTCGGCGCCTCGGCGCGTGCAGGACTGCAAGTGGGTGATCTGCTGCTGGCCGTCGATGACCGGCCCGTCACAGGCTCAGTGATCACGCATTTGCCACCCTCGCTGACGGGCCTGCCTCAGGGTCCGTTGCCGCTGCTTGCCTGAACACCGGCTCTAATGCGGCAGAATGAGGCGTGGCCTCAATGCCACGCTCTGGTCAGCCTTCTCAGCGCGCTGTCCACGACCCCCAGCACCGTAATTGCGGCTGCTTCCACCGAATGTATTTACAGTGGCCCCTCCACCAGTGTCGCTTGCCCCGGGCTTGTCCAACAAACGGATAGATCGCGGCAAGCGCAATCTATCCTTAATCGTTAGGCATCGCTGCGCTGCACCACCAACTGTTCCCGCGCTTGCACCACGCGCTGAATGTCCTGCATCGTGGACAGAGTCTTCAGATCAAAGTTCGCTTGCAT
>JBBQIB010000463.1:0-3222 GCA_038324515.1 Burkholderiales bacterium
AGACCGTGCTGATTGCGCTGATTGGAGGTGCAGCCACCTTGTGGGGCCCGCTGCTGGCAGCAGTCGTTTTCAGCCTGCTGGCCGAGACCCTGCGGCTGCAAGTGCCGCAGGCCTACATGGTGGGCCTGGGGGTGTTGCTGATCTTGTCGGTGCTGTACCTGCCTGGCGGGCTGGCCAGCCTGCGCTGGAGCACCTTTGGGCAATGGCGCGACGACACCCGGGCATGGTGGAAAGCGCTGCGCGAGCCTGGGCCCAAGGAAGGCGCCACATGAATGGGCACGCCTTGCTGGAAGCGCGCGACTTGACGGTGCGCTTTGGTGGCCTGGTGGCGGTGGACGCCGTCAGCGCAGCTTTTGCTGCCGGTGAACTGGTGGGCATCATCGGCCCCAACGGCGCTGGCAAAACCACTTTCTTCAACGCTTTGTCGGGGGTCCAGGTGCCCTCTTCGGGCGAGCTGTTTGCGCAGGGTCGCAGACTCACCGGCGCTGCGCCGCACCGCTATGCAGCGCAGGGCATTGCCCGCACCTTTCAGACCCCACGCGTGTTTGCCGAACTGACAGTGGCCGCCAACATTGATTTCGGGCTGCAGTTTGCTGGCCGCGGCCGCAAAGCCAGTTGGCTGCTGAAGGACACCACCAGCATTCTGAATCTGATCGGCTTGTCAGCGCAGGCTGAAATGCCCGCTGCTGCGGTGACGCCTTCGCAGCAGCGCTTGCTGGAAATCGGCATGGCACTGGCCACGCGGCCCAAGCTGTTGCTGCTGGACGAAGTGGCGGCGGGATTGACCGAAGCCGAAGTCGACGCCATGGCGCAGTTGATCCGCCGCCTGCGCGACGAGCTGGACTTGACGGTGATCTGGATCGAACATGCCGTCACCACGTTGTTGCGTTATGTCGAGCGTGTGATCGTGCTGCATCAGGGCCAGTTGATCGCCGATGGCACACCGGCCGAGGTGGTGCGCAATGCACAAGTGATCGAGGCCTACCTGGGCGACGAAATCGACGCCGATCACGAAGCGCATCCAGCCCATGAAGCCCATCGAGAGCCAGTGGCAGCATGAAAAACGACATCGAGCAATTGCTGGACAAGCGGCTGGCGCACCTGAAGATCGAGGGCTTGAGCGCCGGTTATGGGCCTTTCTTGGTGCTGCGTGATCTGAACCTGGAAGTCAAACCCGGCCTGACCGTGATCCTCGGCCCCAATGGCGCGGGCAAGACCACACTGCTCAAGGCGCTGATCGGCCTCATCCCACGCCAGGGCCGCCTGAAGCTGGACGGCCAGACCATCGCCAGCGAGACACAAACCAGCGCGCTGGTCAAGCTGGGGATGGCGCTGGTGCCGGAAGGCCGCCAGCTGTTCCCGCAGATGACGGTGCGCGAGAACCTGGAACTGGGCGGCTGGCTGCTGCCCAAAGCCCAGCGCGAGCAGCGCATCGAAGCCGTCTTTCAGGATTATCCCAAGCTGGCCGAGCGCGCCAGGCAACACGCCGGCACCATGAGCGGCGGCGAGCAGCAGATGGTGGCCGTGGCGCGCGCGCTGATGAGCTCACCGCGCTTGTTGATGTTGGACGAGCCCTCGCTGGGCCTGGCGCCGCGCATGGTGGATGAGTTGTTGGCGATTGCCCGCCGCATCGCTGACCAGGGCACCACCGTGTTGATGGTCGAACAAAACGTGCGCAAGGCGCTGAAGGTGGCCGACCGGGGGTATGTGCTGGAGCGTGGCCGCATCGTGGCCAGCGGCCCAGCGAGCCTGCTGGCGCGCAGCACCGTGGTGCGCGAGGCGTACCTGGGCAAGAGTACGACGACCAGTACGTCTGCCGGCACGTCTGCGCGAACGTCCGCCGCAAACAACCCAAACAAAAACTCCGCTTCAACCAAGGAAACCACGATGTCTGACCTCTCGATGCTCATCAACGGCCTGTCCGTGTCCGCCGAAAACGGCGCCACCTTCGAGCGCCGCAACCCGCTGGACGGCAGCGTGGCCACACGCGCGCCAGCAGCGAGCCCGGCCGACGCCGTGGCCGCCGTCGAAGCCGCCGCCGAAGCCTTCAAGACCTGGAGCCGGACAGGCCCCAACGCCCGCCGCGCGCTGCTGATGAAAGCCGCCGACGCGCTGGAAGCCAAGACGCCCCTGTTCATCGAAGCGGTGTCCGCAGAAACCGGTGCCACCGGCATGTGGGCAGGCTTCAACGTGATGCTGGCCGCCGGCATGATCCGCGAAGCTGCGGCGCTGACCACGCAAATCGGCGGCGAGGTGATTCCTTCCGACGTGCCCGGCTCGCTGGCGATGGGCATCCGCCAGCCCGCCGGTGTGGTGCTGGGCCTTGCGCCGTGGAACGCGCCGGTGATCCTGGGCGTGCGTGCGATTGCCACGCCGCTGGCCTGCGGCAACACCGTGATCCTGAAGGGCAGCGAAAACTGCCCGCGCACGCACCAGTTGATCGTGCAAGCCTTTCAGGACGCAGGCTTTGCGCCGGGCGTCGTCAACTACATCACCAATGCCCCGGCTGATGCGAGCGCGGTGGTGGAAGCGATGGTGGCGCACCCGGCGGTGCGCCGCGTCAACTTCACCGGCAGCACCCGCGTGGGCAAGTTGCTGGCGCTGACCTGCGCCAAATACCTCAAGCCGGTGGTGCTGGAGCTGGGCGGCAAGGCGCCGCTGGTGGTGTTGGACGATGCCGATCTGCAAGCGGCTGTCAACGCTGCGGCCTTTGGCGCCTTTGCCAACAGCGGCCAGGTCTGCATGAGCACCGAGCGTTTGATCGTCGACCGCAAAATCGCCGACGACTTCGTCAGCCTGTTTGCCAAGAAAGCCAAGAGCCTGCCGATGGGCGACCCGCGCGAATCCGAGCCGGTGGTGCTGGGCAGCGTGATCGGCATGGGCACCGTCGAGCATTGCAACGCACTGATCGACGAAGCGCTGGCCAAAGGTGCCAAGCTGGTGTGCGGCGGCAAGGCCGAGAACACGTTGATGCCAGCCACCATCCTGGACCATGTCACCGCCAAGATGCGCATCTACCATGAAGAGACTTTCGGCCCCGTCAAATGCGTGGTGCGGGTGGACGGCGTAGACGCTGCCGTCGACTGCGCCAACGACAACGAATACGGCCTGTCAGCCGCCGTCTTTGGCCGCGACACGGCGCGCGCCTTTACCGTGGCGCAGCGCATCGAGAGCGGCATCTGCCACATCAACGGCCCCACCGTGCACGACGAAGCGCAGATG
>JBBQIB010000464.1:0-3193 GCA_038324515.1 Burkholderiales bacterium
GAATCGCCCACCTGTCACCCAAGCCCCAAGGACTCTTGCCATGAAAATGCTGCGCCTGGCCGACCTCATCGCCGCTGGCCAAGTCACAGGCAAGCGTGTCTTCATCCGCTCCGACCTGAACGTGCCGCAAGACCATTCGCCCGAGGGCGGCGGCCGCATCACAGAAGACACCCGCATCCGCGCCAGCGTGCCAGCCATTCACATGGCGCTGGAAGCAGGTGCGGCGGTGATGGTTTGTTCGCACCTGGGGCGGCCCACTGAAGGCGAGTTCAAGCCCGAAGACAGCCTGGCGCCGGTGGCCAAACGCTTGTCTGAGCTGCTGGGCCGGCCGGTGCCGCTGAAGAGCCACTGGGTCGACGGTGTCGATGTCCAACCGGGCGATGTGGTGTTGCTGGAGAACTGCAGGATCAACCGCGGCGAGAAGAAAAACGACGAAGGCCTGGCGCGCAAGATGGCCGCCTTGTGCGACATCTTTGTGCACGATGCCTTTGGCGCTGCGCATCGCGCCGAGGCCAGCACCTACGGCATCGCCGAGTTTGCGCCTGTGGCCTGCGCTGGCCCCCTGTTGGCCGCAGAGATCGATGCCGTCACGCGCGCCCTGGCGGCGCCCAGGCGGCCTTTGGTGGCCATCGTGGCGGGCAGCAAGATCAGCACCAAACTCAGCATCCTGAAGAGTCTGTCGTCCAAGGTCGATGGGTTGATCGTCGGTGGCGGCCTTGCCAACACCTTCATGCTGGCCAAGGGCTTGCCCATCGGCAAGAGCCTGGCCGAGCCTGGGTCGCTTGACGAAGCCCGCGCCGTGATGGCGGCGATGGACGCACGTGGCGCTGCGGTGCCGATCCCGGTGGATGTGGTGGTGGCCAAGAGCTTTGCCGCCGATGCCGTTGCCACTGTCAAGCCGGTTGCAGAGGTGGCCGATGACGACATGATCCTGGACATCGGCCCACAGACTGCGGCGCAACTGGCCGAGCAACTGCAGCACGCCGGCAGCATCGTCTGGAACGGCCCGGTGGGTGTGTTCGAGTTCGATGCTTTCTCGCACGGCACCGAGACCATCGCACGCGCCATCGCCAACAGCCCCGCTTTCAGCATCGCGGGTGGCGGCGATACGCTGGCGGCGATTGCCAAGTACGGCATCGAAAGCCAGATTGGCTACATCTCCACCGGCGGTGGGGCTTTTCTGGAGGTGCTGGAGGGCAAGACCTTGCCGGCCTTCGAGATTTTGGCCAGGCGCGCAGAAGACCACTGAGCCCCGGGTGGCGCCGGGCTTCATCGGCCCAGTTCAGCCGCAGCCTTTTCAAACCTATGTTCCTCAGAGGGCTGCCCGCAGTCCTGCAGCGCAGCCCTGTCTGGTACTGCCAGTATCCTGAGCCTGACAACCTGACAACAACACCCGGAGACATCGATGGCCAAGACCACACTCTCAGACGCAGAAATGGCGCTGCGCGAAGCTGCGCTTGAGTACCACCGCAGCCCCACCAGAGGCAAGATCTCGGTCACGCCCACCAAGCCGCTGAGCAACCAGCGTGACTTGTCGCTGGCCTACTCGCCCGGTGTGGCCTACGCCTGCCTGGCGATCCAGGAAGACCCGCAACTGGCGCACGAGTACACCAGCCGCGGCAACCTGGTCGGTGTCATCACCAACGGAACCGCAGTGCTGGGCCTGGGTGACATCGGCCCATTGGCGGGCAAGCCGGTGATGGAAGGCAAGGGCTGCCTGTTCAAGAAGTTTGCCGGCATCGATGTCTTTGACATCGAACTGGCTGAGCGTGACCCCGACAAGCTGATCGAGATCATCGCGGCACTGGAGCCCACGCTGGGCGGCGTCAACCTGGAGGACATCAAAGCGCCGGAGTGCTTCTACATCGAGAAGAAGCTGCGCGAGCGCATGAACATCCCCGTCTTCCACGACGACCAGCATGGCACCGCGATCATTTCGTCAGCCGCCCTGCTCAACGGGCTCGAGCTGGTGGGCAAGCACATCGCCGAGGTCAAGCTCGCAGTGTCTGGCGCAGGTGCGGCTGCGATCGCGTGTCTGGATGTGATGGTCGGACTGGGCGTGCTGCCCAAGAACATCTTCGTCTGCGACAGCAAAGGCGTGATCCAGGACCAGCGCCAGGACGTGCTGGCCGGCAAGCTGGACGAAAGCAAATCGCGCTACCTGCAAAAGACAGCGGCACGCACGCTGGCCGATGTGGTCAGGGACGCAGACGTCTTCCTGGGCTGCAGCATGGCGGGCGTGCTGACCCCTGAGATGGTCAAGACGATGGCGCGCCAGCCGATCATCCTGGCCTTGGCCAACCCCGAGCCTGAGATCCGGCCCGAGCTGGCGCTGGCCGCGCGGCCCGACTGCATCATCGCCACCGGCCGCAGCGACTACCCGAACCAGGTCAACAACGTCCTGTGTTTTCCGTACATCTTCAGGGGCGCGCTGGATTGCGGTGCCACCAAGATCACCGAAGAGATGAAGCTGGCCTGCGTGCGTGAGATCGCCGCGCTGGCCAAGGCCGAAGCCAGCGACGAAGTCGCGGCGGCCTACCAGGGCAAAGAGCTGAAGTTCGGCGCCGACTACCTGATCCCCACGCCCTTCGATGTGCGGCTGATTCTGCGCATTGCACCTGCAGTGGCGCGGGCTGCTGCCGCTTCGGGTGTGGCCACGCGGCCGATCACCGACTTCGATGCTTACGCCACCTCGCTGAACCGCTTTGTCTACCAGACCGGCATGGTCATGCGCCCGGTGTTCACGGCCGCCAAACTGGCGCACGCGGCCCAGCCGGCGCGCGTGGTGTATGCCGAAGGCGAAGACGAGCGTGTGTTGCGCGCGGTGCAGGTGGTGCTGGACGAGCAGATGGCGCAGCCGATCCTGGTCGGCCGGCCCGAGGTGGTGAAGATGCGCATCGAACGCGCTGGCCTGCGGCTGCAGGTGGGGCGCGATTTTGAACTGGTCGATCCCGAGAGCGATACGCGGTTTCGCGCCTACTGGGAGCTTTACCGCAGCCTGATGGCGCGCCAGGGCGTGACGCCCGAAGGCGCCAAATCGGCGGTGAGGCGCAGCAACACCCTGATTGCTGCGCTGATGGTGCAGCGGGGTGAGGCCGAAGGTTTGTTGTGTGGCACCGTGGGCCGTTACGACGCCCACCTGGACCATGTGCGCAGCGTCATCGGCTTGAAGCCAGGCATGCACACGATGGCG
>JBBQIB010000465.1:0-3187 GCA_038324515.1 Burkholderiales bacterium
GTCTGAGGTCGCAGGTGTGGCCCCCATCTCTTCGATGAAAACGCGGAAGCGTAACTGTTGGGCTTGCATCAGCTGCTCAGCAGTTTGCACCCACAGCGTCTGCAAAGTCTGCAAAGTCTGCAAAGTCTGCAGTTGCGGGGCAACTACGGGCGCAGACCCATCCGCATGGGCGTGCAGCCTCAGGCCTGCATGAGCGCTGATTCCCTCGACGCTGGTGGTAGGTTCCAGTTCAGCAGTATTCATCTGCAGGATCGTCGTCAGCCGGCATGACACAGGCGAGTACCGATGGTGACCCTTGGGTGACTGCGGGCCGGCACACGGGATCAGTTGGTGTAGGCGTGATGAGTGGGCATGATCGAATGACTCTCAGCCTCTCAGCTCACGGGGCGCAGAGCCGCGATTGCAGGTCTGCTGGCGCAAGATCACGGAAGTCACCGAGGTTGAAGGTGTAGATGCGTTCGACACCTGATCGCGCCGCACAGGCGAGTAACAGCGCATCGTAAATTTTCGCTCCTGGCAGGCCTTGGTACTGCACCACAGACAGCGCCTGCAAGTACTCTGCCTCACCAGCTGGAACCAGCGTGAAGCGGCTCAGGATGTTGTCGCGAATGATTCGCGCTGCTTCGCTGGGATGGATGCGCGGTTGAAGCGGCAATCGGGTCAAGGCTGCGTAAGTCTCGGCGATCGAATGTACCCCAGCGAATCCTTCATCAGCGCCGACAGCCACCTGGCGCAGCGCCGGCAGTGCACGGGCGTGATGAGGATGACCGGCGACCGAGGCCGCGACGAGAACGCTGGTGTCGAAGAAGACCCGCACAGCGAACTCAAGGGTTCCAGGTGCCGTCCGCGCGCTCGTTACGAACGTTGTCGACGATGCCGGCCCAGTCTGTGTTGGGCGAGCCCGTGCCCTGGTGGACCCAAAGACCGTCGATCTGCGCCATGGAGGGTCGTTCAGCAACCCTGCGCAGCAACACGCCGTCAGCACTCGGCACCAGTTCCAGCGCCGTGTCGGGCGTGATGCCCAGCTGCTGGCGGACGGCTTTAGGCAGCACGATACGGCCTGCTTTGTCGATGTGCAAGTTCATGACATGAAATTTACCATTTGCCATCTTGAATGGCAAGACTGCAGGACAAGCGACCTTTGCCAGCTACGCCCCGCTGGTCACGGACGTTTCACACAAGGTCGCGATGCTCTGGGTTCCGCATTGAGAGACGGACGGTGCAAACCTCCGAAACATTCAGCTTGAGCGGGCCGTCGGCCTGACCACGCAGGGCTTGACCATGCGCAGCCGCCGCGCCTGAGTGCAAATTTCTCAGTTCCTTTCCCACCCCCAACTATGGCAAACACCATGCTCAAAAAACTTGTTTTTTCCCTGGCCGCTGCGGCTGCCCTAGCCACTGCCCCTTTGGCCGCACAAGCCAACACAGTGGCCCTGTGGAACTTCAATTCGACACTGGCCGACGGCACCACTGGATCGGGCAGCACGCTGCCCGCGCTCGGCAGCGGCAGTGCAAGCGTGCTCGGCGTCACAAGCACCTTCGCGTCAGGCTCGGCCAGTGGCGGCTCGTCGGATCCTGTGGGCTCGGTCGATAACTCTGGCTGGCAAACCACCGGCTATGCAGCACAAGGCGCCGGCGACAAGACTCGTGGTGTGCAGTTTCTGGTCAGCACCATGGGCTTCGAGAACATCACTCTGTCCTATGACCTGCGCCACAGCAACACCTCGGCCCGCCATGAAGCGGTGCAATACACCCTGGATGGCAACACCTGGACAGACGCGGCCATCTTTGTCGGCGCCAGCGGTGACACCTGGTTCAACGGTCGTGCCGTTGACTTGAGTGGCGTGTCTGGCGCAAGCAATAACAGCAGCTTCGGCGTGCGCGTGCTCGCCACCTTTGCGCCTGGCACCAGCGCTTATGCAGCCTCAAGTACCAGCAGCAGCAGCATCTACAGCACCGCCGGCACTTGGCGCTTCGACATGGTGACCGTGTCTGGAACGGTGACCGCCATACCCGAGCCAGAGACCTACGCGCTGATGCTCGTCGGCCTGGCCGCGCTGGGCATGCTGTCCCGTCGCCGCGCCTGAACCCGGAGACTCCGATGACCCACCCACTGCACATGTCACTCTCCTCCGCCTGCGTCGCCAGCGTCGCCAGCGCGCTGGCCCTGCTGGCTGGCGCGGCCCAAGCGCAGGCACTGCCTGCCGCCTGCAACCAGCCAGCCACCGCCATCGGCGCGGTGCAGGGCAGCAACGATGTCTCGCCACTGGCCGGCACGCCAGTGACGGTGCAAGGCGTGGTGGTGGGCGACTTCGAAGGCGCCTCACCCGCGCTGCGTGGCTTCCACCTGCAGGATGGCGGCGACGGCAACCCTGCCACCTCGGACGGGGTGTTCATCTTCAACGGCGCCAACACCAACAACGTGGTGGTTGGCCAGTTGGTGCGGGTCACCGGCACGGTGTCCGAATTTCAGGGCCAGACTCAGATCAGCACCAACGACGTTGGCATCGTCGCCTGCGGCAGCGGCAGCGTGGCTCCCAGCGATGTGCTGCTGCCCTTCCCGGATGCTGCGTATGCCGAGCGTTACGAAGGCATGCTGGTGCGCCTGCCGCAAGCGCTGTACGTGACCGAGCACTTCCAGCTGGGCCGCTTCGGCCAGGTGGTGCTGTCGGTCGATGGCCGCCAGATGCAACCGACCAATGTGGTGGCACCCGGCGCTGCCGCGCTGGCACTGGAGGCCGCCAACCAGCTGGGCCGCATCATCCTGGACGACGCGGTGCAATCGCAGAACCCCGACCCCATCGTCTGGGGCCGTGGCGGCATGCCGCTGTCGGCCGGCAATACCCTGCGTGGTGGCGACACCGCGAGCGGCATCGTGGGCGTGATGACCTACACCTGGGCCGGCAATGCCGCCAGCGGCAACGCCTGGCGGGTGCGACCACTGGGCGCGCTGGGCGGGGCAGCGCCCAACTTCCAGCCCACCAACGCCAGGCCCTCCAGCCCGCCGACGGCAGGCGGCACGCTGCGGGTGGCCGGTTTCAACGTGCTCAACTTCTTCAACAACGTGAGCGGCTGCACCGGCGGCGTAGGCGCCGCTGCAATGAACTGCCGCGGCGCCGGCTCCGACGCCGGCAGCTCGGCCAACCAGGCCCCACAGTTTGCGGTGGAGTACCCGCGCCAGCTCGCC
>JBBQIB010000466.1:0-3183 GCA_038324515.1 Burkholderiales bacterium
GGTCTGCACCCAGGCGCGCACTTCGTTCACCGACAGCGCGGCGATGTCCTGGATGGCCCGGTCTTCGAAAGTCACGCTGCGCGCAGACGGGTTGATGCGCGCGCCATGGCAGTCGGGGCAGGCCTGGTCGACGACGCCTTCAACGTCCAGTTCTTCGGACGGAAAACTTTGCTCGCGGCCCTTGTTGTCGTCGTCACGCACCGAATCATCGAAGGCCAGGCGCTGTTCACGCGTCAGCGCCAGGCCGGTGCCCACGCAGGTGCCGCACCAGCCGTGTTTGCTGTTGTAGCTGAACATGCGCGGGTCCAGTTCCGGGTAGCTGGTGCCGCAAACCGGGCAGGCGCGTTTGGTGCTGAACACCTGCACGCGGCCGATGCCGGCGCCGAACTGGCCCGGACTGAAGTCAGAAGCCTCGGCCAGGCCGTCCAGCGGGTGCAGCAGGTGCAGCACGCCCTTGCCCAGTTCGAGCGTGCGGCGCAGCAGTTCACGCAACTCAGCCTCGTTCTCGGCTGAGACCACGATGTCGCCCACCGGCAATTCCAGCGTGTGTTCCTTGAAGCGGTCCAGGCGCGGGAAAGGGTTCAGCGTGATGAACTCGCCGTCCACGCGCAAGTGCGTGTGGCCGCGCGCCTTGGCCCACTTGGCCAGGTCGGTGTAGACGCCCTTGCGGTTGACGACCAGCGGCGCCAGCAGGCCCACATGCTGGCCAGCATGGTCACGCAACAGTTGTGCCGCAATGCTCTCCGCGCTTTGCGCCTTCACCGGCGCGCCGTCCTTGATGCAATGCTGCAGACCCAGCTTCACCCACAGCAGGCGCAGGAAGTGCCAGACCTCGGTGGTGGTAGCAACCGTACTCTTGCGGCCGCCGCGGGAGAGGCGCTGTTCGATGGCCACGGTAGGCGGTATGCCGTACACGGCATCCACCTCCGGCCGCCCCGCCGGCTGCACGATGCTGCGCGCATACGCGTTCAAACTCTCGAGATAGCGCCGCTGCCCTTCGTTGAACAGGATGTCGAAGGCCAGCGTGCTCTTGCCGCTGCCGGAAACACCCGTGACGACATTGAACTTGCCGCGCGGGATATCGACGCTCAGGTTCTTGAGGTTGTGTTCCTTGGCGTTGACGATGCGGATGCAGTTGTCAGCCGCCCGGCGCGCGCGGCGGGCGTCGAGCAGCACACGCTGCAATGCGCGGCCCTCTTCGGCTTGCGGCGTGGCCACGCCCAGGGTGCTGTCGTATTCGCGCAGCGCCAGGCCGGTGTGGGATGTGGGGTGCGCCTTGACGTCGTCGGGCGTGCCGAAGCAGACCAGTTCACCGCCCGCTTCGCCGCCTTCAGGACCCAGGTCGACGATCCAGTCCGCCGCGCGAATGACGTCCAGGTTGTGTTCGATCACCAGCAGCGAATGCCCGCCGTCCAGCAACTTGCGCAAAGCGCGCATCAGCTTGGCGATGTCGTCGAAGTGCAAGCCGGTAGTGGGTTCGTCGAACAGGAACAGCGTGCCGCGTTTGGCCAGGTGCGCGCGCGGGTTGGCGGCGGCGTCGGCCAGAAAACCGGCCAGCTTCAGGCGTTGCGCTTCGCCGCCCGACAGCGTTGGCACGGGCTGGCCCAGGCGCACGTAGTCCAGGCCGACGTCGATGATGGGCTGCAGCCGCGCCACCACCTCGCGGTCGGCCTGGAACCAGTGCGCGGCTTCAGCCACGGTCAGATCCAGCACGTCGGCGATCGACATCGACATCGGCCCGCGCAGAACCTTCACGTCCAGCACTTCGACGCGGTAACGGCGGCCGTCGCAGTCGGCGCAACGCAGGTAGACGTCGCTCAGGAACTGCATTTCCACATGTTCGAAGCCACTGCCGCTGCAGGTGGGGCAGCGGCCGTCGCCGGCGTTGAAGCTGAAGGTGCCAGCGCTGTAGCTGCGTTCGCGCGCCATCGGCGAATCGGCAAAGATCTTGCGCAATTCATCGAAGGCGCCGACATAGCTGGCCGGGTTGCTGCGCGCGGTCTTGCCGATCGGGCTTTGGTCGACGAACACCGCTTCGGCCAAGTGGTCCATGCCCAGCACGCGGTCGTGTGCGCCCGGGGTTTCGGTGGCCTTGCCGAAGTGCCTGGCCAGCGCGGGGTACAGCACGTCTTGAATCAAGGTGCTCTTGCCGCTGCCGCTGACGCCGGTGACGACCACCAAGCGCTGCAGCGGAAAGGCCACGCTGATGTTCTTCAGGTTGTGGTCGCGCGCGCCTTCCAGCAGCAGCTTCGGCGTGGCCTCGTTCACCAGCCTGCGAAAGCCGGCATTGACCTGCTTGCGGCCACCCAGGTAGGCGCCGGTCAGGGTGTCGGCGCTGCGTGCGGCCTCGGGCGTGCCGTCGAAGACGATGCGGCCGCCGCGTTCACCCGGGCCCGGGCCCATGTCGATGAGCCGGTCGGCGGCCAGCATCACGGCCGGGTCGTGTTCGACCACCACCAATGTATTGCCGGCATCGCGCAGCCGCAGCATGGCCTGGTTGATGCGGTTCATGTCGCGCGGGTGCAGGCCGATGCTGGGCTCGTCCAGCACGAACAGCGTGTTGACCAGGCTGGTGCCCAGTGCCGTGGTGAGGTTGATGCGTTGCACCTCGCCGCCGCTGAGCGTGCGGCTCTGGCGGTCCAGCGTCAGGTAGCCCAGGCCGACGTCGCACAGGTACTTCAAGCGTGTTCTGACTTCACCCAACAAGAGCTTCAACGCGTCGTCGAGCATCGTCGATGGCAGGGAAACGCTGTCGAAGAAGCGGCGCAGGCGCTCGATGCTGAGCTGCATCGCGTCGTTCAGGTTCAGGCCAGGCAGCGCTTCGAGCTGCGCGCGCGACCACCGCGCACCGACAGGCAGGAACCGCTTTTCAGGCGGCAGCACGGCATCGGCGTCTTGCTTGCTGCCAATGCGCCACAACAGCGGTTCCAGCTTCAACCGCGCGCCGCCGCAAGCACCGCACGGCGTGTAGCTGCGGTACTTCGACAAAAGCACGCGGATGTGCATCTTGTAGGCCTTGCTCTCCAGGTACTCGAAGAAGCGCTTGACCCCGTACCACTGCTTGTTCCAGTGGCCGGTCCAGTTCGGGCTGCCATCCACGACCCAGTGCTTCTGCGCCGCCGTCAGCTGGCTCCAGGGCGTGTCGCGCGGGATGCCGGCTTCGCCAGCGTACTTCAGCATGTC
>JBBQIB010000467.1:0-3159 GCA_038324515.1 Burkholderiales bacterium
TGGACCGTCAAGATGACCGGTTGGTGGTGAAGAGCCGTGTCGCTGGCTGGGGGTGGCTGAAGTGCAGGCGCTGAAGGTGCGGCATGAGCGGTATCAACGGCAACAGCGGCATCCGCAGCATCCGCATCCGCATCCGCATCAGCATCAGCATGAGCATCAGCATGAGCCTTCCGCCACTCGGCAGCGTAGGTGAACAGGGCCGCACTGCTGCCCACCGCAGCGGGCTCGAAGTAGCGGCGGCTGAAAGGCTGCAGCGGGTGTTCGGTGGTGCGCTGCGCCAGCACCTCGGGCCCCCAGCCGCTGCCGAGGTAATCACGCATCTGCGCGACCAGCACCGAAGGCGGCACCTCCTGGTTGTCGCGCTGGCTGCGGCCGGCCCAGCTGATGTACAGCGTCTGGCGCGCTGAGAGCAAGGCGTCGAGCATCAGTTGGCGGTCGTCGTCGCGCCGTGAGCGGTCGCCGGGCCGCGCCTGGCCAGGCAAGGCCATCAGATCAAAGTCGCTGCGGGTGCTGCGCCGCGGGTAGTCGCCGTCGTTCATGCCCAGCAGACAGACCACCTCGAATGGAATGGCACGCAGTGGCAACAAGGTGCAGAAGGTGACGCCACCGGCCTTGAAACGCTGCGAGACACTGGGCGCATCGACGATCTCCAGCCAGGCTTCGCGCACCACGGCCAGCTCCAGCGGGTCGTCGAAGTCTGCTGTGTCGCAGGCTTGCAACCACGCCGCCAGCGCATCGTTGAGTGCCGCCAACAAGGCGCGCTCGCTGTCGTCGCTGGCCTCGAACAGATCGTTCAGCAGCGTGCGCAAGCGTTGCGCCCAGGCTTGTGGCGTGCGTGGGCTCAGCGCGTCGCTGCGCCAGGTGCTGAGCGTGTGCAGCAAGCCTGCCAACGAGCCGGCCAGCGCTGCATCCAGCCCCGCCACTTCGGCATAGGGCTCGATGCCTGCGTAGCCTTCTGCGCCTGGCAACTCACCGGTGGCGTAGCCCAGCAGCATGCGCTGCAGGCCAAAGGCCCAGCTGTTTTGCGCGCCGCTGGCACCCAGGCCCAGGCTGTCGCGGTGGGCGCTGTCCAGGCCCCAGCGGATGCCAGCGCCTTGGGTCCAGTGCATCAGCGTGGGCAGGTCGTCGCTTTGCAAGCCGCAGCGGCGTGCCACGGCGGCCACGTCCAGCAGGTCACGCACCTGGCTGGCACCGAAACGCTGCTGCGGCGCGCGCAGCAACCACTCCAAAGCCACCAGCAAGGGCTGGTGGCCACGGTCTTTTTGATCTGCAATGCCCCACGGGATGTGACGCGCATCCCAGCGCGGGTACTGGCCAAACACCGAGCGGATCGCGGGCGCAAAGCTGTCGATGTCGGGCACCATGACGACGATGTCGCGCGGGTTGAGCGCCCGCGTTGCGGGCTGCTTTGGCTGGGCCAGCAGACGCAGCAGCTGGTCGTGCAGGATCTCGACTTCGCGCTGCGCGCTGTGCGCGACGTGGAAGACGATCGAGCGGTCTGCTGCTTTGGCACCCTGCGCGGCATGTTCGCTC
The DNA here is from genome assembly GCA_038324515.1 of Burkholderiales bacterium. Lineage (GTDB taxonomy): Bacteria > Pseudomonadota > Gammaproteobacteria > Burkholderiales > Burkholderiaceae_C > Rubrivivax. The sequence goes on from JBBQIB010000467.1 coordinate 1,534, forward strand.
AGCGGCAGCATGTCGCGCACGGCGGCCTGCACCTGTTGCAGCAAGCTGGCGCCCGGCGCTTCGTCGAACAGGTCCACCCGCGGCACTTCAAATTGGCGCTGTGCGGCCTGCACATCGTCAAAGGCATCCAACTGACGGACAAAGTCGCGACTCTGGCGCCCCCAGGCCGACAGCAGCGGGTGGCCGTGCGCGTGCATGTCTTGCAAGGGCACGGCAGACAGATCACGGTCAGCACGCAGCGCCTGGCGGCGCCTGGCAAAGCGCAGCAGCTCGCGGCCATCGATGGTGTCGGCCCAGTGAAAACGGCAGGGGTTGGGCACCGCCAGCAGCACTTGGCAATGCGCGGCCAGTGCGGTGATGGCCTCCAGCGTCTGCTGCGGGATGTGGGTGGTGCCAAAGAGCACGATGCGTCTGGGCAGGTCTGGAAATATGCGTGCGCCGGGCGGCTCATGTGGCGCCACGTTTGGGGCTTCGTTCGGGGCCTCATACGACGCCCCATGCGAAGCCATTTGCGACCCCTCCTGCAGCACCGGCAGCTGAAGTGCCTGCACAAAGCGCTGATGCAGCGCCGAGCGCGAGGCCTGCGCATCCAGCTCAGACAAATCGGCTCGCAACGCCCGCCACAACGCGGGTTGCCAAAGCTGTTGCACTGGCACGGGGCTGGCGTTGCGCGCGGGTGCTGAAGGGCTGTTGCGCAGGGTGTCGAGCCCCTGGCCCCAGTCGTCCAGCCAGTCGCTCCGGTAGACCTGGTACTGGTCAAGAAGATCGGCCAGGCGTTGCGCCAACTGCAGCCGTCGGCTGGCGTCACCCCCTGCCAAGAAACCAGCGACGGGCTCAAAGCCGGGCTGGTTTGCCAGGTGCGGCAGCTTGTGCATCAGCCGCCAAGTCAGGGGCAACTTATCCAGCACTGAGATGGCGGGCACCGCGCTGCGGCCCAGCACGGCGCGGTAGGCGCGCCAGATGAAACGCGCCGGCAACTCGATGCGCGTGGCAGCGCAGATACCGTGCGCGCTGGCCAACTCCATCTTCAGCCACTCGGCCATGCCGTTGCTTTGCACCAGCATCGTTTCTGGCTCCAAAGCTCCCAGCGGGTGGGCGGCCAGCCAGGCGAATACCGCTTCGGCCAGCAATTCCAGCCGGTTGCCGTGCAACACCAGCAAGCCCGTTGGCTCTTTCATGCGGCTTGTTGCAGCCTGGGCTTGTTGACGGCGGCCACTGCGGCCATCAAAGCACCTGCCAGGCCCAGTGCCAGCAGATAACCGCTGGCGCCCAGCTCTTCCATCAGCAGACCGGCCAACACCGGCCCGGCCATCGAGCCCAGCTGATACAGGATCAGGAATGCGGCACTGGCCATGGCCAGCTGACTGGGCCTGAAGCTTTGGCCCAGCAGTGTCAGCGACAGGCTGTACAGGGCCAGCACCAAGCCGCCAGCAGCAAAACTCAGCATGAAGTCGGCCACGCCAGGTGCCAGGTGCAACCAGATGCATATCAGCGTCAGCACCGCCCCCGCAACGGCCAACAGGCGCTGGCGATCCCACTTGTCTGCCACCGCGCCGCTGAGCACCTGCAACACGATGCCGCCCACGATGAATACCGACAACAGCCGCAAAGCCAGCGCTGGCGAGT
>JBBQIB010000468.1:0-3158 GCA_038324515.1 Burkholderiales bacterium
CGACCGCTGGTGGCGTTCACGGCCATCGTGGAGCACCCCGCGCTGGACGATGTCCGCAAGGGCGCGATCGCGGAGCTGGCCAGGCAGGGTTATGTCGAAGGCAGGTCGCTGAGGATCAGCTTCGACAGTGCGCAGGGTCAGCCCGCAAACGCGGCACAGATCGCTGCCAAGCTCATCGGCCAGCGGCCAAATATAATTGTCGCGATTTCGACCCCGTCGGCGCAGGCGATGCTGGCTGCCACCAAAGGGCTGCCGATCGTGTTTTCAGCCGTCACTGACCCGGTGGCCGCCAAGCTGGTGGCTGATGCGGCCAAGCCTGGAGCCAACATCACCGGTGTGTCGGACATGGCGCCCGTGGTCCAGCAGGTCGCTCTGGCGCGAGAACTGGTTCCCTCGCTGAAGCGCTTGGGTGTGATCTACAACCCGGGTGAGGCCAATTCGATTGCGCTGATCGCGGCGTTGCGTCGGGCGACCGACGCTGCGGGGCTGGAGCTGATCGAGTCAGCCGCCAACCGAACCGTCGATCTGAGCGCTGCAGCCGAGCGGCTGATCGGCAAGGTCGACGCCATCTACTTGCCGACAGACAACGTCGTGGCCAGTGGCCTGGAATCCGTCATTGCCGTGACGCGCCAGCAGCGCATCCCCACCGTCGGCGATGCGGGCTACGTGCAGCGTGGCGTGATGATCGGCAGCGGTTTCAACTACCTGGAGATCGGCCGCGTCACCGGTCAGATGGTGGTCGAGATCCTGAAGGGTCGCAAGCCAGGTGACATTCCGGTGGGCTACAGCAGCAACCTGGAAGTGGCGGTCAACCTGGCTGAAGCCAATCGCATCGGCTTCTCGATACCGCCTGCGATTGTTGCCAGGGCAACGACGAAGATCAACTAGCTTGCGGCATGTCGTCGTTCGCCGCCGTCGGGGCGCTTCAGCTCGGTTTCATCTATGGGCTGGTGGCCATTGGTATCCTGCTGTCGTTCAGGATGCTGAATTTCCCCGACCTCACGGTGGACGGCAGCTTTCCGCTGGGTGCGGCTGCGTCGGCGGCAACCGTCATCGCTGGGGGAAACCCGTGGCTGGCGTTGGCGATCGGTGCCCTCGCTGGCGGAATGGCCGGGATGCTGACCGCCTGGCTCAGCGAGAAGCTGGGCATCCTGAATCTGCTGGCCGGTATCTTGACGATGACGGCGCTGTACTCGATCAACATCCGCATCATGGGGCGGCCGAACCAGGCTCTGCTGGGTCAGTACACCGTCATCGAGTCCCTCGAAGGGCTCGGCATGGATACGACCTGGGCCAAGCTGGTGGTCTCTGCCATGATCTGCGGACTTGCCGTGCTGCTGGTGGGTGGCTTCCTGGCCTCGCGCTATGGCCTGAGCCTGCGGGCGACGGGCGCGAACGCGCGCATGGCCGGTGCGGTAGGCATCCCGTGTTCGCAGCGCATCTACGTCGGGCTGGCGCTGTCCAATGGCTTGTGCGGCCTGGCGGGCGCGCTGTTCGCGCAGGTCTACGGTTTCGCCGATGTGTCGATGGGGCTTGGCACGATCGTGATTGGCCTGGCCGCACTGATCCTCGGCGAGGCCTTCGTCCGCAGTTTCTCGCCGTTTGCCGCCTTGCTGGCCTGCGTGGCCGGAGCCATCGCTTACCGTTTCACCATCGCGTTAGCCTTGGAAAGCGATGCGCTCGGGCTCACCACGTCCGACCTGAACCTGATTTCTGCGGTGGTGGTGACTGCCGCATTCCTGTTGACCCGCCACAGCCGCAGACTGCGGCTTCAGATGAAGCAGCAACCTCCGAAGGTGTCTTCGGGTTCCACATGATCGAGGCGTCCGGACTGCACGTCACCTTCAACGTTGGCCTGGCGACAGAGAACCATGTCCTGCGGGGTGTGGATCTTCTGATCGACGAAGGCAGCTTCGTCACGGTGATCGGCTCCAATGGCGCTGGCAAGTCGACTTTGCTCAACAGCCTGGCGGGCGACTTCAAGCCCAGCGCGGGCAGCGTCCACATCGGCGGGCAGGACGTGACTCGCATGCCAGCCTGGAAGCGCAGCGGCATGTGCGCCCGCGTTTTTCAGGATCCACTGGCCGGCACTTGCGGGCCACTCACGATCGAGGAAAACCTGGCGCTAGCAGACGACCGGGGTCACAGCCGCTCGCTGCGCGCCGCGCTGAGCGCGAAGCGTCGAGAACGCTACCGCGAACTGCTGGCGCCTCTGGGCTTGGGGCTGGAGCGGCGGCTGACTGACCGCATGGAGCTGTTGTCAGGTGGACAGCGTCAGGCGGTCAGCCTGTTGATGGCGACCATGCAGCCGTCGCGCATCCTGTTGCTTGACGAGATGACCGCGTCGCTCGACCCGGGCATGGCTGAGTTCGTCATGGAGCTCACGCGCCAGTTGATCGCAGAGCGCCGGTTGACCGCGATGATGGTGACCCACTCGATGAGCCAGGCCCTGGCCTATGGCGACCGCACCCTCATGATGCATCAAGGCAACTTTGTACTTGACCTGCGCGGCGAGCAGCGCGCATCCGTCACCGTGGCTCAACTGATCGAACGCTTCTCGCACGCCCGCGGCAGCCAGCTCGACCAGGACAGCCTGCTGCTCTGACATGCCAAAGCTGGGCGAGGGCTCCATGTTCATCAGAAACGCCTGGTACGTGATTGCCTGGGACCACGAGATCCTGGACGACGCGCTCTTCTCTCGCACCGTGCTGGGCGAGCCTGTCCTCGTCTACCGCACTGCGGCTGGCGAGCACACCGCGCTGGCCGACCGGTGCTGTCACCGCTTGGCGCCTCTGTCGCGGGGACGCCGGGAGGGGGATCTGGTTCGTTGCGGCTACCACGGGCTGTGCTTCGACGTCACCGGGCGCTGCGTCGAGGTGCCGGGCCAGGACCGGGTGCCCGATCGCGCCTTTGTCCGGCGCTACCCACTGGTTGTGCGCCATCGCTGGGTCTTCGTCTGGATGGGTGAACCGGGCTTGGCCGACCCGGCTTTGCTGCCCGACAACTTCTCATGCGGCCATCCCGACTGGCGCTACAGGCCAGGTTACCTGCACTACGACACCCCCTACCTGCTGATCTGCGACAACCTGCTGGACTTCTCGCACTTGAGCTTTGTGCATGCAGCAACGCTGGGCGGGTCAACGGACATCGCACGCGCC
>JBBQIB010000469.1:0-3158 GCA_038324515.1 Burkholderiales bacterium
GCGGTGTCGAGCAGCCGCAATTTATCGCGGCCATCGGCATTGATCGTCAAGGCAGCCAGCCGGCCATCCGCGCTGCACCCGCCCCAGGCGACGTCCCAGGGGACAAAGGCGCATGCATCTCTTGATGTCAATGACAGGTCCATGTCAATGACAGGTCCGGGCAGCACATTTGCGGCACATCGGTGCTTGCAGCCCAACCGCTCGTTTCAATGAAGAGGGCCCGGTCGCCATGACTCAGGCCCTGGTCGGCTGTTGCAGAGCCGGGGGGATCACCCAGGTCTGGAAGCTCCTACTTCAGCGGCTCTGCTCGACGCCGGCAATCGCCCAGGGGCGGCTGTCGTCGAGCGGCTTGACCAAATGCCAGAACTCGTCGATCTCGGTCGGTGCTGCGCCTTTTTCTTCTACCAGATGGCCGGTGAAGCGCACGCTGACGATTTGCTGGGTGTCGTCTTGCGAGACATCCAGCACTTCGGCGTCAACTTTGACCACGTCGGTATGCTGCTCTGCAGGGCCACGCTCTTGAATATCCAGGCGCAGGCTGGCAAACAGCTCAGGCGTGGTGAAGCGACGCAGATCGTCCAGATCGGCCGTGTCGTTGGCGGCTTGCAGGCGGATGAAGATCATCTTGGCCGTGCGGGTGAAGCTTTCGCTGTCGAAGGTGGCGGGCACAAAGGCCTTGGGGACCGTCCTGACAGGGATTTCAGCATCTGTCACGCTGTTGACTTCGTCGCTTGATGCAGGGTGTGCCGGCATCACCGGGTCACTGGCTGCGCCTGTGGCGTAGCTCTGGGCGCTGCGCTCGCTACCGATGGTTGGGCTCGCTGGGCTCGTCTCATCCAGACCACGCTTCTCGCTCGCCTGCTGCCACGCCGCCGCAGGGCTTGCACCGCGCGCAGCGTTGTTCGTTTCACCATTTGCACCAGAAGCTGCGCTTGCCAAGGCAGGGCCTTTATTGGCGCCAAAACGCCGCATCAGGAAGACGATCAGGAAAACCACTGCCACGCCCAATAACGCCAACATCAGGAAATTGGCAAAGGCTTCACCCATGCCCAGGTGGCTCATCAGGGCCACCAGGCCCAAGCCAGCAGCCAGGCCGGCAATCGGGCCCATCCAGCTGCGCTTGCCTGCGGCAGCAGCGGCACCCGCACCGGCAGCGGCCGGCGCAGCAGCGGCTGCCGGTGTGGCAGGTGTGCCGCCAGCGGCGTTTTGTGCGGGTCGGGCCGGCGCCGCATCAGGGGCGGTCCGGGCAGGCATATCACGTTTCATACCGCTGGATTTACCACCGCCAAAGCGCTTGGCTTCGGAGATAGAAGGCATGGCAGTTGCAAAAACTGCCACTGCCAAGGCGCCAATCAGCCAGTGTTTCATTGCTCAAGTATCCTTCAGAAAGGTTGGAGTCCGGTGAATCAAGTGCCCACCAAAGATGGGTTTTTCCTCAGCTTCAACATCTAGTGTCGGCCATAGAACTGATCTTCTTGAATCATGTTGCTAAAGCCATGGCGAGAGTGGGTGCACTGCTGTTGCCTGCTGCATGCTCAAGTTGCTGACTCCTTCATCGACTGCCCTGCGTCCCCCGCTCAGGCCCGCCCTGCTGCTGGCTTCGCTCTTGATAGATGGGGATTCGGCACCATTTCAACAGGCCACGGCGGCGGCGCCAGAGATAGAGGATCCCGGTGACTGAAAACCTGTGGTGGTTATTGTCTGTGCTGCTCATCGTCGTCGGGCTGGCAGGCACGGTGTTGCCGGTTTTGCCGGGCACAGTCCTGATTCTTGGGGGCATCGTGCTGGGCGCATGGATCGACGGCTTCACGCGCGTCAGCGTACCGACCTTGATCGTCATTGGCGTGCTGGCGGTGCTGGCCTGGGTGTTGGACTACGTGGCTGGCCTGATGGGTGCGAAACGCGCCGGTGCCAGCAGGTATGCCTTGATCGGGGCTGCACTGGGCACGGTGGTGGGCTTGTTCATGGGCTTGATCGGCGTGCTGTTCATGCCGCTTGTGGGCGCAGCAGTCGGCGAGTACTGGGCTCAACGCGAGGGCCATGGCAGTTTTGGCTCTGGCACCGGGCCGGGCGGCCCCGCTTGGCCCACCTCTGCTGTGCCTGCCGAAAGTGTGGCTGGCCGTGCTGCCGAATCGGGCGCCACGATCAAACAGCCAGGCCGGGGCCAGCCGATGGCGCACGGGGCGGCACGTCAAAGGGCTGTGCAGGTGGGGGTCGCGACCTGGGTGGGCATCATGTTAGGCTTGCTGGCCAAGGTGGTGCTTGGCTTCATGATGGTGGGCATCTTTGTGGCAGCGCTACTGTTCTAAGTCGCTGCAGCCGAGGTCAGTACTGGTCATAGCCTTCAGTGGCTATTGACGGTCATTTGCAGTCATCTGCAGTCTTCTGAATTGTTTGGCTTGGTTTCGCCCTGCACCGCCTGATTCAGGCTCCCAACTGCCAGCCCCACCATTCGCGCCAGACCAGCCAGTTGTCCTCCATGCCGCGCTGCGAAGGCAACCAGTCATGCAGTTGTCGCGCGCCGGGTGTGGGCCGCGAGGTGGGCGCCGCGGTGATTCTCAAGTCGCTGCCAGCAGCGGCGGTGACGAAGTGGCGCATCGCTCGCCGCATGTGGGTGGCGTGGGTGACCAGCACGATGTGCTCAACGCCATCGGCGCGCAGCATGGCTACTGTCTTGATGGCATTTTCGCGGGTATCGCGTGAAGTTTGTTCCAGCCAGTGCAGCGGCCGTTGATGCTCGTCGCGGGCAATCTGTGCAGCCAAGGCCGCCTCGGTGGGGCCACCTGTGGCGCCGCGCCCGATGCCACCGCTGAAGGCCACCGGCAAGCCGGTGCGCTTGCTCAACCACAAGCCGTAGCGCAAGCGCTCGATCGACCGCGGCAGCAATATCGTGGTGCCGTACTCAGCTGAGGTGTCGCGCCGGCCGCCACCCAGCACCACGATGGCTGTACGGGCTTTGAGTTGTGACGATGAAGGCGCCTCGGACTTCAGTGCCGTCACTTGTCTTTCGCCCAGTGCAGGAGGTGCCTGCAGAAGATGCAAGGTCAGCGCATCGCTGACTGCGGTGGTGCTGCACAGCCAGATGCCCAGTACACCTGTCCACAGCGTCAGCCAACCTAGCCACAGGCGCCGGCTGATCTGCCAGCCCCCCCACACGA
>JBBQIB010000470.1:0-3153 GCA_038324515.1 Burkholderiales bacterium
CCAGCGCCTGCTCGGCAGCCGGCAGGTAGATCTCGGTCTTGCCGCTGCCGGTCACACCATGCAGCAGCGTCGTGCCGACCGGTGCAGCACGCCAGTCCGCCAGCGCAGCGGCCTGCTCGGTGGTCAGCGGCGGTGCCGAGACTGCGGTGATCGCTTCTGAAGGTGCCGGGTCACGCAGCAGCCGCGTCAGGCGGCGACCCAGCTGACGGTCATCGATGCGCCGCAATTCGGGTGGCAAGACGCCGAGTGCCAGCTCGCCGATCTGCCGCTGGTAGTAGGCCGCGGCAAAACCCACCAGCGCCAGCCAGGAGCCCGCCAGCGGCGGCAGGCCTTCGAGCACCTCGACCACCGAGCGCAGCTGATGGTCCTCGGCACGCTGCGCGCCGGCGTGCGACCAGACGATGCCGGGCACCTCGCGGCGGCCCAGCGGCACGCGCACCAGCGTGCCCGGTGGCAGGTCCTGCTCGCAGTCGTAGTCGAGCAAGGCGCCGAGCTGCGCATGCTGTGGGGTGTCGACGGCGACGGACAGGCGGGGCATGCCGCTCAGCGCCAAAAGCGAAGTTGCGCGCGAAAGTTCGGAATCACCTTAGCGTTGCGCTCTAAGACCATGATTCAAAGGTTCTTTTTTGAATGTCCACGTTTTCTGTGGATAACTTTGTGGGCAACAGGCGATCAGTCGCGCCAAGTGCTTGATTCTGTATGGCCTCTGACACATTGCCCGATTTCGCGGCAGGGCAGCCTGCAATATGAATCAATGACTTAGCGAATGTCAGGGCAAGCCCGGATGGGTTGTGTCGTCAGATCTGCTGATGGTCGGTCCGGTTCTGCAAATTGGGGATAAGTCAAGCCCTCGGCCGAAAAAATCACGGCTTGACCTGCACCTCGGAGGCGAAGCGCTCACTCACCGGGCGGGCGGCTTGCGGCATCACACCGGCCCCGCGCTGACCTTGTACCCGGCCCGTTGCGGGCCGAGCGCGGTGGCTCACGAAGCCAGGCGAAGGCGCCGCGAGTGCTGGTGCACCGTGTCGACCAGCGCCGTCACATGCTCTGGCGGCGTGTACTGGCTGATGCCATGCCCGAGATTGAAGACATGGCCGTCCCAACCCCCGTCGGCACGCTGCGGTGGCCCGAGGCTGTCGAGCACGGCGATGGCTTCGCGGGCCACGGCTTCGGGCGGGGCGAACAGCACGTTGGGGTCGAGGTTGCCCTGCAGCGCCACACGCTCGCCGACGGCGGCGCGTGCCCGGCCCATGTTGACGGTCCAGTCCAGACCCACGACATCGGCGCCGCAGTCGGCGATCTGATCGAGCCACAGGCCACCTCCCTTGGTGAACACGATGACCGGAATGCGCTGACCATCCTTTTCCCGCTTCAAGCCGGCGAGCACGCGGCGGGTGTAGTCCAGGCTGAAGCGCTGGAAGGCGCCGTCGGCCAGCACGCCGCCCCAGCTGTCGAACACCATCACCGCCTGCGCGCCGGCATCGATCTGGGCGTTGAGGTACTGGGCGACCGAGTCGGCGTTGATCGCCAAAATTTTGTGCATCAGGTCGGGCCGCGAATACATCAGGGTCTTGACTGCGCGGTAATCGTCCGAGCCGCCGCCTTCCACCATGTAGCAAGCCAGCGTCCAGGGGCTGCCCGAAAAACCGATCAGCGGCACGCGGCCGTTCAGCGCCTTGCGAATCGAGGTGACCGCGTCGAACACATAGCGCAGCTTGTTCATGTCGGGCACCGCAAGCGCGGCCACATCGGCTTCGGTGCGCACCGTCTTGGCAAACTTCGGACCTTCGCCGATCTGGAACGTCAGGCCCAGGCCCATCGCGTCGGGCACGGTCAGGATGTCGCTGAACAAGATGGACGCATCCAATGCGTAGCGCTCCAGCGGTTGCAGCGTGACCTCGGTGGCGTAGTCCACGTTGGTTGCCAGCCCCATGAAACTGCCAGCCTTGGCGCGCGTGGCGCAGTACTCGGGCAGGTAGCGTCCGGCTTGGCGCATCAGCCACACGGGGGTGTGGTCGGTGGATTGGCGCAGGCAGGCGCGCAGGAATGTGTCGTTTTGCAGGGGGGCGAAGCTCATGGTGACGTCCAGTGGGAAAACGCTGAAAGGAAATGATGATTATCCCGTCTCTCCTGAGCCTATCGCAGGGGGGCCTCTGCATGTGGCTGGCGCCCCCCTGCCGACTCGCGCGGCCCTGCCGCACGGAGGCGTTGAGATTTCTGGGTGTTCCCAACCCAAGCCCTGACCCATGGAACTGTTGCCCGTCGTCTAAGCTCGCAACTTACTCAAGTAAAGCTCAACACCCAAGGAAAATTTCCCATGAAAAAGACTGTCTTGGCCGCTGCTCTCGTGAGTGCGTTTTCTCTTCCAGCTCTGGCCCAGTTCACTGGCCCCAGCGCTGAAACCAAGCCCAGTACGGTCGCGCAAGCGCGCGATTCTTTGCCAGGCACCTACGTGACCCTGACAGGTAACCTGGTGGCCCATGTGCGCGGCGAGATCTACACCTTCCGAGACGCATCGGGGGAGATGCGCGTCGAAGTCGACCATGAAATTTGGCGAAACCGGGGTGTGAATCCGGGGACCAAGGTGCAGTTGATCGGCGAGGTTGATTTGGGTATCTCGGGCCGGTATGTCAGCGTGGATTCGCTTCAAGTTGTTCCTTGAGGTGTTGAACTTTTAGAACTCAAAAAAGTGCTGTCTTAGCGCGTTGTTTGGCCAGCCACAGGCCTCACCGCAGCGACATCACATTCACACCGTCGGCACGCTTTGTAAAACTCACCGCGTCCCAACGAGTTGATTGGCGATGGTGAAGGGAGGCAAAGCTTCTCGTCTTAGCAGCCTCCTGCGCCACCTTCGGTTGTTGCAGGCATCTCGATCGAACGCATTGATTTGCAGGCTACTGATGCATCGGCACCCTTCTTCAAGGGCTTGCTTGCCGCTGGGTCGCCAAGTGAACTAAACTATAGGGGTTACTAAAAAAGGTTTCTTCTTCGGTAGCCGCTGTCCGACATGGTTCGGTGATGCCCTTGTGGGCACATTCCCATGGCCAATGGTGCCCCTCTCGCCGGTTCTCACGCCCGCCGCTCCCATGGCGCTTTGGCTCCGGTCTTTTTCCTCTCTCTCAACCCAACCCGCAACCTGGGCCAATGCCGAAT
>JBBQIB010000471.1:0-3141 GCA_038324515.1 Burkholderiales bacterium
TGCCCGTCGCCCAGCTTGCGCAGGTCGGCCAGCATCGCCAGGTCGGTCTCGAGCTTGCCGACCATCGGCGCCGCGTTCGACGCCGAGCTGACGGCAACGGCCGGCAGCACCAGCGTCAGCGCGATCCACAGCGTCGCCAGGATCGCCAGCACGGCCGAGCGGCGCCTGAGCAGCGCTGAGGCCAGTAAAGCCAGTGCGCCCCAGATCACCAGGTACAACAGGTAGGCCCCCACCAGGGCCCAGGCGGCCAGCGGGGCCTCGCCCGGGTGTTTGCTGAAATGCACGGCCAGACCCGCGCTCAGTGCCAGCGGCAGCAGCATCAGCACCACGAAGGACAGCAGCGCCAGCGCCTTGCCCGCCAGCAGCACCCGGCCCGGCGTGCCCTGGGCGAGCAGGGTCGCGAGCGTGGCGGTCTCGCGTTCGCGTGCGATCAGGCCATGCCCCAGCAGGATCACCAGCAGCGGCCCGAACAGCTGGTAGACCATCGCGGGGCTCAGCCAGCTGAGCCCGCCGAGATCTGCGCTGGCGCCGGACGCCGCAAACATGGCCGTGTTCTGGCGGTGGCCTTCCAGAAAGATCGACTGGCCCGTGACGGGATCCAGCCCCGGGTCGAACAGGGCCAGTGGCGCAGGGGTGCGGAACACGTAGTGCCCGTAGTGCACCATGCGGTGCGGGTGGCGGTCGGGTTGAGAAAGGAAGGCCGCTTCGGCTTCGGCCTGATGATGCGCGCGCTCGGCTCCTTCGCCCTGCATGCGCAGCGTGGTCAGGACCGTGGTCGCGATCAGCAGCCCGGCGATCAGCACGGCGCCGCTCAGGGCCAGGCGCGAACGCAGCCAGTAGCGCCATTCGGCGCCGGCGATGGTGAGCAGGCGCTTCACAACGCCGCTTTCGCAGAGAAGGCACGGTGCACGGTTTCGGTATCGATGCGGCCGCCGGCGGGCGCTGCGAACTGGTCCACCAGTTGCCCGGCGCGCAGCAGGCCGATGCGGTCGGCCACCTGACCGGCGCCGTAGACGTCGTGCGTCACCATCAGGATGGCCTTGCCGGCATCGGCCAACCCGCGCACCAGGTCATGGAATTCGTCGATGGCTGTAGGGTCCAGCCCGGATGTCGGCTCGTCGAGCAGCAAGATGTCCGTGTCGCGCAGGATGGCCAGGGCGATGGCCACTTTCTGGCGCATGCCCTTGGAGTACTCGCGCAGCTTGAGGCCACGCGCCTCCCCGCTCAGCGACACACGGTCCAGCGCCGCGTCGATGTCGGCGGCGCTGCAGCGCACCCCCGCCAGCTGCAGGAAGTAGCGCAGGTTCTCGCGTGCGTCCAGGTGTTCGTACAGCGACGCGGCCTCCGGCAGGTAGGCCATGGCGCGGCGGGCGGCCACCAGGTCGGTGCCGACATCGAGGCCGTTGACGACCACCCGGCCGCTGGCGGCTGGCAGGAAGCCGAGGAAGGCAGCCAGCGTCGTCGACTTGCCTGCGCCGTTGCCGCCCAGCAGCCCGTAGACCTCACCGCTGGCCACGGCAAAGCTGACGCCCGACAGCACCGCCTTGCCGGCGCGCAGCACGCGCAGTTGTTCGGCCTGCAGCTTGATCTGCAGCCCCACTTCAGAACGTGAACGCAGCCGACACCCGCACGTTGCGTGGTGAACCCGGTTGAACCCACAGCGCCGAGAACGAATTGGTGTAGTAGGTCTCGTCGAACAGGTTGTCGACGTCCAGGCGCAAGGTCGTTGCCTTCGTCACCGCATAGGCGGCGAAGGCCCGAGCCAGCGTGTAAGCTGGCAGTTTGAAGTTGGTGGTGAGCTCGCCCGAACGCTGGCCCACGTAGACAAGGCCGCCGCCGAACTGCAGGCGGCGACCGGCCACAGGTACGGACTTCACCAGCTGCAGGCTCAAGCTGTGCTTGGGCACGTTGAGCAGCCGCGTACCGGCAGGCACCGAAACGCCGAAGTTGGCGTCGTTGAAAGTGTTGGAGGTCTTGGCGTCCACATAGGCATAGGAAGCCCAGAGGCTGAAGCCCCCGGCAATCTCGCCCTGCAGGTCGATCTCGAGGCCCTGGCTCTTGGCCTTGCCGATGGCCGCCAGCGTGAACGCGCCGGGGTCGTCGACGACGAGGATGTTCTGCTGCTCGACCTGGAACACGGCCACCGTGCCGTCGATGGCGCCCAGCGTGAACTTCGCGCCTGCCTCGATCGACGTGGACTGGTTGGGCTTGAAGCCATTGCCCTGTGCATCGGCACCCGAAAGCGGGCGGAAGTTCTCGCCGTAAGTGGCATAGAGCGAGAGCGCTTCACCCGCCCGGAAGACCACGCCCAACTGCGGGCTGACGCGCGATTCCTTCTGCTGCGAGACCCGATTGGCCGCCCGATTCTCGAGCGTCTGCTAATAGTCGTCGAAGCGCGCACCGATGCGCAGCTGCAAACGGTCGCTCAGATGGATCTGGTCCTGCGCGAATACGCCCACCGACTTCTGCGTTTCCACCCGGTCGGTCAGCGGTGTCGGCGTGGGCACGGGGTAGCTGCCGTAGACCGGATTGAAGATGTTGATCGCCTGCTGTTGAGCCAGCGTCGGGTTGCTGGCCAGCGTGGGCGCTCGGGCGCGCAGGAAGACCTGATCGTTCTCGAAACGGTCGGCATCCAACCCGAAGATCAGCCGGTGCTGCAGCCCGGCCAGTTGGAAGCGGCCGTTGACCTCGCCGCGGATCACCTGGTAGGACGCGTCGTAATCGCGGAACCGGCGCTGGCGGGTCAGCGTCTGGCCGTCCACCAGCAGGCGCTGGCGGTTCGCGGTCAGTTCTGCCTCCGTCGAAAAGCCCTCGAGCGAGGTCTTGCGCGTGGTCAAGCCCACCAGGGCGCTCCAGTCTTTGCTGAAGTCGTGCTGGAACTCAAGTTGGTGGCCCTGTACGTCGGCCTTCAGCGGACCGTCGGCAGGTTCACCGAGGAAGCGGCTGTGGGGGATGCGGCCAAGCTGGCCATTGACGGCCAGCACACCACGGTCAAACGGGATCTCCTGGTGGCCGAGCTCCAATTCATAGACCAGCCTGCTTTGCGGGCTGATGCGCCACGCCAGCGAAGGGCTGGCGCCGTACTTGCGGGTTTCGACCGTGTCGCGGAAACTGCCCGCGTCTTCAAAGAAGCCGACCAGG
>JBBQIB010000472.1:0-3124 GCA_038324515.1 Burkholderiales bacterium
CGCCCCACAGACAAGGAACCAAGATGCTTTCAAGAACTGCAGACCACCTGTTCTGGATGGCCCGCTACATGGAGCGGGCAGAAAACACCGCCCGCATGCTGGACGTCAACTACCAGACCACCTTGCTGCCGCAAAGCGCAGACCGCGCGCTCAGCGGTTGGCGCGGCTTATTGTCGATCAGCGAGCTGGACGAGAGCTTTGGCAAGAAGTACGACAAGGTCACGGCCAGCAGCGTGATGGACTTCATGGTGCGCGATGAGACCAACCCGTCCAGCATCGTGGCTTGCCTGCATGCCGCGCGCGAGAACGCCCGCGCTGTGCGCGGTGCGCTGACCACCGAGGTGTGGGAGATCCAGAACCAGACCTGGCTGGAATTCAGACGCATGATCCAGAACGAAGAGTCGTTTGTGGCCGACCCCGGCGGTTTCTTCGAATGGGTCAAGTTTCGCAGCCACTTGAGCCGCGGCGTCACGGTCGGCACGATGCTGCAGGACGAAGCGCTGAACTTCTTGCGCGTCGGCACTTTTCTGGAGCGCGCCGACAACACCGCGCGCCTGCTGGATGTCAAGTTCCAAGCCCTGGGCGGGGGTGACTACTTTGGCAGCGCCAACGCCAAAGAGGGCCAGGAAGTCGACTTCTACCACTGGAGCGCGATCCTGCGCTCGGTCTCGGCCTTCGAGATCTACCGCCGCGTCTACCGCACCGTGATCCGCCCCGAAAAAGTGGCCGAGCTGCTGATCCTGCGTCCCGACATGCCGCGCTCATTGGCCGCCTGCATGAACGAAGCCATCGGCAACCTCGAGTTGGTGGCCAACAGCCAGAGCCGCGACACCCTGCGCCGCGCCGGCCGCTTGCGCGCCGACTTGCGCTGGGGCCACATCGACGAGATCTTGGCGACTGGCCTGCACGCCTACCTGACGCAGTTTCTCGACCGCGTCAACGACCTGGGCGTAGGCATCAGCCGCGACTTTCTGGTGCCGATGGCGGCTTGAGCGGTTGCAGCGGCCTGGATTGGCCGGGCTGGGTGCCGGCACTGACAACAGTCTTGAGAGGGGTCCTTGCCACCGCCTCGATTTCGGCCTCGGCCTCGTCCACTTCGCCAGTCAATCCGCGCTGAATCGTAATTCAAGCTTGGGCAGCGTGGTGCCGAAGTCGGCGCTCCAGTGCTCACCTGGCAGCACCGGCCAGGCATCCGTCCAGGTGCCGGTGGTGACGGTGTCGCCAGGCTGGATGTCTTGGGCGCCAGGGGTTTGCCGCAGTACTTGCAAGAAGTGGTGCAAGGCCTGCAGCGGGCTGTCCAGCACCTGCATGCCTTGGCCAGTCTCGACTGGTTGGCCGTTTCTCAGCAACTCGACCTGGGCCCGGGCCAGGCTGCTGTGCAAGGTGCGCGCGTCGCCGCCCAGCGCAGCCACCGGCTGGCGCTGACCGACGTGCAGCCGAGCATGCAATGCGCCGTCAGCAGCCGCCTGCGCGGCGGTGAACTGCCAGTTGGGCTGGTGCGACTGCACGATCTCAAAACCCGGCGCCACCCATTCCAACGCCTCATAAAGTTGTTGCAGGTCGGCGTTGGCTGGCGGTGTCGCAGCAAAGCCGAAAACCACCTCGGGTTCGATGCGCGGTTGACACAGGCCGGCCAGTGACAGCGTGCTGGTTTCAGCGTCGTTGTCGGTGCCTGCAGGATGTATCGACAAGCTGCTGTCCCACACGGCGCCCCAGATGGGTGTGTCGACGCCGTACTTGGGCCAGATGCTGCGGTTGGTAAAGCCGATCTTGTAGCCACGCAGCTGCTCTCCGCGCTGCACACGCAGGCCGTTGACCTGCAGGGCTGTGGCATAGCCGCCAGCCAAATCAGCCCAGGGCTTGTCTCTATCTGCCGGCCAAAGCTCGCCGCTGTCATGGTGAGTGAGTATTTCTTCGGGTTTCATAGTTGGTTTCAGTTGATTCGAGGGCAGTCGATCCGCCCTTCATTGATCACCCCTTCAGTTCAGCCCTGCACTGGCGGCTCTGAGTCTGGATCGGCGAAGTACACCCCACCAAGGCTGTTGTCCAGGTGGCGACTCCGATGCCGAAGAAATCCCGGTCCTCGGTCCATATGGGGCAGTTCAGAGTGAGCGCACAGGCCAGAATGGGCCAGTCATCAGAATCCCGCAGGCCGATGCGCGCCAGCGCAGCCGGCTTCATTGCCTTGTACTCAGCCTCGTCCAAGACCTGGACAGCCACTCGAAGCTTCGCCAGTTTCTCGAGGGCTGGCTGCAGCGCTTTCAGTTCACCCCGCTTGGTCAGCACACTGGCCAAATGCTCTTGCACGTCGTTGAATGCCACTTCGGGCGCCACGAAAGTCACCTGCGTGGCGAAGCTTTCAAGCAAGCGGTCCACCCTGCGGCCAAGTACGGCGCGCAGCAACACATTTGCGTCAAGGACAATCGTTCGCGACGTCACGCCTGCGTGCGTCGGCGTGTTGAAGCGTCTTTGCGCAAGCTGTCGAAATCTTGGACAGCGGCTTCAAGCTCGTCTTCAGACAGCGACATGACGGCTTCAAGCTTGTCGGCTGCGTCTCGCAGCGCCTGCAGATCGGCCTGGGCGGGGCGGGTTGTAGGGATGAAAAAGCCCACGGTCTGGCCGTGCCGCGTCACCGCGACGGGTTGCTTGTTGTCAATGTAATCGGCCAGGCCAGCGCGGAACTCGCGGATGCCTACAGATTTGGTTTCCATACAGTCCTCCAGGGCGATGGTCAACAAGTGCGAAGTCCGAATTGTGAATCAATGTGTACACAAATACAAGAGCCCGCCGGTTGATTGAAGGGCTTCTGGCCAACTGTGCGGGAGGACCTAAGCCAGGCCTGCAAATCCACCTCGGAATTCAGCCCCGTGATCAGCCCCGCAATCAGCCCCGCAATCAGCCCCGCGATCAACCCCGCAAATGGCACGACACCCAATGCCCCTCACCCGTCTTCTTCAACTCCGGCCGCTCGCGATCACACAAACCCTTTTGCGCAATCGGGCAGCGGGTGTGGAAGTGGCAACCCGCAGGCGGATTGATCGGGCTGGGCACATCACCTTGCAGCGGGATGCGTTTGCGCTTGACGCTGGGGTCGGGGATCGGCACCGCTGACAGCAGCGCTTCG
>JBBQIB010000473.1:0-3105 GCA_038324515.1 Burkholderiales bacterium
GGTCGATTGACTGGGCATCCTGTTGCTCCATCTTCTCCATCTTCTCCATTTGCGCCATCTGCGCCTGAAGGCCGCTGCACTTGCGGCCTCCACACGTCCAATGAGGCACGGGTCGGCGTCGCCCTAATCCGCTGCCGCCACTCCAGCCAGATGCAACTGACTCAACACGTGCCTGTGCAGATGCTGCGCGATGGCACCTGCGCAGTAACGGTACACCGGTTCGCCGGGGTGAAAGCCGTCTGCGGCCATCACGCCGCGATTCAGTGGCATCTCCATCGCCACACAAGACACATCCCGGCGGCTGGCAACCCATTCCACCAGCGCCCGGTTGTGGCGCTTGGCATCGGCCCCTGCGACCCAGCGCAGCGGTTGCGGCAGGCCCGGAAAGTGGTGCACTGGCGGCAGCGGCACAAACACCACATGCTGCACACCTTGCGCGTTGCGCAGCCAATTGGCCAGTGCAGCGCGGCCTGCGACTGCGCGGTGCGAAGGCACCTGGTCCACCACGTCATTGACACCGCTGACCACCACGGCCAGATCGGCATGCAAGGGGGCTTGTTGCTGCAAGCCGTGCAAGGTCTGCGCCGTGGTCCAGCCTGAGCGAGCAATCAGCCGCCAGTGCACCTGCAACCCGGATTGCTCAATCACGCGTTGTACCAATTGCACGGCCAGCGCCTGTTTTTGGGTCACCACCCCCACCCCGGCTGCAGAAGAGTCGCCAGCAATCAGGAGTCTCAGCACGGGATGAGCGCGTGACCCGGCCCGGCCCTGGCGAGGCCCATGCGCCTCGGACAAGCGCGGCAGCTTGCGTCGGGTGCGCAGCGCCTGCGCCACCAGCAGTGGGCTCAGGACCAGTTTGAGGGTCAGTGACATCTGGGGCTCCGCAGGCTCAAAATTTGCTGAAGTCAGGTTGCCGTTTCTGGAAAAAGGCCTGGAAAGCCTCCATCGTCTCAGGACTGCGCAAACGTCGGCCGAAAATCTCACCTTCGGCCTGGATGGTGGCGAGCAGGCCGTCGTGCTGCGGTTGACGCAACAACTGCTTGGCCTCGCGCACGGCACCCGGCGGCAGGTTGTTGAAGCGCTCTGCGATGCGCCTGGCGTGATTGACCACTTCAGAGGCGGGCAGCACCGCGTTGGCGATACCGCAGTCCACCGCCTGCTCTGGCGTGAAAGGGTCGCCCAGCAGCAATTTTTCGGCCGCCTTGCGGTGGCCCATCAACTGCGGCACCAGCACGCTGCTGGCAAATTCAGGCACCAGGCCGAGTGCCACAAATGGCATCGCCAGACGCGCCTCGTCTGAAACATACACAAAGTCGCAATGCAGCAACAAGGTGGTGCCGATGCCGATGGCCGCGCCCGTGACGGCAGCCACCACGGGTTTGTCGCAGGCCATCAAGGCACGCATGAACAGAAACACCGGCGAATCCCCGGCTTCACTGCCTTGGCCTGGCGCGCGCGCCATGAAGTCTTCGATGTCGTTGCCCGAGGTGAAGATGCCGGGCTGGCCCGTGATCAGCACGGCGCGCACGGCGTTGTCTTCGCGCGCGCTGTTCAGGGCGTCGGCCATCGCCTGGTACATCGCCACAGTCAACGCGTTCTTTTTCTCCGGGCGCGCGATCTCGATGGTCGCCACGCCTTTGAAAATGGCAGTCTTGATGGTCATCTTGGGGTCCTTGTCTGAGTCAGAAAATCAGTCAAAAAAATCAGCTGTTGCGGCGGTGGCCTGATCAGACACTGAACGCTGGGCCTCGCCCAGCGCAAGAGAAAGCAGCAACGGCCAGCAAGCGCTGGCCCGCGTCTTGAAGATGTCGAAGTGGCCCAGTGAAGCCAGCCTGAGCTGCGCAGGCACCAGCACATGGCGCTGCACCGTGCTGCCTGTGAGTTGAGTCGCTACGCGGTCCTGGGCGGCAGGGGTGGCAAAAGGGTCGTCAGCGGCAGCCAGCAGATGGACCGTCGGCAGAACGCGCGCATAAGCTTGTCGCATTCTGGCGCCAGCACCCGCAGCCAGGGGTGCTGCACCTGAAGCATCCGCTGCTCTCAGCCTGTCATCAAAAGGGTCGCGCCAGGGCCGCGCGGCCCACTGCATCGCCACGCCCCGGGGCAAGTCTTCCCCCAGCCGCAGCGCGCGGCCTGGAAAGTAGCCTACCGCCAACGTCAACAACGGCATCAGCCCGTGCCACAGCAAGGCCATCGGATAACGTTTCGGCTGCGGCCAGTCGCGCCAATAAGCGGTTTGCGCACCCACCAGCAGCAGGCTTTGCAGCGCAGCCGCGTGCGGTGCTGCCGGCGCCAGAAAGCCGCCAATGCTGTGGCCCAGCAGGCTGACCGCTGAGTGGCGCTGCAGCACTTGCGCCAGCACCGTATCGATGTCGGCAGCCCACTCGGAAAAGCCCGCCTGGTAGCCGCGCAACTGGTGAGGTCTGGACGCCGCCACGCCTCGGTAGTCGAAGGTGTAGACATGCACACCACGCGCCGCCATCCAGGCTGCCAACGCGCGGTACAGGCCCTGCGGCACGCCAGTGGCCGAAGCGATCACGATGGCCTGTTGGGCTTGCGGCCGCGCCGGCTCGAAACAGCGCACCGCCAGAGGCTGCCCATCAGCACTGGCCCAGTGCAGCAGTTGACCCTGCGCTTTCGGCAATGGCGTGGCTCGTTCCGCTTCCAGCCCAGGCTTGGCCGGAGTTGCTGACGACTTCAGCGCCAAGCAGGACCCGGCCTTGCCGGGCAATTCAGCCGCCGCCGATCCCGCAGGCGGCGACACTTCGGCACCGAACGCGTTCAATGTCACCGCCGCCCCGCAGCGAACGAATCAGAGGGGTCGGGTGGCACTCAAACCCGCTCAAGGATGCCTGCCGCGCCCTGCCCCATGCCCACACACATCGTGACCATGCCGTACTTGAGTTGCTTGCGGTGCAGCGCATGCACCACGGTGGCGGCGCGAATGGCACCCGTGGCGCCCAGCGGGTGGCCCAGCGCAATCGCGCCACCCATCGGGTTGACCTTGCCGGGGTCCAGGCCGAGCGTCTGGATGACCGCCAGCGCTTGCGCAGCAAAGGCTTCGTTCAGCTCGATCCAGCCCATGTCGTCCAGCTTCAATCCAGCGTA
>JBBQIB010000474.1:0-3072 GCA_038324515.1 Burkholderiales bacterium
ATGCCCAGCACCTCGGCGGA
This sequence comes from Burkholderiales bacterium, assembly GCA_038324515.1. Lineage (GTDB taxonomy): Bacteria > Pseudomonadota > Gammaproteobacteria > Burkholderiales > Burkholderiaceae_C > Rubrivivax. The sequence continues at coordinate 21 of JBBQIB010000474.1, forward strand.
GATGTCCTTGTCGCGGATGGCGATGAAGGCCCGCCCGACCCGCGTGCGAAACAGATTGCGCGCGCCCACCAGCATCAGCGCCGCCACCGGCAGGATCAGGTAGTACATGCGCTGGTCGCTCAGCAACTCGAAGCCCAGGATGTTGGCATTGGGCACGTTGACCCCCCGTACGCCACCGGTCACGCTGTCCCATTCGCGGAAAACATACACCAGCAGGAACTGTGTGGCCAGCGTCGCCACCGCCAGGTACAGGCCCTTGATGCGCAAGCTGGGAAGCCCCACAACGACGCCCAGCAACGCCGCCAGACTCCCGGCCCACAGCAAAGTCAGCAACGTGGGCACGCCGCGCTGTGCCGCCCAGGCCGCGGCATAACAGCCCACGCCCATGAAGGCAGCATGACCGAGTGAGATGAGGCCGGTGTAGCCGGTCATGATGTTCAGCCCGGCCGCGGCGATACAGTGGATACCCACCATGCAAGCCAGGCCGACCACGTAACCGTTCACGCCCATCGGCAGCGCCAGAAGGGCCACAGCCAGCGCCAACAGCCAGGCTTGCTGCACGCGCGTGGGCCACAGCGCCTCGTCGTGCACATAGCTGGCTCGAAAGTCACCGATACGCATTCAAAGCCTCTCGATCTGGCGCGTGCCGAACAGCCCGTAAGGCCGTATCAGCAAGATTATCAGCACAGTGGCATAGGGCACGATATCGCGCACCTTGCCGCCCAGGTACGCGGCAGTAAGGCTTTCGATCAGGCCGATGATGAGTCCTGCAACGATGGCGCCAGCGATGCTGTCCAGGCCGCCGAGAATGATCACCGCCAGCACCCCCAGCGCTGCGCTGCCCAGCGCCGGAGACAGACTGGTCATGGATGCCACCACGATGCCTGCCACCGCGCCCACGACGCCAGCGAACATCCAGGTCAGCGCCTGCGTGCGCCGCACGTCGATGCCCAGCACATAGGCTGTCATCGGGTCGCTGGCTGCGGCCCGCATCGCAATGCCGGTCTTGGAAAAGCGGAAGTACAGTGTGAAGGCGGCGATGACGAACGCTGCCAGCACGAAACTCCAGAACAACTGGCCGGGAATGAGAATGTCCCCCGGTGTGAGCGGTTTGCGCGGCAGCAGTGCGGGCATTTCGTAGTTCTTGCCGCCCCAAAGCACATCCACGCCGCCATGCAGGGCACTGGCCAGGCCGATGGTGGCCATCAGCACCGAGATCACCGGTTGGCCCGACAAGGGTCGCAGCAGCGTGCGCTCAATCAGCGCCGCCACCAGAGCCACCGCAGCCAGCGTGAGCGGCAATGCGACCACCGTGGGCAGCTTCCACATGACGCTGGCGGTGTAGAAGAAGTAGGCCCCCAGCATCATGAACTCGCCCATGGCGAAATTGATGACGCCGGTGCCCTTGTAAATGAGCACGAAGCCCAGGGCCACCAGCGCCAGCAGTCCGCCCGACAACAGACCGAGGGCGCTGTACTCGACAAACGCTACCCAGTCGAATCCGGTGCTCACGCGCTGGCCCCCGCTGCGGCCGTGCCGCCCAGGTAGGCGCGCACCACATCGGGCTGATGCCGTACCTCGGCCGGCGTGCCCTGACCGATCACCATACCGAAGTTCAACACCACCACGTGATTGGAGATGTCCATCACCAGGCCCATGTCGTGCTCGATCAACAGCACGGTGATGCCACGCTCCTCCTGGATATCGAGAATGAAGCGCGCCATGTCTTCTGTCTCTTCGCGGTTCATGCCGGCGACGGGCTCGTCGAGCATCAACACCTTGGGCCGCATGGCCAGTGCACGGGCCAGCTCCACACGTTTCTGCAGCCCGTAGGGCAACGATGCCACGCTCTGGTTGCGCACGTGATCGATCTCCAGGAAGTCGATCACGTCGCGTTCGATCTCGCGCCGCAGCGCCGTCTCTTCGCGCCGGGCGGGCCCCAGGTACCACAGCGCTGACAACGGGTTGGCATGCAGCCGCGTGTGGCCGCCGAGTTTGATGTTGTCCAGCACGCTCATGCCACGGAACAGCGCCACGTTCTGGAACGTACGAGCCAACCCCATCGCGGCCCGTTTCGCTGGGCCTTGCCCGGTAATGTCGCGCCCCTCAAAAGTCACCTGCCCCTGCTGCGGCTTGTAGAAGCCCGAAATGGTGTTGAAGAGGCTGGTCTTGCCTGCGCCGTTGGGGCCGATGACGGCGGTGATCTGACCTGACAGCGCCGCCAGCGACACGCCCGACAGCGCCTTGATGCCGCCAAAGCCCAGGTGGATACCGGCGGTTTGCAGCAAGGGTGGGGCCATCTGCATCACGCCCTTTTCACCGCCACAGGCAGCGTCTTCATGCCCCGGAAAACCAGTGAGTTGATCCACTCGGGATCGGGGCCTGCGGGTTCAATTTGGCTGTAGTGCGCCAGCAGTGCAGGAAACGCCACTGCGCCTTCCGTGCGTGCCAGCGGGAATCCCAGGCAGATGTGCAGTCCGAAGCCGAAAGCCAGGTGAGGCACACCGTCGCGCGTCAGATCAAGGCGGTTGGGGTCGGGGTAGGCGCGCGGGTCGCGGTTGGCACCATTGATCATCACGAAGATGCGCTGGCCGGGCTCAAGCGCCTTGCCGTGCAGTTCATGGGCCTGGGCCACGATGCGCACCAGCGCCCCCGATGGACCTTCGTGGCGCAGCAGTTCCTCCACGGCTGCTGCGGCCAGCCCCGGGTCGGCTCGCAGCCGCTGCATCTCCCCCGGAAACTGCATCAGCGACTGCATGCCGTTGGCGATGTGATTGGTCGTCGTCTCGTGACCGGCAAACAGCATCAGGATGCAGACCGCGACCAGTTCGTCGTCGCTGAAATGGTCGCCATCGTCATCACGCAGGTGAACCAGTTCGCTCAGCGCATCAGCGCGGGGTTGGGCGCGACGCTCTGCCATCAGTGCGCGGAAGAAGGCCGCCATCTCCTGCGTGGCGGCCTCGGCGGTGTCGTACTTCTCGGGGCCGTTGCGGCTGCTGCCAATGAACAGCGCAATCTCGTCGGACATGCGCTTCATATCGGCCAGCGAATC
>JBBQIB010000475.1:0-3068 GCA_038324515.1 Burkholderiales bacterium
CGGCTCAATCTTGATGCGCTCTGCGCCAGGGCGCCCTGGCTGATAGGCCCACATCCGGGGGCACACCCAGTCCCTTACCCAGTCCCATACCCAGGCTGACATCCAGGCTGACACCCAGACGCATACCCAGCCTCACACCCAGTCTTGGGTCGCAGCCGCCATGCGCTGGCGCTGCTGGGCGTCGGGCAAGGGCCGCGCGGCCACCGCCAGGTTTTCGCGCACATGTGCCACTTGCGTGGTGGCCGGAATGGCGCAAGTCACGGCGGGGTGCGACAGCGCAAATGCCAGCGCAAATTGCGCCCAACTGCGCAATTGCATCCCTGCAGCCCAGCCCGGCAGCGGGTGTGCCGCCAGGCTGCGCAACAGGCTGCCTTGCTCGAACGGCCGGTTGACGATGACGGCAATGCCGCGCTCTTGCGCCAGCGGCAGCAGCCGCTGCTCGGCGCGGCGGTCGCGCAGGCTGTAGGTCAGTTGTACAAAGTCGATCGCGTGGCTGCGCATGATCTGCTCGATCTCGTCATGGCGCCGACCCTCGGAGGTGCTGATGCCCACATAGCGCAATTGCCCGGCGGCCTTCATCCGCAGCAGCATCGGCAAGTGGTCCTGCCAGGCCAGCAGGTTGTGGACTTGCAGCAGATCAAATCGCGGCACGCCCCACAAACGGCGTGATTCTTCCACTTGCGCCGGCCCGCGGCTGACGGGTGCCACCCAGACCTTGTCTGCAGAAAAAACCGAACTCGGCTTCTGGCCCTGGCTTTCGCCCCGACTGTGGCCGATTCGCAAGCCCTGCCCGATCACGTCCTGCGACGAGCCGTACATCGGTGAGGAATCGATCAGCGTGCCGCCACCGGAAAAAAACGCCGCCATCACGGCCGCACACTGGGCGCGCGCCGATGCGTCGTTGCCGACGTTGAAAGTGATCCAGCTGCCCAGGCCGACGATGGGCAGCGCCTCACCGCTGGAGGGGATCGGGCGCGTGGTGGGCAGGGTGGTTGCCCCTGCAGTGGCCGCTGCAGTTGTCCCTGCCGCTGTTTGGGCGCCAGCCAGCATCGGCCAACTGGCAGCGGTGGCCAACAAGCTCAAGGCGTGGCGACGGTTCAATTGAGACTTGATCATGGTGGCTAGAACGCAATGCGCTGCTGATCCTCAAGGTGCCCTGTCACGACAAGCATTCTGCGGCGACTTCGCTTTGCGCTGCGGCAGCCTCGCGAACAACCCTGCCAGACAGACCGGTCGAAGCGACGCAAGCCGCCAACATCTGGCCGAAAGTAGCCCTTTGCAGCGCCGCCCACCCTGATGCAGCAGGCGCGGCCTTTTTGTTTGACGGCGACTGCCCTGGTTGCCCTCAAAACACACTTCGACCACACTCGAACCCTCTCGCACAGGAGCCTCACCGCATGTCAGCCACCATCGACTACTACTACTCCACCCGCTCCATCTACGCCTACTTCGGCGCCGAGCGCATCGTCGCCTTGGCGCGCCAGGCTGGGCGCCGCTTGGTACACAAGCCGATCGACTTGTCGCGTGTGGTGCCCGCCAGCGGCAGCCTGGCCTTTGATCAGCGGCCCAACAGCCACAAGCACCACTTCTTCGGCCGCGAGATCGAGCGCTGGAGTGAGTATCTGGGCATCCCGGTGCTGACCGATCCCGTACATCACTTCGGCGACCGCACCCTGTCCTCGGGTTGGGTCATCGCCGCGCAGCAACAAGGCGCCGATGTGGATCGTCTGCACATCGCGATCCTGCGCGCCTTGTGGCAAGACGACCGTGATCTGGCTGATGCGCAGGTGTTGTCACAGATCACCCATGAAGCCGGCCTCGACCCTGCGCCCTTGCTTGCGGCGGCGTTGGGTGCAGAAGTGCAGGCAATCTTTGCGAACAACACCGAAGAGGCAGTGGCGCGCGGCGTGTTTGGCTCGCCCACCTACATCGTCGACGGCGAAATGTTCTACGGTCAGGACCGGCTGATGATGGTGGAGCGGGCGCTGCAGCAGCCGTTCAAGCCGGCGGGTGCGTTGCCGAATTGGTGAGGCTGCGAGGTGGACGGGCTGACTTGCCGCATGGCGCGCCCCGACAGCGAAGGGGCACGATGGACAAGGAAATGTAACAATTTGTTTTGATGCGTCCAGACGGGGGTGGGCTCCGTCAGGTCAGTACGCGAGGCGATTGCACCGCGTACCACCCTCCAAACCACCCTTGACAGGAACCGCATCATGAACACCACCTTCACTTCCCTGGCCGCCGCCGCTGCAACCGTCTTGCTGGCTGGCGTCGCCCCCACCGCCGCCCATGCAGGCGAGCAACAGGGCGTGCAATGCCCGAGCGGCGCCACGGTGCAGATCAGCAACGCCAACAAGACGCTGAAGTGCGTCCAGACTGTGAACATCGACCGCCCTGCCGTGTGCTCGCCTGTGGTCTTCCAGCGCAACGGCGACGTCATCATCAACGTGCGCGTTCGTCACGATACCAACGGGCGAGACGTCTGCGTGATGGTGGGCGGCACCGCCACGGCCGCGCCGCAATTCGTGCCACTGCCCGGCGACCCGTCGGCCTCTGCCTTCACGCAGGTCGCACTGCCGGGCACCGACGTCTTCCGGGCCACTCGCACCGTCTTCGTCTACCCGGTGGGCGGGCCGATCTACAACGTGCTGGATGACGAGAGCAAGGGCGTGACCTGCCCGTCTGGCTTCGACGGCGACGTGAGCTTCGGCGGGCGCGGTATCCGCTGCGACAAGCAAGTGATGACGCGGGCCGCCGACTGCGACTTTCTCTTTTCGTTTCTGAGGGACAACGTTGGGACTCGCGATCGATGCACCCTCAACAACCAACCGGGTCCCACCAAGCCGCAGGGCATGACCCACGTGCAGAAGCAGATCGAGAACGGGCTGTCGCACATCCAGTGGACGCTCGACACGAGACCCGGAACCGACCGTTGGCTCAAGAAGGAGTTCAGCTTCCCGCGCAGCCGCGGCTGATGGACCGCGCGGGGCAGCGGCCCGGCCCTGGCCGGCCGCCGCCCCGTTTTTTTACGTGACCCCGACTGATCTGCACCGCCGCCCGGAGCCCGC
>JBBQIB010000476.1:0-3067 GCA_038324515.1 Burkholderiales bacterium
CAGCAGCGCGTCAAAGCCGGTCTTGCTGTCGATGCGCTGGATCGTCACCAGATCGACCAGGCGGGCCTGCGAATCGCTGCCGCGGCTGGGCAGCGCAAGCGTGCTGAGTTTGAAGAGTGTGTCGTCATCGGGCGCACCGAACTGCATCTCGCTGCAGATCTTCGGGTAGCCGAAGACCTCGCGTCCGGTGGCCACCGCCCAGTCGTTGTCGACGTAGATGAAGGGGAAGTAGTAGGCCAGCGAGTCGGCCACGAACTGGCCTTTGACCCGCTTGCCCACCGCTGCCAGGATATTGAAGCTCAGCTCGTTCTCGGTGAAGTAGCCCTCTGGGTCGGATTGCGACTGCAGGTAGGGGTACTGCGCCAATTGCATGTAGACCAGATTGCCAACTGCGCGTACCTCGCAAACCTCGGGCGGCGCGATGTTCAGCCGGTCGACCACGCGCTGCATCAGCACTGCGTCGCCCAGCACCGGGAAGCTGCGGATACTCAATTTCTTGAAGGTGTAGGGCGGGGGCAGTTCCAGGTCGGTCAGTCCGGGCACGTAGCGTGGCAATCGAGAGCGGCTCTGCATGGGTAAGGCGGCGGCTTCAGCGATACGTTCGCCGAAGATGGGGTGGCTGCTGGCGGTGCCGCCGGTGATGGCGCGCGCGGCCTGCAGGCCACCCAGCGTGGCCGACTCGACACAACCGACAGGGAAGCCGTTGTCGACCCAGTCGCCGGCCAGCACCAGATTGGCGAACTGGCTGTCGCCGGCGGCCAGCCGGTGGCGGGTAGACCCTGCCGCGCTGAGCACGTAGCGCTCGCTCGGATCGATGTTTGCGCCCCAGAACTGCGCGTCGAAGCGAGCCACCCCGTCACGGCCCAGCGCATCGCTCAGCCGGTTCCAGTCCAGCCCCGGGCTGGCGTGGGTGTCGTTTGTGCCGTATTTGTCGCTTGTGTCGCTTGTGCCGCTTGTGTCGCTTGTGCCAACAGCGCCGCGGCCGGCTCCAACTGCACCTGACCCGACGCAGCCGCCATCGCTGCGCTCGCCACGCGGCGCAGGGGCTCCCCCCACAGCACGAAAGCCTTGTCGCCGCCGGGCAGAGTCAGGTGTCGGGTGTGCAAGGCACCGACGGCGACACCTGCGTGCACGCTCAATGCAACCTCGTTGGTGTGCGTGTTGGTGTGGGTGTTGGTGGCGGTGCCCGTGCCGTTCGGTTGCACGGCAATGGCCTGTGCGCAATCACGGGCCCGGCGCACAGCGCCGTCGAGCCCATCGCCAAGCGGGCGGAAGCTGGCCAACAGGGCGTCGCCAGCGAAGCGTTCGACCTCACCGCCGCGGGCGTACACCTCGCGAAGCATGACCCCGAATGTGGCATTCAAATGCTGCGACAGGCGTTCCGCCCCAATCGCACCCTGCTCGGCCAGCCGCGTGGCCAGCGTGCTGTAGCCGGAAACGTCGGCCAGCAGCACGGCTGCGTCGAATTGCTCGTCAGGCGCATCTGCGCCATGCTGCAGCAGGGCTCGACGCAGTGCTGCCGGAGCGAAACGATCCCAGCCGGCAGCACCGACCTGGGCAAGTGAAGGATGGTCCAGCGTCACATTTTTCAATCAGCCGCTGCTAGCAGACGCGGCGCGAAGACCCACCCGCTCAGCTTGAGCCTGCTTGACGATCGTTACCGGCAGCGCGGCTTGCTGCACGACGCGCTGCGACACCGACCCGAGCAATGCGCTGCGCAGGGCGCCTCTGCCGCGTGCGCCCATGATGATTGCGTCGCATTTGTATCGACGGGCCACTTCGATCAGCGCGGGCACCGGCTCGCCGGATGCTGTTTCACGTTCATAGGGCACGCCCACTGCATCAAAGAGAGCTTGCGCAGCTGCCAGAGCTTGACCGCCCTCCGCGCCAGTCAGCCGGTCAAGCACTTCAGCGTCGGGCGATAGCAGCGTCTCGTACAGATAGACCGGTTCTTGCACTGCAGCAAGGACGAAGCTGGCCTGCAGACCCGCCTGCACCAAGTGCAGCGCGTGGCGCGCGGCCTCCAGCGCAGGCTCGGACCCATCAACGGGGATCAGGATTTTCATCATGTGCCTGCGGATGCTACTTCCAGGCCAGACCTTGGGCCAGACCCCGTGGATCGAAAGCCCCGCTTTCACAGCCAACACCGAAGCCGCGATGAGCAAACCACATCAGGAAGGCCAGAGCCGGCAAAATGCCCGGCAATCCGCTCATACTGAGCTGGATCCTGCCCAAACGCCCCCTCGGTTGGCTGCTTCAACCTGCAGACGGCACCTCTCCTTCAGCTCCGGAGTGCACACATGCTCAAAATCCTGCTTCCTTTCGACGGCTCCGAAGCTTCGCTCAACTCGGTCCGGCATGCGCTGCAGCTGGTGCGCAGCGGCCTCACAGCCAGCTTCGTTCTGGCAAACGTCCAGACTCCGGCGACCCTTTACGAATGGATCACCTTGCATGACCCCGAGGCGATCGAGCAACTCAGCGAGGCTGTCGCCGCGCGTGTGCTTGCGCCGGCAGAAGCGCTGCTGAACGAGGCCAAAGTCGAATGGGAACCTGCCGTCGCCAACGGTGACCCTGGCCACGTGCTGGCCGAGATGATCGAGCTCCATGGCGTCGATGCCGTCATCATGGGTGCTCGGGGCCTTGGCGCCGCGAAGGGCTTGCTGGTCGGATCAGTGTCCCAGTGGCTGTTGCAACACGCAACGGTGCCGGTGACGGTGGTGCACCCCAGCGCAGCCGACGATGATTGAGCTCGCCACCGTGGCTGTGCCGCTGAATCAACGTCAAACAAACCGGTACAACTTGCGGCAATCGGTGCCATGGCCTGGGGCCATTGCCTCGAGCCATCGGGTACAGATGCACCGCCTGGAGCAGGTCATGCTGCAGGGCTTTGTCTACATCAAGGCCGCGCCGCCCAGCAATGCCATCGCCAGCAGGACCACGAAGATCACGATCGCGATGTAGAAGAGGATCTTCGCAATGCCGGCCGTGGCCGCTGAAATGCCTGAGAAACCGAAAAAGCCGGCGATCAAGGAAATCACGAAGAAGATGAGGGCCCATTGCAGCATCG
>JBBQIB010000477.1:0-3031 GCA_038324515.1 Burkholderiales bacterium
TTTGAAGACCTCGCGCACCGGCTCGGGGATCGGGATCTCGCGTTCGGTGCTGACCTCTTGCATGATCAGCGCCATCGGGAACAACGGCGCCAGATCATCCGGGCCGATGGGCTGCAGCGTGCCGGGGTGCAAAGGCGGCGCAGGCGGCACCGGCAGGTCGGCCATGATGTTGTACCAATGCTTGGGCATGCGGTCTTCGGCCAGCAGGTACTTGGTGGTGTCGCTCATCTTCTGTCTCCTGGTTGGTTGCAAAGGTTTCGACAACGCGGGCAGGCTGCACGGCGTACTTTCAAAGCGCCCCAGTTGCCAGCCAACGCAGTGTGCCGCCGTTATGCCTCAGGTGGTTGGCTCAAACAACTGTAAGGCGCGGTCCATGCCACCTTCGGTGATCGACAGCATCGCTTTTTGCAAGACCGCAGGCTTGGGATGGAAAGCAATCGACAGCCCGGCCACGCCCATCATCGGCAGATCGTTGGCGCCGTCGCCCACCGCGATGGTTTGCGCGGGTGAGATGCCCAGCAACTCTGCCACTTCCAGCAGCACGCGCCGCTTTTCATTGCCGTCGACGATCTCGCCCCAGGGCCGCTCGAGCAGCAGGCCGGTCAGCGCGCCATCCACCACTTCCAGCATGTTGGCGCGTGCAAAGTCCAGACCCAGTCGATGTCTCACGCGCTCGCTGAAAAAGGTGAAGCCGCCCGAGACCAGCAGCGTCTGCAGCCCCGCCGCCTGGCAGGCGTGCACAAAGCTCTCGACCCCTTCGTTGAACTTCAGGCGTTGGCTGTAGACCTGCTCCAGCACGGCCACAGGCACCCCACGCAACAGCGCCAGGCGGCGGCGCAGGCTGTGCTTGTAGTCGCTGATCTCGCCCCGCATCGTCGCCTCGGTGATGGCCGAGACCTCGGTCTTGAGCCCGGCAGCGGCAGCCATCTCGTCGATGCACTCGATGTTGATCAGCGTCGAGTCCATGTCGAAGGCAATCAGCTTGTAGTCGCTCAGGCGCAGCGGCGGTATGAAGCCGCGTACAAACAAGCCCGGTGCCACCTCTTGTATGTCTTGGGTTGGGATCATCGCTTGGCTTTCATGCGGCCTGGGCGACGGGCTGCCCCAGGGCCTTGAGCATGTCGCGCAAAAAGTGCGCACGATCAGCCGGCAGCGAGATGGCGCGGTCGATGCGCAGCTTGTCGTTGCCTGCCAGCTTGATGGTGCGGTTCTTCTGTACCAGCTCGATGATGCGTTTGGCGTCGATGGGTGCGTTGGCTTTGAAGGTGACGTTCATCAACTGCGGCCCGGCGTCGATCTTCAGCACGCCATAAGGTTTGGCCAGCACCCGCAGGCGGTGGGTGTCGAACAGGGTCTGGCCTTGCGTGGGCAGCTTGCCGAAGCGGTCGGTGATTTCTTCCAGCAACTGGTCGATCTGCTCGCTCTTCTCGGCCATCGCCAGACGCTTGTACAGGTTCAGGCGAATCTGCACATCGCCGCAATAGGCGTCGGGCAGCAAAGCCGGCGCATGCAGGTTGATCTCGGTGGTGGCCGAGAACGGCGACAGCAGGTCGGGCTCTTTGCCGGCCTTGAGCGCGCGCACGGCTTCGTTCAGCATGTCGTTGTAGAGCTGGAAGCCCACCTCCATCATGTTGCCGCTCTGGTTTTCGCCCAGCACCTCACCGGCGCCGCGAATCTCCAGGTCGTGCATGGCCAGATAAAAGCCCGAGCCCAGGTCCTCCATCTGCTGGATCGCGTCCAGCCGCATCGAAGCGGCCTTGCTCAAACTATCCAGGTCGGGCACCAGCAGGTAGGCATAAGCCTGGTGATGGCTGCGGCCCACCCGGCCACGCAACTGGTGCAGTTGGGCCAGGCCAAACTTGTCGGCGCGGCTCATCACGATGGTGTTGGCGGTGGGCACGTCGATGCCGGTTTCGATGATCGTGCTGCACAGCAAGACGTTGTGGCGCTGGGCCACGAAGTCGCGCATCACCTGCTCGAGCTCGCGCTCGGGCATCTGGCCGTGGGCGATGGCGATGCGCGCTTCGGGCACCAGCTCCACGAGCTTTTGGCGGCGGTTTTCGATGGTCTCGACTTCGTTGTGCAGGAAGTAGACCTGGCCGCCGCGCTTGAGCTCGCGCAGCACCGCTTCGCGGATCACGCTGTTGCCTTCGCTGCGCACGAAAGTCTTGATCGACAGTCGGCGCTGTGGGGCGGTGGCGATCACGCTCAGGTCGCGCAGGCCTTCCAGCGCCATGCCCAGCGTGCGCGGGATCGGTGTGGCGGTCAGCGTCAGCACATCGACTTCGGCGCGCAGGGCTTTCATCGCCTCTTTGTGGCGCACGCCAAAGCGGTGCTCTTCGTCGATCACCAGCAAACCCAGACGCGGGAACTTGACGTCTGATGACAGCAGCTTGTGGGTGCCGACGACGATGTCGACGCTGCCGTCGGCAATGCCATCCACCGCCGCCTTGATCTCTTTGGGGCTGCGAAAGCGCGACAGCTCGGCGATCTTGACCGGCCACTTGCCAAAGCGGTCGACCAGGGTCTGGAAATGCTGCTCGGCCAGCAGCGTGGTCGGCGCCAGGATGGCGACCTGCTTGCCGCCGTGCACGGCCACAAAGGCGGCGCGCAGTGCGACCTCGGTCTTGCCAAAGCCGACATCGCCGCAGATCAGCCGGTCCATCGGCTTGGGGCTGACCATGTCCTGGATCACCGCGTGGATCGCGGCGCGCTGGTCGGCGGTTTCTTCAAAGCCGAAGCTGCTGGCAAAGGCCTCGTAATCGTGGCCGCTGAAGCGGTGCGCAAAACCTTCGCGGGCGGCGCGCCGCGCGTACAGATTGAGCAACTCTGCGGCAGTGTCACGCACCTGCTCGGCAGCTTTGCGGCGGGCTTTCTCCCACTGTGCCGAGCCCAGGCGGTGCAGCGGTGCTTCTTCTGCACTGACGCCGGTGTAGCGGCCGATCAGGTGCAGTTGCGACACCGGCACATACAGCGTGGCCTTGTCTGCGTACTGAAGGTGCAGGAACTCACTCGGCCCGCCTTCGCCTTC
>JBBQIB010000478.1:0-2998 GCA_038324515.1 Burkholderiales bacterium
ATGCTTACTGAAAGCGACGAACGACTACCAGGCCATCCTCGCCTGGCTGCGATCGAAGCACGGCCTCACTCCCGATCAGAAAGCCCACCTCAAAGCCCGCCGACGCCAGCGCGATGCCATGGGCAACCAAGGCGTCGAGCAAAGCCTGGACTGGCTGCAGGCGCTGTCGAACACGCAGCGCGCCTACCGCAAGGAAGCCGAGCGTTTCCTGCTCTGGGCCATCACGCACAAGGGCAAGGCCTTGTCTTCGATGAGCAACGAGGATTGCACCCTGTACCGCGACTTCCTGGCCGACCCGCAACCGCGCAGCCGCTGGTGTGGCGACCGCGGCCGGGAGCGTTGGTCGCCGCTATGGCGGCCCTTCGAGGGGCCGCTTTCAGCCTCGGCGCAGCGCCACGCAGTCACGATCCTGAAGAACCTGTATGGGTTCCTGGTGGACCAGAATTACCTGATGGGCAACCCGTGGTCGGCGGTCGGTGTGCCGCGCACCGCGGGGCCCAAGGTGAATGCGGGGCGGAGTTTCAGCCTGGCACAGTGGGCCTTCATCGAAGGGCAGTTGAAGATGCTGAGCAGCACATCGGCGAACCAGCGGCTGACCTTCGGGCTGCACCTGCTCTATGCGACCGGGCTTCGGCTGTCGGAAGTGGTGGCGGCCACCGTCGACGACCTGCAGTGGGTGGAGTACCCCGCCGATGCGTCGGACACCACTGAAACCGAGCCGATGCAGGGGTGGTTGCTGCGGGTGATCGGAAAGGGGCAGAAGGAGCGGGAGGTGCCGCTGCCGACTGACGTGGTGGGCGAGCTGGCCAAGTACATGGTGTCGCGTGGGCTGGACGCGGACCCCGAGGACATCGGCAACCAGGGGGCATTCCTGCTGGGCAAGGCCAGCGACGCTGCAGTGCGCGCACCGGGGCTGAGCAACGGCCAAGTGCCCGACCCTCGGCAGGGGATCGCAGCGACGACGTTCTACGACCAGATCAAGGCGTTTTTTGTGGATTGCGCCATCGTGCTGAGACAGCAAGGGGGGCAGGGCGATGCGAAAGGCGCCGAGCGTTTCGAACGGGCCAGCACGCATTGGATGCGCCACTCGCACGCCAGCCATGCCATTGCCAGCGGCATGCCCATCGAGATCGCGCAGCAAAACCTGGGGCATGCGTCGCTGGCCACCACGACTGTCTATGTGACGACCGAGAAACGCCGGCGAATGAAAGCCGTCGAGGCCTTCTGGCGCAAATAGACGCGGTATGGCAACGCAGAACCAGCACATGGCATCGATCTCCAGCCGCAATCTCGCCCGTGCAGTGCTGCGCGTTGAGCGCATGACGTTCCAGGATCGTGAGCGGCTTGCCGACGAGGTAATTGTCGTCAACCACCCTGCAGCCCAACCTGCTCTATGCGGTGCTGGTCTTGCAACGGTGCGGAGCCACGCTCGTGCAGATCGAGGTCGTGCTGAACCTGTTGTTCGTTTTCCGTGAGGCGATGAAGATCAGCGGCGGTAGTTGGCCGGTCATCTCCGAAGATGTTCAGGATCGATGCCTGGGGCGCGTGTCTGGGCGTGTGGGCTTCATCGAGGGCCTGTCGCCACAGATGCAAGCGCGGGCCACATCGCTGACGGCCTGAGCGACCACCCCGAGCAGCAGTTGCTCGCTTACGTCTTCAGGCAAGTTCAAGAAGAGCGACCTCCTCGGCATCAAGACCGAAGCAGAGAAGATGCTCATGCTGGCGGCGCTGAACCTGGTTGAATGCATCGCAGAAACAGCCCCGCGACGGACAAAGTGAAACCGCCCGCCTCGGCGATTGGCGTCGTGGCAAGAAGGAGTTTCAACCGTCCTGCGATGACCGCTTTGTGCCAGCGTGCTCGGAACTCTGGTCGGCCGGTTTCGCCTCATCGGCGACACACGCTGCCGTGAACTCGTCGCCCCGAAGCGGCCGGCGGCATACGCACCAAAGTCCCCGAAGAGCCAGGGGCCGGCTATGCCAGAGCTCCGCAAAGTCGAGACTTAGCGCCGTATCGCCCGGGACATTCATGAGGCGCCGGTTACGCGACATGCACTTCTGGGCTGTGAAGACCTGTCCGGCCAAAGTGGCAACAGCCACAGAGGCCAGTTAAGACAGAATTCGCGGCGTTTACAGCGCTGCACCGAGGTTCGCTGTTAGCAACGGCTATGAGTTTGGGCTGAAGGCCACTTTCAGCTCGAGAGAGTAGGACACAAGGGATGTACCAGGCGGGTAGAGAAACCAATCAACAGTCACAGGCCGGAGCTGCCGAAGGGTGATCGTCCCGGGCGCAGCTTGTGGGGTACAGCGCGCCGTCGAAGTGGAGGAAAGGCAACCGCTTTATGGAAAGTAGTTTTCAGAAGTTTGTCACGCGCAACATAGGCCCATGGTTGAACCTTACCTGCCTGTTGCCGATATATGAAAAGATCCTCAGCCGAGTCCTGGGGAAGCCGTATGTCCCTTCAGGAGCCCGCGGATGTTGACGTTCGAATTCAGGGTCCGCATGTCGAATGGCGGCGAACACAAGCTCGTCGTACGCGCGAAGAACCGCCGCGATGCCGAAACGATGGCCAGGGCGCAGACTGGCGGCAAGGTACTCGGCGGGCAACAACTTGCGAGTTGAAGACGGCCTGGCTGCAAACATGATCGGCAGATGCGGAAGTGACTGAAGAAAAGGGCAAGACCATTTCAGGGTCAAGTGAGTCACCATGGCCAGCAGTTCCGCACGGTCGCCAAAGGCTCAGGATCCGCGCTGCGCACCCAATGGTCGGGCGCGCGCTCCCAGCCGGCCCCATGCAGCCGTTCGTCGGCGAGCGCTTTGAATACCCATGGGTCAAGTTAGCTGCATGGGATATTCCGCCATTGATTGGTTCCACCTTTGATGTGGGCAACGCCAACGACATCCCACGAGCGTTGCGCGTTTTGCTGGCGTCTGCTCTCCCGGGCCTGGACTGGTGGGTACCGGAAGGTTGGGGCACCGCGTTCAACAAATTCGGTATCT
>JBBQIB010000479.1:0-2996 GCA_038324515.1 Burkholderiales bacterium
GCTTCCGCCAGCTCGGTGCAATACTGCACCAGTGCTTCAATGTCGTGTGATTTGTCGAACACTTCGGAGGCGCCGAGCAAGCGGCACTGTGCAGAGATCTCGGGCGTGGCGTAATTGGTCAGCACCACGCTGCGCAAAGGCCGGTCCTGCTCGCGCAGGTAGCGCAACACATCCAGCCCCGAGCCTGACTTGAGAAAGATGTCGACGATGACCAGATCGCAGGCGCCTTCGGCTGCCAGATCCGAGAGCTGGATGCATGCCTCCCTGGCCGTTTCTGCGCTGCCTACGACCTCCACCGGCGCCAGGTCTTCCAATGCGGCAATCAGGTTGGAACGGATCACCGGGCTGTCTTCGACGAGAAAGGTCCTTAGGTTCGGCATCAGATGACAAGGCTCTCGGTGCTGCGTGACGACCGCAGTCGCTGGACCGGGATCTACTGCAAAGATTCTAGGAGTCGAGGCCGCCACGACTTGTAGGACATGTCTGATGGCAGCGTCCTGCCCGCGCGACCTGGCTGGCGTGCGCCCGCCCCCTACCCGATTGGACTCTGGGTGGCTGTGCATCACCGACCCTGCATGCCCCGCAGCGTGGCAACGGATGAAGACACGGGAGATGCCACAGCTTCGCTGCCCGAAGGTCGGGGCTTCGGTGGCCCGGCCGGGATGCTGGGGCCCGTGCGTTCCAGCACCGCGTAAGCCACCGCTGCCCCCAACAGCGGCAGGCCGTAGTAAAGCATCCGGTAGCCCAGCAAGGCCGCCAGCACCGTGGCTGGCGGGACGCTGGGGCTCAGCGTGGCGAGCACCACCGCCTCGAGTACGCCCAGACCGCCTGGCACATGCGCCAGCACGCCAGCGACCGCGGCCAGCCCCATGGCAGACACCACCCACCACCAGGGCGCTGCGCCTTGCAGCAGCACCCAGACCACGCTGGCAGCCAGGCTCCATGAGGCCAGCGCCAAGGCCAGCCACAGGGTGGCCTGTGGCAGGGTCGGGTAACGCATTGGATTGCGCGCAGCGGCCAGACCCCGCAGTCGCAACCAGTGCGGCACCGGCTGTCCGCCGCGACGCGCGCACACCAGCAAGGACAGCACCGGCAAGACCAGCGCAAGCAGGGCAGCGCCGTAACGCCAGCCGTCGCGGGGTTGCTCGAGATGCGCCGGCCAGGGCAGCGTCTCTGCGCACAGCAGCACCGCTGCCATCAGCACCGCGAAGCCGCACCAATTGACGGCCATGCCACTGACTACCACCGCAGCACCCTGCTGCAGCGGCACGCCCGCCCGCCGGTACAGCCGCAGGCGCACGGCCACGCCACCGATGAGGGCGCCAAAGTTCAGCGTCAAGGCAAAGCTCACGGCACCGATCGCTGCGCTGCGCAGGGCCGAAGCCCCATGACCCACGACCCGTCGCGCGACCAGGTCGTAACTGGCGTGGGCGGCGTGGGCTGCCACTGCAACGGCTGCAGCGGCAGCGATCACCGTCCAGGGCAGGCTGTGCAAGGCAGCAAAAGCTGCCTGCCAGTCCAGCGTCAGGGCCTGCCGCAGCACCAGCACCAGCACCACGGCTGCCAACAGCCAGGGAGCAGCCCGCACGAACCAGCGCCAGGCCCGAGGCCAACGCTTCAACTTTGATTGCGGGTGCCCGCTTCGCGAAGCGGAGCCCGACGTCATGGCTGGCCCCGCAGCGGCCGGATCACCGCCTCCTGGGCGGGCAGCGCGCCCAGCCAGCGCGGCCACCAGCGCAGCAAGTGGTAGAGCACAGAGGTGGGCCAGCGCGACCACCACAACGCCACCGGCGACAACTGCACCTGCGCCTGCATCTGCACCTGACTGCAGCGCTGCTGGACCATTTCGATCAGCCGCTGCTGCAGGCAGCGGGCGAACTCGCGGTCCCGGATCAGCACGTTGGCCTCCAGGTTCAGCCCCAGGCTGGTGGGGTCCAGGTTGCTGGAGCCGACCGTCGCCCACAGTTCGTCGACCACCGCCACCTTGCCATGCAGCGGCCGCTCGCAGTATTCGTAGATTTCCACGCCGCTGCGAATCAGCTGTGCATACAGCAGCGAGCCGGCGACCTTGACGACCGGCATGTCGGGCTGACCCTGCAGGATCAATTGCACCTTGACGCCGCGCTTCGCGGCGCGCCGCATCTCGCGCAACAGCCGGTAGCCGGGAAAGAAGTAGGCATTGGCGATGAGCACATGCGATCGGGCACCGCGCAGTGCGAGACGGTACTGGCGCTCGATGTCTGTGCGGTGCAGCCCGTTGTCGCGCACCACGAAGGCGGCCCAGCCCGCATCGCCCACCCGCGCCCGTCGCTCGCGACGGTGCTGGGCCAGCCGGGTCCACAAGGCGCCTTGTGAGGCCTCAGCGGCCCCAGCGTCGTTGTGTGACCCCTGCGACTCCCTCAACCCACTCGCCCCCTTTTGCTGCCGCGCCTGCTGGCGGCAAAAGGCATGCACCTGGACTACCACCGGGCCCTGTATCTGCACCGCGTAATCCTGCTTGGCTTCGGGGCCGAAGTCGGCCAGATGGTCGTGCGAGTAGTTGATGCCGCCCACGAAAGCCAGCTCGGCGTCGATCACCACCAGCTTGCGGTGCATGCGCCTGAAGGCATTGACGCGCCAACCGAACCAGCGCACGGCTGGCTCGAAGACTTGCCAGCGCACCCCGGCGTCGAGCAAGGGACGCGTGAAATCGTCGTCCAGGTCAGGCGATCCCCAGCCATCGACCAGCACCGAAACGCGCACGCCCCGCTGCGCAGCCGCCAGCAGCGCGTCGCGCAGCTCGCGGCCCACCGGATCGTCGAACAGGATGAAGGTTTCGAGCAGCACCTCTGAGCGCGCCTGGCCGATGGCAGCGAACACGCGCGGATAGAAGTCTTCACCGTTTTCGAGCAACTCGAAGCGGTTGCCGTCGGTCCAGCGGGGTTTCATGGGGCCTCCGCAGCCAGCGTCATCGCAGCAGCCACCGGCACATGGTCCGACAGATCGCGCCAGGGCTG
>JBBQIB010000480.1:0-2987 GCA_038324515.1 Burkholderiales bacterium
CTGTTCAGGCTGGCATCGATCATGCAAGGCATTGTCAAACGCGTGGTCGATGGCACGGCAGCCAGCGCGCAGGCGCGCAGCTCGGGCGCAGCCACACGCACGCTGGCCGAGCTGGCCTGGGGCTTTGCCCAGAAGGCGCGCTGAAAAGATCGAGAAGACCGAGCAGACCAGGACCGATCAAACCGATTGGATGCTGGCCACCGGCACTGCAAATCAGGGTTGCAAAGCCTTGTAGCCACCCAGCAGGGCAAGTGGCCGGCCTGGCCAACCCAAAAATCCCACTCAACCACAGAGGAGCACCGATGGACTTCAACTACTCACCCAAGACCCAGGAGCTGCAAGCGCGACTGAACGCCTTCATGACCGAGCATGTCTACCCGGCCGAGCCGCAGTACTACAAAGACATCGCCGCCAACACCGCTGCCGGCAAACGCTGGACACCGGTGCAGATCATCGAGTCCCTCAAACCCAAGGCGCGTGACGCCGGCCTGTGGAACCTGTTTTTGCCCACCAGCGACCGCGGCGCAGGGCTGACCAACCAAGAGTACGCACCGCTGGCCGAGATCATGGGCGCGGTGCCCTGGTCCAGCGAGGTCTTCAACTGCTCGGCCCCCGACACCGGCAACATGGAAGTGCTGGAGCGCTACGGCACCCAAGAGCACAAGGACCGCTGGCTCAAGCCGCTTTTGGCAGGCGAGATCCGCAGCGCCTTTGCCATGACCGAGCCGGCTGTGGCCTCCAGTGACGCCACCAACATCGAAGCCAGCATCCAGCGCCAGGGCGACGAGTACGTGATCAACGGCCGCAAGTGGTGGACCAGCGGCGCAGGGGACCCGCGCTGCAAGATCTACATCTTCATGGGCAAGACCGACCCTGAAGCGCCGCGCCACTCGCAGCAGTCGATGATCCTGGTGCCCAGCGACGCCGTGGGCATCACGGTGACGCGCCCACTGTCGGTCTTTGGCTATGACGACGCACCACACGGCCACATGGAAGTGGATTTCCAGGACGTGCGCGTGCCAGCAACCCACATGCTGCTGGGCGAAGGCCGCGGCTTCGAGATCGCGCAAGGCCGCCTGGGGCCGGGACGCATCCACCACTGCATGCGTTTGATCGGCGTGGCCGAGCGCGCGCTCAAGTTGATGTGCGAGCGCGCCGTCAGCCGCACCGCTTTCGGCAAAACGGTGGCCCAGCAAGGGGTGACGCAAGAGCGCATTGCGGAAGCCCGCTGCATGATCGATCAAGCCCGGCTGCTGACGCTGAAGGCCGCCTGGATGATGGACATGGCCGGCAACAAGAGCGCCAAGGCCGAGATCGCGATGATCAAGGTGGTGGCACCCAACATGGCCTGCCAGGTCATCGACTGGGCGATGCAGGTGCACGGTGGCGCAGGGATGTGTCAGGATTTCCCGCTGGCTTATTTCTACAGCATGTCACGCACTCTGCGTTTTGCCGACGGCCCCGACGAAGTGCATCGCAACGCGATTGCCAAGTTGGAGCTGGGCAAACTGAGGTCGGCGGCTTGATCAGGGCTTGGATCGGGCTGGGCTGAGCCAGGCCAGGGCCAGGGTCGCCCCGAGCTACTTCAGCCGGTCACTGTCAGGCAATGCGCTGGCTGACCAAGGGCCGTCACCCGTGTGGGGGGTCAGCGACGCGGTGACCTCGCTGCCTACGCGCTGCGCCTCGCGAATCGCGGTTTCAAACAGGCGCAACCAGCGCTCCATCGGCACGATCTCTGGCGCAGCCAAAGCGGTGCGCAGCATCAAGCGGCCGCGGCCGATCATCAGCACCACCGGCATGGCTGCGTCCACCCGCTGCGCAGCCAGCGCTTGGGTCAGCGGCCCTTGCAGCCACGACTGCAACCATTCATTGATGCTGGCATGCGCGACAAAGCGCTCTCTCAGCTCTGGTACCGCACTGCCAGGCAGCTTGGGAAACATCACCAGCCAGCGCATCTCGGGCGGCGTCTGGTTGTCGATGCGGGTCTGCACGCCTTCCACATACTGATCGAAGACCGTCTTTTCCATCTGCTCTTGCAAGCTGCGGTTCATCACCACCAGCTGCAAGTCAGGGCTCAGCCCCAACTCTGAGCGCAGTCTCAACTCCTGGCCGAGGATGTAGGGCCGCTGCGAAGGACCCCATTCCAGCCGCCAAGGCTTGGAACCCAATCGACCATCGACGACAAAACCTTCGCCGGGCACGCTGCGAAAGCCGAACTCACGCCGCTCAGCCCAGGGTGCGACTTCATCCCAATCCTGCTGCGGCGCCGGCGGGCTGCCACCCAGCAGACGTTTCAGGCCGTCAAGCATGGAGGCCATGGCTGGCCAGCCCATCTCGACCTGCAGTCGCGAGAGCGGGCCAGGTCGTCGGTAATCGATATCCAGACATCTCTGGAGTGTATGCCTGCCCTGCCCGCGCAGGCGCTGAATCACGGCCGGCAATCCGGCCCCAAATCGAGCCTACTGCCAGTTTGAAGCCGCCTGTTGACTGCGGACCCGCCCACCGAAGTTCGGAGCCCGGCCGGATACCGATCCCCGACTCACCAAACTTCGACGGCCGCAGTCCCTACAATTCCCTCTGCCAATACTGCCCGTAGCTCAACCGGATAGAGCAGCTGCCTTCTAAGCAGCAGGTCGGGGGTTCGAGTCCCTCCGGGCAGACCAAAATCAATGCGCTTGGGGGCGGTCAGTCTTCGATCAGCGACGTCAAGCCTGAAAATTTGGCCAAACCCAAGAGACAACGCTACCAGCTGTTCATCGACGAATCGAAACGGCACTTGCCCTGCCCCGCGCGAATCGGAATCGCTCTCTGGTCATGCGCCACCCAGGCCAGTCGTCGCACCGGGTCCAACTCATTCATTGCTGATGCCGGCCTGCTTGGCGATTGCCTTCCATCCCTCGATGTCGCGCGCTGTCATCGTCAGCAGTTCGTCGCCGCCGACGAAGGCCGCGCTGATGCCCATCTCCAGCAGCCTGGCCTTCACCTCA
>JBBQIB010000481.1:0-2985 GCA_038324515.1 Burkholderiales bacterium
CATGGCGCCAAGATGGTGACGGCAGTGGCCACGGCCACGGTGCCCAAATTCACCGTCATCATCGGCGGCAGTTTCGGCGCTGGCAATTACGGCATGTGCGGCCGCGCTTACTCGCCCCGCTTGTTGTGGATGTGGCCCAACGCCCGCATCGGCGTGATGGGTGGCGAGCAGGCAGCCAGCGTGCTGGCCACCGTGCGCCGCGACGGCATCGAAGCCAAAGGCGGCCAGTGGAGCGCTGACGACGAGGCAGCATTCAAGCTGCCGATCACGCAGCAATTCGAGACCCAGGCGCACCCCTATTACGCCAGCGCCAGGCTGTGGGACGACGGCATCATCGACCCCGCAGACACGCGCCGCGTGCTGGCCTTGGGCTTGAGCGCCAGTCTGAATGCACCGATTCCTGAAGCGCCCCGCTTCGGGATTTTCAGAATGTGATCGGGGCCAGGCGACACCCTCTGCTCACCCTCCATCTTCGCGCTGCATCCCATGCCCAATCTCAACATCCGTCCACTGGCGGCCCGCGACTCGCTCGCAGCGTTGACTGCCTTGTTGCATCGCGCTTACGCCCCCCTGCTGGCGCGTGGCATGAACCTCAGTGCTGCCACGCAAGATGAGCTGACCACCCGCAGGCGTGCTGCCGAGGGCCGCTGTTTTGTCGCCGAGGTCAACGGGCAACTGGTGGGCACCGTCACCGTGACGGGCCCCTATGACGAAGCCAGCGCGCGTTGGAGCGCCGACGTGCCTTGGTTCAGGCAACGCGACACGGCCCAGTTTCATCAATTTGCAGTCGACCCGGAGTGGCAGCGGCAGCACGTCGGCAGCCGCCTGGTGGCGGCCTGTGAAGCCTGGGCGCGTGAAAGTGGCTTCAGGTTCATGGCGCTGGACGTGGCCGAACCCGCCGCCGAGCTGCGCACGCTGTACCGCCGTCTGGGCTATGAAGAAGTGGGGCAAGTGCAGTGGCCCGGCAAGGCCTTCAAGAGCGTGGTGATGCGCAAGCCCATGCACAACTCGGAGCTGCGCCAGCACTTGCAACTGCTGGCCCGCTACAACGTGTGGGCCACACGGCGGCTGCTCAAAGCCGTCGACCTGTTGCCTGAAGTCGACTACAGGCGTGACATGGGGCTGTTCTTCAAGAGTGTGCATGGCACCTTGAACCACCTGTTGGTCGGCGAACATGAACTCTGGTTCAAGCGTTTTGCTGCTGGCGAATCGCCCCAGCTGGAACTGGACAGCGAGATTGAGACCGATCGGCAACGACTGAAGCAACGGCTGGACGAAGGCGCGATGGGCTGGCTGCCGTTGCTGGATGTCTGGCCTCAAGAGCGCTTGCAGGGCCAGCTGAGCTACACACGCACCACGGGCCAGGCCATGAAGCTGCCTTTTGCACCGACCTTGATGCACGTCTTCAACCATGGCACGCACCACCGTGGCCAGGTTACGGCAGCCTTGGCCATGCTGGGCCAAAGCACGCCGGAGTTGGACCTGGTCGCCATGCTTCAAGAGGAAATCACCCGATGAGTACGCTGGATGTTCGCAGACCCACACCGCACGTGGCCGAGGTCTGGCTGAATCGTCCGGAGGTGCGTAACGCTTTCAATGACCAGGTGGTGCAAGAGCTGCAGCAGGTTTTCGAGCAACTGGGGCAAGACCCAGAACTGCGCGTGATCGTGCTGGGCGGCCACGGCAAAGCCTTCTGTGCCGGCGCAGACCTGGCTTGGATGCGCAGCATGGCCGACTACAGCTGGGAGCAGAACCAGGCCGACGCCAGCGCGCTGGCGCAGATGCTGTGGACGCTTTGGAGCTGCCCGCTGCCCGTGGTGGGCCGCATCCACGGCGACTGCTATGCCGGCGGCCTGGGGCTGGCTGCTGTCTGCGACGTGCTGGTGGCTGCCGAGAGCATGCACTTTTGCCTGAGCGAAGCGCGGCTGGGCCTGTTGCCGGCCACCATCGGCCCTTATGTGATCCGCGCAATCGGTGAGCAGGCGGCGCGGCGCTACTTCGTCACCGCCGAGCGATTCGGCGCCCGCCAGGCTCAAACGCTCGGCCTGGTGCACGAAGTGGTGGACGCTGAGGCGCTGGACGCCAGGGTCGCTGAAATCGTCTTCGCTTTGGTGGCCAACGGCCCAGCGGCCGTCAAGGCTTGCAAGCAATTGGTCAAGGACCTGGCAGGGCGGCCGCTGGATGCTCCCTTGCGCGCCGACACCGCCGAGCGTATAGCCAACATCCGCGCCAGCCCCGAAGGACGCGAAGGCGTACAGGCTTTTCTGAACAAGCGAGACCCGGCATGGAAAACCAGCTGATGAATCTGGAGCTGCCGCATCTGGCAGCGCTGGCTGCAGCGCTGGGCTGGGCCAGCGGCATGCGCTTGTATGCGGTGGTCTTCATCACCGGCGCGGCTGGTTTCATGGGCTGGGTGCCGTTGCCCTCGGGCCTGCAATTGCTGCAGCATCCGGTGGTGCTGGGCGCCAGTTTTTTGATGTTCTTGATCGAGTTTGTGGCCGACAAGATCCCCGGGGTGGACACCTTGTGGGACACCCTGCACACCGTCATCCGCATACCCGCCGGGGCGGCCCTGGCTGCCGGTGTGATGGGTGGTGATTCGGCCACCTGGGCGCTGGTGGCAGCGCTGATGGGCGGCACCTTGGCTGCCACCTCACACACCGCCAAAGCCACCACGCGGGCTGCCGTCAACACCAGCCCTGAACCGTTTTCCAACATCGCACTGTCTTTGGCCGGCGACGCCGCTGTGCCGCTGATGCTGTGGCTGGCCTATGAGCATCCGATGTGGTTCTGGCCCGCACTGGCGCGGTCAGTGGTGCTGGCGCTGGTGCTGATCGTGATCCTGTTCAAATTCTTGCGCTCGCTCGTGCAGCGCGTGTCGTCCTGGGGGGGTGGCCGCATGGCCAGCCCCGGGATGTAAGGGCCCCAAAACATGTTTCAGAAGATCCTGATCGCCAACCGCGGCGAAATCGCCTGCCGGGTCGC
>JBBQIB010000482.1:0-2967 GCA_038324515.1 Burkholderiales bacterium
GCCCGTGAGGCCGAAGAAGAAGCCAAAGATCGAGCCGACAGCCAGCGGCTGGCAAGCGCTGCGGAGCCGGACAACGCGCAGAGTGACCCCGACCTTGATTTCGAGCCGGCGTCTTGGTCACGAACTGAATCTGGCTTCCCGAAGCAAGACGGATCGACCCTTCACTCTGAGCGGCCTCGTGTGTCTGACTCGCTGTTCTCTGCAGCCGCCAAGGCGCAGCGCCTGCCGAATTTGCAGCGTGCGGCAGCAGCGGTTGCCGGTCGACGCTCAAATGCTTCGGTGCTGGCACCTTCATCTGGCGCCCCGCTGCAAGCGGAGCAATTGCGCGCCGAACTGCTTTCAATCCGCGATCTGCTGGCTGGCTGAGGGCCGAAGTGACCGTTTGAAGCCGCTTGGCCCAGGATCAGCACAGGCCTGGTTGGCTCACAAAGGTCCGCCAGGCTTGCTCATCAGGCCCGCCAGGCCCATCACCAGGCCCACCAGATCCGTCCGGCCCTATAATCGTGCTCTGAATCGGGGCGTAGCGCAGCCTGGTAGCGCACTTGCATGGGGTGCAAGGGGTCGCGAGTTCGAATCCCGCCGTCCCGACCATTACAAATCAACGGGTCAGTTCTTGTACGGAGCTGGCCCGTTTGGCTTTTTGGTCAGCATTCGGTAAGCCCGTAGCTTGTTTTCGTGGCCGCCCCGAAGTCGCTGGAGACATCCGAAGTTTTCCCGTACGGTAGGCCGCTATGGAAGCTGCTGCGATTGAGCTGGATGCGATCTCGACCATAAGCGGGACGAGCACGGCGCCGTTTGCCGAGGTGTACGTGACGCTGAGCAAGCTGGAGCTCATCCAGCTGGTGATGGAGGCCAGGAGTTGGAAGTCACTGCACCAGCGAGCGGTGTCGCGGCTGCAACAGGTCCAAGACAGCACCCAGCGATTCGTGTCGCAGCTGCGCGAGCGCACCCAGCGACGCCAGGCGGCGTTGTACGCAGCGCTGGCACTGACACAGCAAGCGGCCACTCAACGCGAGGCGGCGCTTCGTGCTGAGCTCGACGCGGCTCAGGCCAAGGTCCGCGATCTCCAGCAGCGGCTGTTCGGGCGCAAGAGCGAGCACAGCAAAGGCGCGAGTGAGCTCCAGCGCCGACCCGGTCACCAGCCTGCGCCGCGTGGACAGCGCCCAGGCGCACCAGGCCACCGGAGCAAGATGCTGGCGCACCTGCCTGCGCGCAGCGAGACCGTCGGCTTGAACTCACCGCAATGCCCGGATGGGGGTGAGTTCCTGAGCGAATTCCCCGGCACCGAGGACAGCGAGGCGCTGGAGATCGAGGTCAAGACCTACCGCCGCCTGATCCGGCGCCGCCGCTGTCGCCCGAGCTGCCGTTGCGGCTGCGTGCCCGGGATCGTGACCGCGCCGGCCCCTTGTCGGCTGATCGCGCGCGGCAAATTCGGCATCTCGGAGTGGGCTGCCGTGATGCTGGACAAGTACCTGTACGGCAGACCGAGTCATCATCTGCTGCAGGACCTGGGCCACTACGGACTGGACATGTCGCCCGGCACCTTGGTCGGCGGGCTCATCAGCGACGAGACTTGCCAGAGCTGGGCAACGGCCATCCGACGATGCTGGCCCGGGCGATGACGTGGGTCGTCGCCATCGCTCAACTCTACTGGCTCAATGATCTTCGACTTGCACACCAAGACCGTGCCCCGTACGCCGAGCACGACGCCGCATGGCGACAGGCCTTACACGACATGGCCCAGCGGCGCAGCCAGGCGCTGAGCGAAGCCACGCTGTGTGAGCCCGCGCTTCAGGTGCTGCGCAGCAGGGACTTGATCAACCCCAGAACCTGGCTGCTGGCGTACCTGCAGGCTTGTTGCGACGCAGGCAATCACGCACCGGCCGACCTGCGGGCCTTCCTGCCCTGGACAATGACGGCACCTGAGTTGGCGGCGTTGCTTGCATGCCCGCCCGGGGTCGCTGCTGCGAAGCTGTCCTCCATGGACATTCCCACCATTGAGGGCTTGGACACCTCATGATGGTGCATTCATGACGATTTACTTATGACGATCTACTTATGACAATCTATTGCGGCCGCGACTTCAGCCCAGCCGATATCCAGACGATCCGGGATCTCATCGCACAAGATCCAAAACTCCTGCGCACGCCCCTGTCGCGCCGACTGTGCGAGCTGTTCGCCTGGTTCAAGCCCAACGGCGAGCTCAAAGATATGACCTGCCGTGTGGCGCTGCTGCGCATGCAGGCGCAGGGCCTCATCACGCTGCCGGCTTCGAAGACGCCCGCCGCACGCCGCCGGCCGGACTTCCCCGCCACGCCGGCAAGCGATCCGCAGTCCTCGCTGCTGCAGCCCGTTCACGAGATCGGGCCCGTGACGCTGCGGCTGGTGAGTGGGACACCGGTCTCGCGCTTGTGGAACGAGTACATCCAGCGCTACCACTACTTGGGCTATGCAGCCATGTCGGGCAGCCAGCTGCGCTACAACGTTTACGCTGGCGACAAACTCGTGGCCCTGCTCAGCTTCGGCGCGAGCGCGTGGAAGCTCGCCGGGCGCGACAGCTTCATCGGTTGGCAGCAGGCGCAGCGGCTCAAGAACCTGCAGCTGGTGGTGAACAACGCGAGGTTCCTCATCCTGCCGTGGATCCAGTGCAAAGGCCTGGCCTCCAAGATCCTGTCCATCGTCAACCGCCAACTGCCCATCGACTGGCAGCAGCGCTATGGCTTCAAGCCCGTGCTGCTCGAAACCTTCGTTGAGACCGAGCGACACCGCGGCACGTCGTACAAGGCAGCCAATTGGATCCACGTCGGCAAGACTGTCGGCCGCGGGAAGAAGTCCCGGGTCCACGCGCAGATCATCCCCATCAAAGACATCTGGCTCTACCCACTGAGGCAGAACTTCCGAACCGTCCTCTGCGCCTGAGGCCGCCGCGCACGAACATGGCCTACGGGTTTACCGAATGCTTAACTT
>JBBQIB010000483.1:0-2931 GCA_038324515.1 Burkholderiales bacterium
GTTGCCAAGTGCCCAGCGGTCCAGGACCGGCTGCGCCAGTTCAACCAACAGATCAATATCGCCGCCACGTAACGCATCTTGCGTGCGCGACCCAAAGAGCAGGACGCGTGCGTTGGCTCCGGCCACATCGGCCGTGGCGCGCCTGATGGCGTCTCGTTGGCGTTCGCTCAATCGCATTGGAAAAGTATAGGTGCCAACGCAGTGGCCGCAGCGTTGGCTCCACGCCATCGGCATGGCTGTGGCGCGTGGCAACGGCCTTCCGCCAAGATCACTACTTCGGCGCCAGCCGGATGGCCCCGTCCAGCCGGATCACTTCGCCGTTGAGCATGTCGTTCTCGAAAATGTGCCGCACCAGTTTGGCGTAATCCTCAGGGGTGCCCAGACGGCTGGGGAAGGGCACGCCTGCGGCCAGGGTGTCTTGCACTTCTTTGGGCATGCCAAACAGCATTGGTGTCCCGAAGATGCCGGGGGCAATGGTCATGTTGCGGATGCCGTTGCGTGCCAGGTCACGGGCAATCGGCAGCGTCATGCCGACGATGCCGCCTTTGCTGGCGGCGTAAGCGGCCTGGCCGATCTGGCCGTCGTAGGCTGCCACACTGGCGGTGCTGATCAGCACACCGCGCTCGCCAGTGGCTTCAGGTGCGTTTTTGGACATCGCGGTGGCTGCCAGCCGGATCATGTTGAAGCTGCCGATCAGGTTGACGGTGATGGTCTTGCTGAACACGGCCAGCGGATGGGCGCCGTCCTTGCCCACGGTCTTGACGGCGGGCGCGATGCCGGCGCAGTTGATCAATCCCACCAGTTTGCCCAAGGCCACAGCGGCATCGACTGCAGCCTGCGCATCTGCTTCTTGGCTGACGTCGCAGCGCACGAAAACACCGCCCAGCTCTTTGGCGATTTCTGCGCCCCGGTCGGCTTGGACGTCAGCCACCACAATTTGGCCCCCTAAACCAGCCAACATGCGCGCGGTACCTTCGCCGAGCCCGGAGGCGCCGCCAGTGACGATGAAAACTTTGCCTGCGATGTCCATGGGTCTTCCTTGAAACTGGGTTCAGATGGGTTCAGATGGGGGCAGGGCGGCCTGAGCCACCCTCATGCAGAGCTTCCGCCGGATGGCTTCAGTTCAGGGCGGCCATCACACGCGATGTGATTTCTTCAACCGTCCCCATACCACTGACGCGCGCACAGCGCGGCGCTGCAGGGTCGCCCTCGGCCGCCCAATCGGCGTAGTACTTCACCAGTGGGCGGGTCTGGTCGTGGTACACGGCCAAGCGCTTGGCCACTGTTTCTTCTTTGTCGTCATCGCGCTGGATCAGTGGCTCACCGGTGTGGTCGTCCAGCCCTGCCTGTTTGGGTGGGTTGTACTTCAGGTGATAGCTGCGGCCGCTGGCCATGTGCACGCGACGGCCGCTC
Source organism: Burkholderiales bacterium (assembly GCA_038324515.1). Classification (GTDB taxonomy): domain Bacteria; phylum Pseudomonadota; class Gammaproteobacteria; order Burkholderiales; family Burkholderiaceae_C; genus Rubrivivax. The sequence goes on from JBBQIB010000483.1 coordinate 1,414, forward strand.
ATGCGTTCGATGATGGCGTTGTCGGGGACATCGATCTCAAGCACGTTGTCGAGCTTGACGCCGGCACTTTTCATGGCCTCGGCTTGCGGGATGGTGCGCGGGAACCCGTCAAAAAGGAAACCCTTGGCGCAATCGGGCTGCGTCAGCCGCTCTTTGACCAAACCAATGATGATGTCGTCACTGACCAGGGCACCACCGTCCATCACCTTCTTGGCTGCCAAGCCCATCTGCGTGCCGGCTTTGACGGCTGCTCGCAACATGTCACCCGTTGAGATCTGCGGGATGCCAAAACGCTGGCAAATGAAGCTGGCTTGTGTGCCTTTGCCAGCGCCCGGTGCGCCAAGAAGAATCAGTCTCATCAGGATCCTTGTGTGTATTTGAAAACGAGAATATCACGCAGGCCCCCACGCAGACTGACTCATGCGGGGCTTGGCCCCGTCTGGCCACTTGTTATTGCCTGTGCCAGGAAAACGGCCCGCACGCGCGCCAAGTCGGCAGCGGTATCCACGCCAGCCCCGCCACCGTGCGCGGCCACGTGCACGGCAATGCGTTGGCCGTGCCAGAGCACACGCAATTGCTCCAGCGCTTCCAGCTGTTCCAGCGGCGCGGGCTGCAGCGACGGGAAGCCTTTCAGAAAACCCGCCCGGTAGCCGTAGACGCCCATGTGGCGCAAAGGTGGCGGGTGAGGCAATGCGGTGATACCCGCTGGCGCAAAGCCGTCACGCCACCAGGGCAGCGGGGCTCGGCTGAAGTAAAGCGCCCGGCTTTGGCTGTCCAGCACCACCTTGACGACGTTGGGGTTCAAAAAATCGGCCAGCTCATCGATCGGATGCGCTGCCGTACTCATCACGCAGTCGGGCTGTGTTTGCAGCAATGCAGCGCAAGCCTGGATCAGTGACGGGTCAATCAGCGGCTCGTCGCCCTGTACGTTGACCACCAACGCATCGTCAGCCAGGCCCAGCAGTTCGCAGGCTTGGGCCAGGCGGTCGCTGCCGCTGGCGTGGTGCGGGTGGGTCAGCACTGCCTCGACGCCGTGGGCTGCGCAAGCCTGCAGGATCGCTGGGCTGTCGGCGGCCACCACCACCCGCTGCGCGCCGCTGCGGCGTGCGGTTTCAGCCACTCGCACCACCATCGGTCGGCCGGCCAGGTCGGCCAGCACCTTGTCGGGCAGCCGGGTCGAGCCCAGCCGTGCCGGGATCAGCACACTGAATTTCAAGCGCGCTCTTCGCTGTCGGCCAGCGGCAAGGCCTCGCTTTCCAGCATCACCGGGATACCGTCGCGAATCGGAAATGCCAGGCGATCTGCGAAGCAGGCCAGATCCAGCGGGCGCTGTTCGCTGTCGCGGCGCAGTTGCAGCGGCCCTTTGCACAGCGGGCACACCAGCAGTGCGATCAATCGGTGGTCTAGGCTCATGGGTGATGTTCAGCGGTCAGCGGTCAGCGGTCAGCGGTCAGCGGTCAGCGGTCAGACGCCCCTGGGAGGGCAGGCAAGAAAGAGTGGCCATCAGCTCTGGCGCCA
>JBBQIB010000484.1:0-2929 GCA_038324515.1 Burkholderiales bacterium
CGGCTGCCTGATGGAAGGCATCAGCCACGAGGCCATCGCGCTGGCCGGGGCCTGGAAGCTCAACAAACTGGTGGTGCTGTACGACGACAACGGCATCAGCATCGATGGCGCCGTGGCGCCCTGGTATGTGGACCAGCCAGCACAACGCTTTGCAGCCTGCGGCTGGCAGGTCATTGGTGACGAGCAGCCTTTGGATGGCCATGACGTGGCCGCCATCGACAAGGCGTTGAAGGCAGCCGCCAAGTCGAGCGACAAACCCACACTGCTGATCTGCCGCACCGTGATCGGCAAGGGTTCACCCCATCGCGCGGGCACCGCCAAGGCCCACGGTGAAGCGCTGGGTGCTGCCGAGATCACGCTGACTCGCGAGGCACTGGGCTGGCCGCACGCGCCTTTTGAGATCCCTGCCCAGGCGTATGAGGCATGGGACGCCAAGGCGCAGGGCCTGCAAGCGCAGAACAGCTGGGCTGAAAAGCTGGCCGCCTACGCCCTGCAGTACCCCGAGCTGGCATCTGAGCTGCAGCGCCGGCAACGCGGCGAGCTGCCGGCGTCTTTTGCCCAAACCACCGTTGACGCCGCGTTGGCAGCGCACAGCCAGGCGGCCACGGTGGCGAGCCGCAAAGCCAGCCAGCAGGCGCTGGAGCTGTTCACCCGCGCTTTGCCCGAACTGCTGGGTGGCAGCGCGGACCTGACGGGCTCGAACCTGACGCAGACCGCAGCCACGCCGCCGCTGCGTTTTGACGCCGTGGGTGAGCCGCAGCGCAACGAGGCGGGCCAGATCGGCCGTCACATCAACTACGGTGTGCGCGAATTCGGCATGGCGGCGGTGATGAACGGCATCACACTGCACGGCGGCTACATCCCCTACGGCGGCACCTTCCTGACCTTCAGCGACTACAGCCGCAACGCCATCCGCATGGCTGCACTGATGAAGCGCCGCGTCATCCATGTCTTCACCCACGACAGCATCGGGCTGGGCGAAGACGGCCCGACGCACCAAAGCGTTGAACACGCCGCCAGCCTGCGTTTGATTCCGAACCTGGACGTCTGGCGCCCGGCTGACAGCGCCGAGACCGCCATCGCCTGGGGCATGGCGATCGGCAACGCCAACCGGCCCACGGCGCTGCTGCTGAGCCGCCAGAACCTGCCGTATCTGCCCAAGGCCCGGCTGGACCAGATCAGCAAAGGGGCCTATGTGCTGGCCGAGCCGACGGAAGTGGGGCTGAAGAAAAAGGCCCAGGCCGTGATCATCGCCACCGGCAGTGAAGTGCAACTGGCCATGCACGCGCAGGCCGAACTGGCCAAGCTGAAGATCGCCGTGCGCGTGGTCAGCATGCCCAGCACGACGGTGTTTGACCGCCAGAGCCGGGCTTACAAGGTGTCGGTGCTGCCTGCGGCCTTGCCTCGCATCGCGATCGAGGCCGGGGTCACCGATGGTTGGTGGAAGTACGGCTGTGCAGCTGTGCTGGGCATCGACAGCTATGGTGAAAGCGCGCCTGCGCCCGAGTTGTTCGAGCATTTCGGCCTGACCACGGAGAAGCTGGTGAACACGGTGCGTCAAGTCGTGGCGCGATGAACGGTGGCGCGTTGGCGAATGGCGTGGCGATTGAAGGCGCGATGATCCAAGTCACAGCCGGAACCCGAGTTGTTGACCGAAAATAGCGCACCAACCCAAGGAGTGAACTCATGAGCATCAAAGTAGGCATCAACGGCTTCGGCCGCATCGGACGCATGGTGTTCCGCGCCGCCGTCCAGAACTTCCCCAACATCGAGATCGTTGGCATCAACGACCTGCTCGAACCCGACTATCTGGCCTACATGCTGCGCTACGACAGCGTTCATGGCCGCTTCAAGGGCGACATCGCGGTGGAGGGCCACACCTTGATCGTCAACGGCAAACGCATCCGCCTGAGCGCCGAAAAGGACCCGGCAGCGCTGAAGTGGGGCGAGGTGGGCGCGCAAGTGGTGGTCGAAGCCACCGGCCTGTTCCTGACCCAGGAGACCTGCCAGAAGCACCTGGACGCTGGCGCCAAGAAAGTGATCCAGAGCGCGCCCAGCAAAGACGACACGCCGATGTTCGTCTACGGCGTCAACGACAAGAGCTATGCCGGCCAGGCCATCATCAGCAACGCCAGTTGCACCACCAACTGCCTGGCCCCGGTGGCCAAGGTGCTGAACGACAGCTTTGGCATCAAACGCGGCCTGATGACCACCGTGCATGCGGCCACCGCCAGCCAGAAGACGGTGGATGGCCCCAGCAACAAGGATTGGCGCGGTGGCCGCGGCATTCTGGAAAACATCATCCCCAGCAGCACGGGTGCCGCCAAGGCCGTGGGCGTGGTGATCCCCGAGCTGAACAAAAAGCTCACCGGCATGGCCTTCAGGGTGCCGATCAGCGATGTGTCGGTGGTGGACCTGACGGCTGAACTGGTCAAGCCCGCCAGCTTCGAAGACATCTGCAATGCGATGAAAGCCGCTGCCGCAGGGCCGATGAAGGGCGTACTGGGTTACACCGAAGACAAAGTGGTGGCCACCGACTTCCGCGGCGAGCCCTGCACCAGCGTTTTTGATGCCGACGCCTCGATCGCGCTGGACAGCACCTTCATCAAGGTCGTGGCCTGGTACGACAACGAGTGGGGCTACTCCAACAAGGTGCTGGAGATGGTGCAGGTGGTGGCGCGCTAAGGATGGCACGCCAAGGACGGGACGCCAAGAACGACGCGATAGAGCCGGCGCGACAGACGGGGCGAAAAATGGACGGTTCGCGGGAGCCGGCACTGATTCCAGCGAACCCGTGACATCGCGCCGTGCCGCTTACAAGCGCCGGCTGCAAATCCGCAGCTTCCCTCCTACACTGCCCGGATGAAATTCGATCGACCTTTGCAGCCAAGTCGTGCGCCTTTTGCGTTGGCCCTGTTTCCAACCCTCG
>JBBQIB010000485.1:0-2913 GCA_038324515.1 Burkholderiales bacterium
ACGCTGCCGATCTGCGAGCGCGCATCGGCCAGCAACTCAAAGACACCGATCAACATGCCGTTGTAGCGAAGCAGTTGTTCTTCTGAGATGCGCTTTTTGAGCGGCACGATTTCGTCGCGGTGGTGGCGCGCGATCTCGAAAGCCGAGCGGTAGTTGCCGTAGGCTTCGCGCACCTCCGAGCGGGCTTCGATGGCGGTTTGCGCAGCGCGGTGCACGGCTTGCATGTACAGCGCTTCGGCACGTGCCACGCGGGCACCACCCCAATCGAACAGCGGCAGCTCGACGCTGATCTCCCAGCCGGTCTGCCGCGGCCCTTCGTTGGAGGTGTTGTACGCCAGACCCAGCTCCAGCACGTTGATAAAGCGTGTGGTGCGCGTCAGCCCCAGGTTGCTGGCAGTCTGTGCTGCGCCCAATTTGGCGGCCTGCACGTCCAGCCGCTGGGCCATCGCCAGGCTCTCGATGTCAGGCTGGTTGCGCGCTTCTTGCGGCAGATCGGGCAGACGGGCGGGCAGCTGGAAGCCCGTTTGCTCGCCCCACAAGCCGAGCAATCGAGTCAGCCTCTCGCGCGCTGCGCGCGCCAGGTTGTCGGCCCGCACCAGACCCAGCGCTGCTTCGGCACTGAAAGATTGCTCACGCGCCCGCGAGAGCTTGTTGAAGTTGCCCGCTTCCTGCATGCGCCGCGCCAGTTCTGCGCTGGCCTGCGCAGCTTGGCTGACTTGCTGCATGTAGCGCAAGCTCTCCTGCGCCGCCACGGCCTGCACCCAGGCTTTGCGGGTGTCAGCGGCCAGTGCCAGCACGTCCATCGCCACCTCCTGCTTGAGGCGGTCGAAGCGGCGTGCTTCCAGCTTGTTGACCAACGGCAAGGCCAGCAGGCGCGCCAGGTTCAGATGCAAGCCGCGCTCCAGCTCGATCTCGTCGCCTTTGGTCATGCGGCCAAAGCTGAAGCCCGGGTTGGGCAGGCGGCCGGCCTGCACTACTTCGGCTTCGGTGATGCCGAGGTCCTGAAAGCGGGCTTGCAAACCACGGTTGTTCAGCAGCGCCAGTTGCACGGCGTCGTTCAGCGCCAGCGGCTGGGCCAGCAGTTGGCTCACGCGCTGCTGCACGCGCGCTTGCTCGGTCGGGTTGCGTGCCCATTGCAGCTCTTGTCCAGCGTGTGGCTTGACGGCGTTTTGTACATCGCCAAAACCACTGTCGCTTGAGAAGCTGGCGCAACCGCTGAGGCTGGCGACAGCCAACAGGCTGAATAGCAGTTTGAAGCGCGGTCTGACCGAAAGAGGTGGCGTCAGGCGCGTTGAACATCGTGAGGTGCGCATCATGGCTGTAGCCTCATTTCTTCGCTTCATTGCCGTGGCCGCCATGGGCCCCGTGCGCGCCGTGTGCGCCATGACCGGCTCCGGGCATGGGCGATGCTTTTGGCTTGGCTTCGGGCTGCGGGGTCGAGCCGGCAGGAGCAACGGGAGGCACGACAGCAGGCACGACAGCAGGCGCAGCCTCAGCGCTCAATGCACGGCTGGCCTCGCGGGTGTAGGCGCGCCAGCCGCCGATGCGGTTGACGTTGTCGTTGGCTTCTCGCCAGCTGCTGATGGGGGGCGCGCCAGGTTTGGCGTAGTCCCTCAAAGGCGACTGGTAGACGATGACCGGCACCTTGGCCTTGGCATCCAGCGGGTCGGCCAACGGGGGCGAGGCGGCTTGGGCGTATACGAGCGTTGGCGACAGCGCGCACAGCGCCGCCAGCCACAAATGGGTTTGTTTGAAGTGCATGGAATCCTCGCAAGAGTCAGTCACGGCCGGCCGTCGCCAGATGCGGGGCCAGTGCGTTGATGGGCACTGCCTGATCACCGTCAGGCGTCAGGGTGCCGAGCTCAAGCGGGAATCAGTTGGGCGGTCGCTGCGGGACCTTGAGGGCCGCGTCTGACAACGCAGCCTGCAGCACACCGATGGCACGCTCAGCAGGTGCGGCGTGGGTCAAGAGCGGGCCTTCTGGCGTCAGCACCAGCGCCGCGCAACAGGGCGCGCAGTTGCTGCACTTCAGCTTGGAAGCTGCGTGCTGCGATGCGTCAGGGTCGCTGTCGGCATTCGCATCGGCATCTCTGTTGGCGTCTTTGCTGGCATCCCTGTCGGCAGTGCCGTGATGAGCCTCGTGCGCCGACTGCATGTCATGCCTGACGGATTTACTGTGCTCATGAAACTCGTGCTGCGCGTGGTCCACAACATCTGAAGTTGCATGCTGCATGGGACCGCAGCCAATCATCGCCACTGCTGCAATACCCTTGAGAGGGATCAGCAGTACGATGAACCAGATCAGCGACAGGCGAAAGAGCTTCAGCACGGCGGGCAGTTTATCGCATCGTTCCACAGCACGCCTGTTTTGTCTGACTCGCCTGTTCAGGCAGGCGCTGTAGCCGGCGCCCTTACCTGCGCTCTTACCTGCGCTCGTCCTTGCGCTCGAAGCTGCAACTACAACCTGCGCCAGAGCAGACGCCAAAGCAGCGACCCAAAGAGTGACCCAAGCCGCCGCCGCCGGACTGAAGCTTGGCCGCTTAGAATCTGTGGTCTGCTTTGCAGCTTTTTCATAGCTCTTGCTCAGCCATTCTTTGGCCTTTCTATAGCCTGTCACCGAGAACACCCTGTGCCCCAGACGTCGCCTGCCATCTCTGCCTCGTCCGCTGTCGCGCAAGACCCCGCCGCGCTCGAGCGCGATTTGGCGGTTTTGTTCGTGCAAGCGTTGAACCTGGAGATGAAGCCAGAAGACATCGACCCCGTGGCACCGCTGTTTGGTGATGGCTTGGGGCTGGACAGCATCGATGTCCTGGAAGTGGCGCTGGAGGTTTCGCAGCGTTATGGCTTTCAGCTGCGCTCTGATGATGAAAACAACCAGCAGATCTTTCAGCACTTGCGCAGCCTGGCGGCGCA
>JBBQIB010000486.1:0-2908 GCA_038324515.1 Burkholderiales bacterium
GGATGGCCTCGAACTGGTAGTGGCCCACAGCCATGCGGATCAGCGGGTCCAGCTCGGTCTGGTTGTGCAGGAAGCGCTCCCAGTTGGCCAGCATGTCGCGCAGGCGCGCCTCGCCCTCGGGTGGGGTGTAGATCACCTCGCCCGTGCGGTCGTTGATCAGCTGCGTGCCCGGCGTGCGCCGGATGTCCATGTCCACGCCCTTCAGCGTGCGGCAGACATCCACGGCAGTGGCGGTGCACAGCGGCCGGTCCTTCAGTGACTGGTAACCGCGCTGCAAGGCGGTGCGGTAGCGCAGCGCTTCTTTGGTGGCAGAGTCGGCGTTGTCCTGCCCTTGGGCGTGACTGTGAGCGTGTTGGAAGAGCTGGTCAGTTGTGGTGACGATGTTCTCGATCTCGGAGCTGTCCTTGGCTTCCAGCAGCGGCAGGGTGTTGATCAGCATGGCCTGGTTGGGGATGAGCTCGGCGGCCTGTTTCAGCTCGGCCAAGGCGGCGCGGGCTTCGATGCAGGCCTTCAGCACGACACGGCTTTCCAGCTCGCCTGCGGGGGGCAGCGCGGGCAGGTGGTTGTGCGGCAGCTCAGGGCGCCAAGGGGAATCCTGGATCGTCATGATGCAAAACTAGGATTTTTGCGACATGTTGGCAGCTTATGTCGCTGGCGACGACACGTCAACCAGACATGTCGTTGTTTCTTGTATTTGTCGACATGATTCTGGCCACAGGGTGACCACTGCAAGACGTGACGACCATCGTGTTCCCAAATGAATTTTCTAGAACATCCCGCGGCCCGGCATTGGGCAACAAGCAGGCGCCGGTTGCAGCTGGCGCGGTGAAGCCGCTCTTGCAGGGCGGCGACGAACGCGTCGCGCCACGCATCGATCTTGTCTTGCCCTGCGACGCCCGGCGTCGACAAAGGCCTGAAAATACAGTGATCGAACCTGCTCGCCACCCGCCATGAAACCCTACGACATCGAAGTTCAGCGCCTGAAGGCCATGCGCCACGACAGGGGGCTCATCGAGATCCAGCTCGATGCGCTTGTCTCTGCACGCCCGCAGCGCGACGACCAGGCGGGCAGCAGCTGCATTCGCATGCCGCTTGAACATGCCCGCACCCTGCTGCTGTTGCTGAAGCAGCAACTGGCCGAACTGGACAAGCTACAGCCGCGCAGCCGACGGTCAGGACGCGCCTGACGAGCAGTCACGCCCCGAACCACCGCCGGAGGTTCATCCGCTCCGGCGGCATCGACCAGGTCGTCATCCGCAGCGGCGCAGACATCGTCAACCCGGCACATCTGGATCAGTAGTTGTGGGTGGCCCTGGCCTGCCCCAAGCGCGGCCTGGAGTTCGACGCACGCACGCTAGACCATCATCGACACCGTGGCCGGCGTGGCCCGCATGGCCGACGGCAGTGGCAAGCTTGGCGTGGACACCGCCCTTGCCGATACCTTCTTCGAGCAGGTCAAAGCCTTGCATGCCTGGCGCGCCCGTGCCCTGGCCGAGCCAGCCCTGGTCCCGCTGGGTGCAGATTCACGCGCCGCCCGCGAAGCACTGGACGCCGTGAGCGCCAAGCTGGACGAAAACCAGCAAACCCGCCTGGCCGCACTGATCGTGCAAAACACCGAGGCCGGTCCGTCGAACCCGCGCGTGCTGTCGCTGGAGAAGATGCTGCGCTTCAAGCGTGACCTGGTGCACCTGCTGAACAACTACGTGTCGTTCTCCGAGTTCTACAGCCGCCAGGGCGCTATTTTCGAAGCGGGTGTGCTGTACCTGGAAGCACGCAGTTGCCAGCTGGCCATCGAGGTCGCCGACGTCGGCAAACACGCCAAATTCGCTGGTCTGGCCAAGACCCACCTCGCCTATTGCGACTGCCGGCGTGAAGGCCAGGAGAAGACCATCATCGCCGCCTTCACCGTCGGCGACGTGGACTTCCTCTTCGCCGGTCGCAACGGCATCTTCTACGACCGCAAGGGCGACGACTGGGATGCCACCATCTCGAAGGTCATCGAGAACCCACTCAGCATTCGTCAGGCCTTCTTTTCTCCGTACAAGAAGTTCCTGCGCCTGATTGAACAACAGGTGGCCAAGCGCGCCGCAGCCAGCGAGAAAAAGTCAGAATCTTCGATGGGCACGCTGGCCCAACGCACGGCCACCGCCGACAAGGCGGCGCCCGACGGCGCTGCTGCGAAGGACGGCCAGAGCCGCATCGACGTGGGCACCGTGGCCGCCCTGGGTGTGGCCCTGGGCAGCATCAGCGCCGTGCTGGTGGGCGTGTTCGCCAGCTTCGTCGACCTGGGCTGGTGGATTCCCGCGGGAGTGCTGGGCATCGTGCTGGCCATCTCCGGGCCCAGCATGCTGATCGCCTGGCTGAAGCTGCGCCAGCGCAGCCTGGGGCCGATACTGGACGCCAGTGGCTAAGCCATCAACGGCCGCATGCGCATCAACGTGCCGCTGGGCGCGTCGCTCACACGCAAGGCGGAATTGCCTGCCGGCGCCGAGCGCAGCATGAAGGACCCCTACGAACCCAGCCACACGGGCCGCACACTGGGTTTGCTGGCCGTGCTGCTGGCCGCTCTGGGCTTGATGGCCTGGCGGTTCGGCTGGCTGACTGGAGTGATGGGTGGATAAGAGAGCCCACGCACACACCGCTTTCCTGACTCGGTCTGGCGGCCATCGTCGAAGGCAGCAGCGCCGCTATGGTGCTGGCTCACACGCTTGATCTGATGCAGCACGCCGAAGGCAAGAGCTAACGCCATTACGGAGCGGCCTAGCACCACAGTTGACCGCCGCCGAAAAGCCCCGGTCGACGAAGCTGGACCACAGATTCTTCTGACGAGGCGAACGACCCCCTGTTGCTGTGGGCAGTTCGCGATAAAATTACCCCAATGAGGCACTTGCCGTAGTTCAACATGTCT
>JBBQIB010000487.1:0-2904 GCA_038324515.1 Burkholderiales bacterium
GCGCACCACGGCCAAGCCCAGGTCGGACAGCGGCTGCGTGGCGTCCAGATGCAGCACGCCGGGCTCATGGCGCGGATCTTCAAGGGCGGCAAACTGGCCGCCAGGTGCTGGTGACACGATGCGCGCCGCAGTTCGCCGATCGGCTCGCTGCTGATCGGCGAACTGCGGCGAGCATCGTGGCGGTCGATTTGTCCGATCTGGTGCCGGACTGCGCGCGGCACATAGGGGCGTACGAGACCATCAACCTACGCAACCAACCCGACGGCCTGGAGCCATACAAAAAAGACCAAGGGCAATTCGATGCGGTGTTCGAGGCTTCTGGCAGCGCAGCGGCGTAGCGCAACTGCCTGAACGTGATCGCGCCACATGGCACGCTGGTGACTACGGGCCTGGGCGGAGACATCGCCCTGCCCATGAACCAGATCTTGGCCAAGGAAATCGAGTTCCGCGGCAGCTTCTGCTTCCACCCCGAATTCGCTACTGCGGTGCAATTCCTGAACCAGGGATTGATCGACGGCAAGCCCGTGATCAAGCGTATCCTCCCCCTCGTCGACACTGTGGCGGCCTGCGCGCTGGCTGGCGACAAAAGCCAATCGATCAAAGTGCTGATCGCGTTTGGCGACGAGTCAACCATGTTGCAACCTATCCCGAAAACTGCATGAACACCACGTCCCACAACACCGACACCAACAGCAACAACAAGGTCGCCATCGTCACCGGCGCCAGCTCAGGCATCGGCAGAGCCTGCGCGCTGGGGCTGCTGCACGACGGTTGGGCGGTCGTGCTGGTGGGGCGGCGCGAAGCAGCCTTGCAAGAGGCTGTCACCGCAGCGGGCGAGCACGCCGAGCGGGCTATTCCCATGCCGGCCGATCTCACACAAGAGGATGCTGTGCGCGCCTTGTTCGACGCGGTGCAGCAGCGCTTTGGTCGGCTCGACCTGCTGTTCAACAACGCCGGCATATCGCTGCCATTTGCCCGGCCGCACGAGCTCTTGGGCGAGGACTGGCGCCGCATGGTCGACATCAACCTCAGCGGTGCTTTCTACTGCCTCTCTCACGCCTTTCGCTTGATGCAGGCGCAAAGCCCGCAAGGCGGTCGCATCATCAACAATGGCTCAATTTCGTCACAGGTGCCCCGCCCGGGTTCGATCGCCTACGCCGCCACCAAACACGCCATCAGTGGGCTCACCAAAGCCGCCGCGCTCGACGGCCGCGCCCTTGGCATTGCGGTGGGTCAGATTGACATTGGCAACGTCGCGTCCGACATGACGGCTGCTATGCTGAAAGGCGTGCCCCAGGCCGACGGCAGCATGAAGCCCGAGCCCTGCATGGATATGGGTGCGGTGGTCGACACCTTCATGGCGATGGTGCGCCTGCCGCCCTCAGCCAACATCCTGTTCACCACCGTCATGGCCACCAACATGCCGTTTGTGGGGCGCGGGTGAATCACGGCTGACTTCAGCGGCCCGACGGGGCGGCGAAGCGCTCGACGAACGCCTGCATGCGCGAGTGGTTCTTGCCGAAGTCGTAAAGACCCAGGGTTGAGCGCGACCGGTAGTCGATGCGTTGCTGCGCCGGGTTAAGGCAACGCTGAACAAGTTACGCTGCCAAATGCTCCGATCTGGCCTGGACTTTGCATGAGGGTTTCGCATCACAGACACATCGGCAGGTGAAGATGAAACAGCAAACCCTCGCAATGGCAGCCGATCAAGGCGATGGCTTCGAACAATACCGCCGCCCCACCCGGCGCGAGACCTTCCTGGCCACTATGGAGCGGATCGTGCCCTGGCAGGCCTTGTGCGAAGTCATCGAGCCTCACTACCCCAAGGCTGGCAACGGACGCCCGCCCATCGGGCTGCAGCGCATGCTGCGCATGTACTTCGTGCAGCACTGGTTCAACCTGGCTGACGAGGCCTGCGAAGACGCGTTGCTCGACAGCCCGGCGCTGCGCCGCTTCGTGGGCATCGACTTGGGACGCGAACGCGTACCCGATGCCACCACCTTGCTGAAGTTTCGCCGCTTGCTGGAGCAACACCAATTGGGCCAGTGCCTGTTTGCCCGGGTGGGCGAGGTCTTGCAGACCCAGGGCCTGAAGGTGGGAGCCGGCACCATCGTGGACGCCACCCTCATCGCCGCGCCCAGCTCCACCAAGAACGCTGAGAAGCAGCGCGATCCCGAAATGCACCAGACCCGCAAAGGCCAGCAGTGGTACTTTGGCATGAAGCTGCACATCGGCGTGGACAGCCGCAGCGGCTTGGCTCACAGCGCCATGGTGACAGCGGCCAATGTGCACGACAAGCATCCCCTGCCCGAGTTGTTGCACGGCAACGAGAGGCGGGTCTACGGCGACAGTGCGTACGCGAGCCAGAAGGCCTTGATCGGCTCCAGGGCACCCCAGGCCAAAGACTTCACCAACCAGAGAACGCGCAAGGGGGGCGTGGTCGATGAGGTCGAACGCAGCAAGAACCGCAACAAATCCAAAGTCCGGGCCCGGGTGGAGCACGTCTTTGCGGTGGTCAAGCGCTTGTGGGGGTTCACCAAGGTGCGCTACCGGGGCTTGGAGAAGAACGCCACGCGAGCGTTTGTTGCGCTGGGGCTGGCCAACATTTACCTGGCGCGAGCGCGCCTCTTGGGATAAGTGCGTCTGGCGCATGCGCCAAAAGCGCGCACGGGGCGACAAGGGCCCCGAAAAGGTGACAAAACGGCTTGAAAACGGCTCTTTCAGGCCCTGATTTGTCGCATGACGGAATCAGGTTGGCGTCGGCCTATGAAACAGGGGCTTGTTCAGCGTTGCCCTAACCTCCGGGGCGACCTGCTCGCCGGCACGGTGGTCGCGCTGGCGCTCATTCCAGAGGCCATCGCTTTTTCCATCATCGCGGGGGTTGACCCCAAGGTGGGGCTCTAC
>JBBQIB010000488.1:0-2902 GCA_038324515.1 Burkholderiales bacterium
CGGCTGGCGCGACTTGCCCGACGGCCACCCGCTGCTGCTGGAAATCTCGACCCAGCCCAGCCAGGAGAACCGCCGCTTCGACGAGCTGATGCGCCGCGACATGAAGGCCATTGGCCTGCGCACCACTTTCATCACGGCGCAGTGGCCAGAGCAATACAAGGCAGCGCGCGCCGGCAAGCTGATGATGTGGTCGGTCAGCGGCCGCGCCAGCGCGCCCGACGGCATCCAGGGCCTGTTGCGTTACGACGGCGCAGCTTCTGGCGGCGTCAACCTCTCGCGCTTCGATCTGCCGCAGATGAATCAAGCCTTGCAGCAGTTGCTGAGCCTGCCCGACGGACCCGAGCGCGAGAAGGTGTTTGAGTACGCCAAGCGTTTGACCGTGGCCTGGATGCCGTACAAGCTGCGTACCCACCTGGCGGCCACCTCACTCAATCAGCCCTGGCTGGTGGGCTTCAGGCGGCCGCTGTTCTGGAACAACTGGTTTGAGTTTGTGGATCTCGAACCCCGAGTTGCTTTGCCTTGACATTCGGCCTGCACGGCCTGCACAGCCTGCACGGGTTGCGAGGCCTGCCGTCCCAATCGCCTGCGCACTCAGCCTTGTGCAGCGACCCGCTCGGCCTTGCTCTGCAGCTTGTTCAACGCTGACAGATAAGCCTTCGCTGAAGCCACGACGATGTCCGGGTCGGCACCCACACCATTGACGATGCGGCCGCCCAGTTGCAACCTGACAGTGACCTCACCTTGAGATTCGGTGCTGCCGCTGGTGATCGCGTTGACCGAATAGAGCATCAGCTCAGCACCACTGTTCAGCTTCGATTCGATGGCCTTTAGGCTGGCGTCCACCGGCCCATTGCCGTCACTCTGCGCATGGTGTTCGGTGCCGCCTGCAGCAAATGCCACGCTGGCATGCGGCCGCTCACCCATCTCGCTGTGTTGCGACAAAGCCAACAGGCGGTAATGCTCGGTTTCTGGCGTCACACTCTCGTCGCTGACCAGGGCCAGGATGTCTTCGTCGTAGATCTCGCTCTTGCGATCGGCGAGGTCTTTGAAGCGCACAAAGGCAGCGTTGACTTCGGTTTCGGACTCCAGACCGATGCCCAGTTCGTTCAGCCGTTGCTTGAAGGCATTGCGGCCCGACAGCTTGCCCAGCACGATGCGGTTGGCGGCCCAGCCCACGTCCTCTGCACGCATGATCTCGTAGGTGTCGCGCGCCTTCAGCACGCCGTCCTGGTGGATACCGCTGGCGTGTGCAAAAGCATTCGCGCCCACTACGGCCTTGTTGGGCTGCACCACAAAGCCCGTGGTCTGGCTGACCATGCGCGAAGCCGGCACGATCTGGCTGATGTCGATGCCCATGCTCAGGCCAAAGTAGTCGCGCCGGGTGCGTACCGCCATCACCACCTCTTCGAGCGAACAATTGCCAGCGCGCTCGCCCAGGCCGTTGATGGTGCATTCGACCTGGCGCGCGCCGCCGATCTGCACGCCGGCCAATGAGTTGGCCACGGCCATGCCCAAGTCGTTGTGACAATGCACCGACCAGACAGCTTTGTCGGAGTTGGGCACACGCTCACGCAAGTCGCGAATGAAGTTGCCATACAGCTCCGGCACCGCATACCCCACGGTGTCGGGGATGTTGATGGTGGTGGCACCTTCGTTGATCACGGCTTCCAGCACGCGGCACAGATAGTCGGGGTCAGAGCGGTAACCGTCTTCGGGCGAGAACTCGACGTCGTCGCACAGCTTGCGCGCAAAGCGCACCGATTGCACGGCCTGCTCCAGCACTTGCTCGCGCGTCATGCGCAGCTTCTTTTCCATGTGCAACTCGCTGGTGGCGATGAAGGTGTGGATGCGCGCGCGCGCCGCACCCTTCAGGGCCTCGGCGGCACGCGAGATGTCGCGGTCGTTGGCGCGCGCCAGAGAACACACGATCGATTCGCGCACCGCTTGCGCGATGGCCTGCACCGACTCGAAATCACCCTGGCTGGAGGCGGCAAAGCCGGCTTCGATGACGTCCACCCGCAGCCGCTCGAGTTGCCGTGCGATGCGCAGCTTCTCATCGCGTGTCATCGAAGCGCCCGGCGATTGCTCGCCGTCACGCAAAGTGGTGTCAAAAATAATGAGCTTGTCGGACATGGTTTCTTCCTCAAAAGCGCCGCATTCGGCGAAGTAGGGTGAATCACGCAACCGGGGGACAAATGAAAAACGACCCGCTGCGTTGTGCTTGGCGGGCCGTCGGACCTGTGAAGGTTCAAGAGAATCGGAAACGATCAGCGCGCCTGAATTTCTCCAGGTAGTAGTCGCGCGAAGGTGACATTGATCGTGTTCACGACCGCGAATGTAGCACGACACGGGAGGGTGCTTGACGGCCAATCACGCACGCAGTGGCTGTTTCGATTGGCGGCTCTGCAGTAGATCCTCCCACTCATCGGTGCAGCCCGCGCTCTTCAGGCTCATCGGTGGAAGTCGCAATCACACTCGTCGGCCGCCCCTTGTACTTGCGCCACGCATACACCGCATAGCCCGACAAACCGTACAGGCAGAACAACCCAAACAGCACCCGTGGCGGGTCCAAAGCCACAAAGGCGATGCCCACCGCGATGACCACCAGCACCACGAAAGGCACGGTACGTTTGCTGCCCACCACCTTGAAACTGTAAAAAGGCGCGTTTGTGACCATCGACAATCCGGCAAACAATGTCAGACCAAAAGCCACCCAAGTCAACCAAGGGATCTTCGAGACACCCCGCAGACCTGCATCGTCCATCACCCAAATCAGGCTGATGACCAAAGCTGCAGCAGCGGGGCTGGGCAGACCCTGGAAGAAGCGCTTGTCAACCACGCCGATGTTGACGTTGAAACGCGCCAGCCGCAGCGCAGCACCTGCGATGTAGACAAAGGCTGG
>JBBQIB010000489.1:0-2887 GCA_038324515.1 Burkholderiales bacterium
GCGCGTGCACGCCGATGCCGACCACCCGTGGCGTTGCCGAAGCATCGCGCGACAGCCGGTCAGCCTGGTGGGCAGACCGCGCCCTGCCGGCCAGGCCTTCCGCTTCCCGCAGGAACTGGCCGAAGTGCCCTTGCTGCTGCCCGGCCGCGACAGCGACATCCGCGCCGCCTTCGACCTGATGTGCGAACAGCACGGCCTGCGCTGCCAGGTGCTGGCCGAGGTCGACGACATGGCCTTGCTGCGCTTGCTGGCCCGCGACTCGGACGCGGTGGCGCTGCTACCCTCCGTCGTGGTGCGCGACGAGTTGACGAGCGGCCAGTTGGTGGAGTATTGCGTCGTGCCCGACCTCATCGAAAGCTTCTTCGCCATCACCGTCAAACGCCATTTCGAGCCGCCCTTGCTGAGTGAGCTGCTGCGTCGGGACGAGGTCGATGTGTTGGGCATATCAGGTCATGCATGAAGTGGCCGGCGACAACCCAGGCACGCGCACCGATGCGGTTGTAGAGAGTTGCGTGCGCGAGGTGTGACGCTAAAACCAGCGCTAAAACAGCGCGAAAGACGCCATTCACGCTGGCATGATCCTCATCCTGCACTGACAGGGCCAGGCGATGAGATCGAATGCTTCCGGGTTCACGCTGATCGAGTTGATGCTGGTGGTGGCCATCATCGGCATCCTCGCAGCGGTGGCCTTGCCCGCTTATCAGGACTACACCCTGCGAGCCAAAGTCGCCGAGGGCCTGGACCTGGGCCGAGCCGCCGCGCAGAACGTGAAGGCCTACCACGACCGCTGGGGCGTGCTGCCGCGCGACAACGCGGCCGCAGGCCTGCCCGACGCCACCGGGCTGCGCGGCGCCTGGGTCAGTGGCATCGAGATTCGCCAGGGCGTCGTGCGCGTCAGCTTTGAGCTGTCTGGGCTGGGCTCATCGCCGGGCGGCCGCTTGCTCTTGTTGCGCCCGGCGCAGGCACCAGACCAGCCGACATCGCCACTGGTCTGGTTGTGCCAGACCAGCCAAGCGGCCGCAGGCTTGGCGGGGCCGCCCTTGAGCGCTGAAGACAGTGCGCAGTTGCTTCCAGCCAAGATGCTGCCCGGGTCATGCCGGTCATAGGTTGGTGATAAGCCGGTGATTCGCCGCGGCCGAACACAGCGCCGGGCCCTGGCCTGGTCGTGGTGGCGCATCGCTCCTCTGGACGCCGCCATCGCCTGGAGCATCGTGCTGGTGTGCCTGGCCCTGTGTCTGCAGCGCGTTCCGCCGTTTTTGAACAAGCTGATGCTGATGGAGGCCATGACCCATCTGCCGTCCCAGACCCGGCCACTGGTCGAGGCGCTGGCACTCACCGGCGGCCTGGACACGCTGGCGCCGGCCGAGCCACAGCCTCTGGCCCGTTTTCGTTACGGCCTGCAAGAGGGTCAGGCCGTTGCCGCCCTCTCCCGGCGTGAAGGCGAACCCGAGGTTCGACTTGGCATGCGTCTGGCCGTGCAAGAGCCAGGCCTCGCCTGGCACACGCTGCCGCTGTGCGGCCTGCGTGAGCCCCCGGCGGGCTGGCGCAGCCAGGCGGTTGCCTTGGCCAGCGGTTTGACGGACCAGGAACTGCCCTTTGCATGCAGCAACCGGTGAATGCCGCGTACTGATGAACTCAAGGCATGACGCTCGAAACATGACGCCTGGAACATGAAATCTCTCGCGACAGCAGCGCTGCTGCAGCAATTGGCCGCAGCCACCCGCCAAGGCCTGCCGCTGGCGGACGTGGCAGCCATCCTCGCCACCGACCCCAAGACCGTGCCCGCTGGCGCGCCTGCGGCCTTTGCCCGGTCCCTGGCCGCGGGCGACAAGCTGGCCACGGCCTTGGCGCAGACGCCGGCCTTGTCGGCCCCGGCTACCGTGGAATGGCTGTTGCTGGCCGAACAGCGACGGCAACTGCCCGCTGCGCTGCAAGCCTGGGGCGACGACCTGGCGCTGCTCGGCAGCGGGCAGCGTGCCCGGCGCCTGACGCTGTTGTGGCCCAGCAGCCTGGCGGTGGCCGTGCTGGCGCTGTGGGTCTTGTTGGCGCTGTTCGTGATGCCGGCCTTCGCTGAAACCTTCGCGAGTTTCGGCACCGCCCTGCCGCTACCGACACGTGCAGTGTTTGCCTTCACGAACGCGGCTGGCAGCCTGTGGTGGCTGTGGGCGGCGCTGCTGGTGCTGGGGGCGTGGGCGGTGTGGCGCAACAAGCTGCCCACGGCGGTCAGCCGCGCGCTTCAGCGCCTGGCCGACCGGCTGGGTTTCGTGGCGCGTTGGCGCGCCGCAGTGTTTGGCCAGCGGCTGGTGTTGCTGCTGGGCGCGCACCCCGGCGACAGACCCTTGCAAGCCGCCGCGATGGCGCACCTGGCGGCCAGCACGACGCACGCGGCCTGGGCGGGCACGGCCCAGCGGCTGCAGGCCGGCCTGTTGGCCGGCCAGGGCCTGGGTACCGTGTTGCAGGCCGAAGCTGCCTTGCCGCGCCGTTTGGCCGCCTTTGTGCTGCTGGGAGAGAAGACAGGCCAGACCCCCGCCGCGCTGGCCACCTTGACGGAGGCCGCCGCTGACGAACTGCAAGAAGCTCAGGCCCGTTTCGAGCGCGGCACCGTCTTGCTGCTGTACCTGCTGCTGGGCCTGAGTGTGGGTGGGCTGGTGCTGGCCGTGTACCTGCCCATCTTCGGCCTGGGCGCCATCGTTTGAGACCGCTGAGGGAACCCATGCACAACACGCAACGCGGCTTCACCCTGATTGAGCTGATGATCGTCATTGCCATCATCGGCATCGGTGCCGGGCTGGCCATGCCTTCGTACCAGGACCGTGTCATCCGCGCCCAGGTGGCCGAAGGCCTGGCCCTGGCCGACATGGCCCAGCAGGCCGTGGCGGCGCAGCAC
>JBBQIB010000490.1:0-2876 GCA_038324515.1 Burkholderiales bacterium
TCGAGAAAGTGCTCAACGTGGTCCATGAACATGCCCCGCAGGCGCGCATCTGTTTCAACACGGGGCCATTCGACACCGCGGAGGCGGTGCAGCGCTGGTGCCCGGTTGCCTGACCTCTGACTTTCATGTTCATCCACGCGACACAAACCCATGCGCCAGCTCCGTCCGATGGACACCCAGGTGCCCATCTTCAATCAGCTCGGTGAAGACCTCCGTACCAAACCTTTGCGCGGCCTGAGCGCAGTGTTTGCGGAAATCCGCCCACGCTCAAGCGGGCCCCTCCCGGCGTCGAGTCTGTAAGGGCGCTCTCTCGCTCGCCGCCTACCGTGGCGCACGCTGTATCTGCCGTCCTGGACAAACTCAACCCTGCCACCAGCGCCAGGCCCACCAGGTGATGGCCATCCAGATGGCCACCACCGCTGCAGCCCCGATCTTGCTGACCGGCTTGGCTGCGCCGGCCGCCATGTGGGCATCGGCTTGCTCGCGGCACTGCGCCAACACTTGTGGCGGCAGCAGACGGATGGCCAGCCAGATCAGGCCCGGCAGCAGCAACACATCGTCGACATAACCCAACACCGGAATGAAGTCCGGGATCAGGTCGATGGGGCTGAGGGCGTAGGCCACCACAAAGGCACCCAAGAGCTTGGCAGTCAGTGGCGTTTGTGTGTGCTTTGCCGCGAACCACAGCGTCACGCCATCGCGTTTGATGCGCCGCGCCCAGCTGCGCAGCCGATCGAAGATGCGCGCTGGCTTGCCCGCCTCAGCCACGCAAGATGCCCTGAGGGCCCAGGGCGATCAGCCCCGTGCTTGGCGAGCTGGCCGCCGCGTTTGGCGCACTTGGCGCACTTGCCGCACTCCCTGACTCTGGCGGGTGGGGCGGCCGTGCACGCCTGCACCTTGGCCATGCGGGTCTGCGCGCAGCTTGGATCGGGCGGGGCTGCCGCTGCCGGCGCGGCTCAGTTGCTTCAAGATGCCGCAGTCGGCGCCCGACTCGATAGAGGAACACAACGCGCGCAGCTCTCGCAGTTGTTGCTCCAGCAGCCGCAACTCCTGCAGCCGGCTTGCCACATGCCCGATGTGTTGGTCGAGCAGCCCATTGACGTCCTCGCACTGGGCATGCGGCGCGTCCTTGAAGCCCAGCAGCACGCGGATTTCATCCAGCGCCATGTCCAGAGCCCGGCAGCGGCGGATGAAGGCCAGCCGCTGCAGATGGGCGGCGCCATAGATGCGGTAATTGCCTTCGGTGCGCGCGGGCTCGGGAATCAAGCCGGCGCGCTCGTAGAAGCGGATGCTCTCGATCGAAGTCGCGCTGGCTTTGGAGAGTTCGCCGATTTTCATGGGCTGGCCTCTGACTTGTTTGCTGCGCTTGACTCTACACCCGGTACAGGGTTTTCAATGACGGCATGGACAGTTTGATCACACCACACACCACCCAACGCTACCGCATCGCCACCATGGATTGCCCGGCTGAAGAGTCTGAGATTCGGCGCGCGCTGGAGCCGATAGCCGGCATCACCAGCCTGCGCTTTGATTTCGGCCACAGGACGCTGACGGTCGTTGCTGAAGCGAAGGAGCAGTCGAAAGAACACTCGAGAGAGCAGTCGAAAGTACAAGCGGCTGTCATGGCGGCGATCCAGGCCGTGGGCTTTGATCCGCAGCCCGTGCCGGACATTGCCGCTGCAATCGGCGGGACTGCGCGTGCCGATGCCCTTGACCAAGCCCAAGCCCAATCGCACGCCCATACCCACGCCCTTGCCTCTGAAGGCGCGCATGCGCATGCGCACTCACACGCTGCGCGCCAGGATCCCGGACAAGGCGCTGGCATGGGCATTTTTCCCGGCGGCATGCGCCGCTTGGCCCTGGCCCTGGGCTTGGCCATCGGCGCCGAGGCGCTGGCCTTCTTCGCCCCCGATACTGTGGCTTTCAAGGCCGCAGGCATGGCGCTGGCCCTGGCAGCGATTGCTCTGGCGGGGCTCGACACTTACAAGAAGGGCCTGGCTGCGCTGCGCCGCGGGCGGTTGAACATCAACGCGCTGATGACGGTGGCCGTCACAGGCGCCTTCGTCATCGGGCAGTGGCCAGAAGCTGCCATGGTGATGGCGCTGTACGCCATCGCCGAGCTGATCGAAGCGCGTGCGGTGGACCGTGCGCGCGGTGCCATCAGCGCATTGCTGGCCCTGGCGCCCGAGACCGCCGAGGTGCGCCAGGGCGACAGGCAGTGGCTGACCCAGCCCGTGGCTGCGGTGGCCTTGGGCGCTGTGGTGCGGGTGCGCCCGGGCCAGCGTGTGCCGCTGGATGGCCAGATCACGGCAGGCAGCACCAGTGTGGATCAGTCCCCCGTCACAGGCGAGAGCCTGCCGGTGGACAAGGCCCTGGGCGACACGCTGTTTGCCGGCACCATCAACCAGCAGGGCAGCGTCGAGATGCGGGTCAGCGCCACCGCCGCCCACTCGACGCTGGCGCGCATCATCCAAGCGGTTGAACAAGCGCAAGGCAGCCGGGCACCGACGCAGCGCTTCGTCGACCGCTTTGCCGCCATCTACACGCCGGCCGTCTTCGTGCTGGCGTTGGCGGTGGCCCTGTTGGGGCCCTGGCTGGCGGGCTGGACGGTATTGACGGCGGTCTACAAGGCGCTGGTGTTGCTGGTCATCGCTTGCCCTTGCGCGCTGGTGATTGCCACGCCGGTCACGGTGGTCAGCGGCTTGGCAGCAGCGGCGCGGCGTGGCATCCTGATCAAGGGCGGGGCGCACCTGGAGCAGGCACGTGGCTTGAAAGCCATTGCGCTGGACAAGACCGGCACCCTGACCGAAGGCAAGCCGCGCCTGGTCGATTGGCAGTTGCTGGACGAAGCCACGGGCCGTGACAAGGCTGAGCGC
>JBBQIB010000491.1:0-2869 GCA_038324515.1 Burkholderiales bacterium
ATCGGCCTGAAGCTGCACGAAGACTGGGGCAGCACACCGGCGGCCATCGACAACTGCCTGGCAGTCGCAGAAGCAACCGACACCCAGGTCAGCCTGCACAGCGACACGCTGAACGAAAGCGGCTTTGTCGAAGACACCATCGCCGCCACCCGAGGCCGCGCGCTGTGCGCCTTCCACACCGAAGGCGCCGGTGGCGGCCACGCGCCCGACATCATGCGCGTAGTGGGCGAGGCCAACTTCTTGCCCAGCTCCACCAACCCGACGATGCCGTATACCGCCAACACGGTGGACGAGCATCTGGACATGCTGATGGTGTGCCACCACCTGGACGCCTCGATTGCCGAAGATCTGGCCTTTGCAGAAAGCCGCATCCGCCGCGAAACCATTGCGGCTGAAGATGTGTTGCATGACCTGGGCGCCATCAGCATGATGAGCAGCGACAGCCAGGCCATGGGCCGCGTGGGTGAAGTCATCCTGCGCACTTGGCAAACCGCACACAAGATGAAAGAGCAGCGCGGCGCGCTGCCCGGGGACAGCGAGCGCCACGACAACTTCCGCGTCAAGCGCTATGTCGCCAAATACACCATCAACCCGGCCATCGCCAACGGCATCTCGCACGAGGTGGGCAGCCTGGAGGTCGGCAAATGGGCCGACATCGTGCTGTGGCGCCCTGCGTACTTTGGCGTCAAACCCAGCCTGGTGATCAAGGGCGGCTTCATTGCCTCGGCGTTGATGGGCGACGCCAACGCCAGCATCCCCACACCGCAGCCCGTGCACCACCGGCCCATGTTTGGCAGCTTTGGCGGGGCGATGCCGGCCACCTGCCTGACCTTCCTGAGCGGTGAAGCGCTGGGCAGCGGCGTGGGCGACGCACTGGGCTTGCGCAGGCACCTGTCTGCCGTCAAAGGGTGCCGCCAGGTGCGCAAGTCGCACATGGTGCACAACAGCTACCTGCCGGTGATGGAGATCGACCCGCAAACCTACAGCGTGCGCGCCGACGGCCAACTGCTGACCTGTCAACCCGCCACGGTGCTGCCGATGGCGCAACGCTATTTTCTGTTTTGAACACTGCCATGAATCTCTTGTGGATTGATTGTTGGAGTCGATGCCGGGGACAAAGATGCTGACCGTAGGCAAGTGCATTGCCGGCTCCAAGGGCCTGGCCAGCGTGCTGCTCAAACGCGCGCCGCAAGTCGAACTGCCCTGGGAACTGCGCAGCAAAAGCCGCTTTGAAGCCACCGACTCCAGCGGCCGCCCACTGGGCGTCTTCTTGCCACGCGGCAGCGTGCTGCGCGGCGGCGACACACTGCTGGTGGAAGACGGTTCGCTGGTACGCGTCGTGGCGGCCAACGAACCGGTGCTGGAAGTGCGCCATTGCCAGGCCCATGGCAGCCTCTTCGACCTGCTGCGTGCCGCCTACCACCTGGGCAACCGCCATGTGGCGCTGGAATTGAAGCCCGACCACCTGAAGCTGGAGCCCGACCATGTGCTGGCCGAGATGCTGCGCGCGATGCACCTGATCGTGAGCGAAAAGCAAGCCCCTTTCGAGCCTGAAGCGGGTGCTTACGCGCAAGGGCATGGCGGGCATGGTGGGCATGGGCTGGGTGCGCACGAACCGCATGGCGCCCATGGCGCCCATGGCGCAGTTGCGCCTGAGGATCACAAGCAAGGGCATGGGCATGGGCATGGGCTCGATCACGGACTTGCACACGATCACGGACATGCACACGACCACAGCCACGACCCCGACCACCCCCACGACCACAAACGCTGAACCCGCAGTCAGCGCCAGCACACGCTTGCAGCTGATGTGGCTGGCCTCACCGGCCCTGCCGGTGGGTGGCTTCAGTTACAGCGAAGGATTGGAAGCTGCCGTCGAGGCTGGCCTGGTAACAGACGAAGCCCAGGCCAGCGACTGGCTGCTGGCGCAATTGCATCTGGTGCTGGCGCGCAGCGACCTGCCCGCCTTGATGCAGGCGGCAAAGGCCTGGCAGCACAGCGATTCAGTCGCCGTGAAACAGGTCAACGACTGGCTGGCCCAAACCCGCGAAACCGCAGAGATCCGCGCCCAATCCGAGCAGATGGGCCGCTCGTTGCTGGAGTGGCTGCGCAATGGCACAAAAGCAGACGACCCAAGGTTGCAGCAACTCGCCACACTCAAACCCGCACCGCTGTGGCCAGTCGCTTATGCCTTGGCCGCCACCCTGGCACAAGCCAGCCCACACGACGCAGCGCTGAGCTTTGCCTGGAGCTGGGCAGAAAACGCCGCCCAGGCAACGATGAAGACCGTGCCCCTGGGCCAGTCGGCAGCCCAGCGCATCCTGAGCCGCCTGCTCACAGAGATCCCCGCCGTGGTGCAGTCCGCACAGGGGCTGAGCCAGCACCCGCCCACCCAATGGCAAGCCTTCACCCCCATGCTGGCGATCCTGAGTGCCCAGCACGAAACCCAATACTCCAGACTCTTCAGGTCTTGACCAGCGCCCCAACCCCAATCAGCCGAATGAACAGCCGAATGAACACCCCCAAACTCCACACCATCCCCGGCCGCACCAAAAAACTCCCCCCGCTGCGCGTCGGCGTCGGCGGCCCGGTGGGTTCTGGCAAGACCACCTTGCTTGAGATGCTGTGCAAGAACATGCGCCAGCGCTGGGACCTGGTGGTGATCACCAACGACATCTACACCAAAGAAGACCAGCGCCTGCTGACCGTGGCCGGCGCGCTGGAGCCAGAACGCATCATGGGCGTGGAGACCGGCGGCTGCCCGCACACGGCGATCCGCGAAGACGCATCGATCAACCTCGAAGCCGTCGACCGCATGCTGGAAAAATTTCCGCAAGCCGACATCGTCTTCATCGAGTCGGGCGGCGAC